>CAZVOE010000012.1:0-11730 GCA_964628935.1 uncultured Acidobacteriota bacterium
CCGGCGCGCAGGGCGCGCGCCCGTCCCCAACGCACGAAGCACCGGGATCGCTCGGGACGGACCGCACAGGCCCCGGAGAGGGCGTGCTCCGCGTCGGCGTGCGCTCCGAGGGCGGCGCTCGCGACTCCCACGATCTCGAGCGCCTCCGGCCGGTCGTCGTCGGTCGCGAGCACGCGGCGCGCGAGCGCGAGCGCCTCTTCGTGATTCCCCGCATCGAGCGCCGCCTCGGCGGCGTCCACGAGGAGGGAAAGGGAAGGATCGGGGCCGCGGGAGCCGGGCGGAGTCGAGAGCACGGCGGCGAGGAGCGAGGTGGCGCAGAGCGCCGATGCGGCGGTCGCCCTGGCGGAGAAACGCACGTCCGCTAGTCTACCCCTCTCGATTCACGGAGAGGAGGCGCGGCATGATCGGGGATTGGATGGTGCTCGTGACGCGCGAGGGAATGGGAGAGGCGGAGGGGGACCTCCGGGTCCGGCTCTTCCAGACGTACTGCCGGCTGCTCCTCGACGACGTCCGCGTCGGAATCGTCGGGGGAATGGGGGACATCCTCGCGGCGCAGGTCCGGGCCTCGAAGGTCGTCTCGCTCTGAGCGCGACCCTACTTCTGCTTCCACGTCCCGTCGGGATCCTGCACCCAGTGCCCCGGCTTCGCGTTCGCGCGCAGGGTTTCGGCGTAAGTCTGCTGGATCCGCGGGAGCTGCGAGAGGTCGACCCCCTCCACCGCCGCGATCTCCTTGTAGAGCGCCTCCCGGTCGGTGTTCTCCGCCTTCACGAGACGTTGCACCTCGGCGCGGGCCTTGAGGTCGGCGAGGCTTTCGAGGTTCCGGGCCTCGACGAGGCCGCGGTTGTTCTCGCCGATCACCCCCCGCGCCTTGAACGCGTCCAGTTGGGGGACGCGCGAGGCGCGGGAATCGATGATCTTCCGGATCGCGGGGCTCGTCACGCCGGGGTCGGCGACCTGCGCGTGCGCGACGGTCGCGCCGAGGAACGCGTCCAAGAGGCCTGAGGTCGCGCCGCCCTGGGGAGCGGTCTCCTCGGCGGGATTCGGCTCCTCCTGCCGCTTCTTCTCGGCTTCCTTCTGAACCTGCTCCTCGATCTGCTTCGAGAGGTCCTTGATCGCGGCCTCGGGGAAGTAGACGTTGACGGTGATGCAGGCGGCGAGCGCGACCGCGGTCGCCGCGACGCCTGAGAGAACGGCCGGACGGATTCGCATGCGGGCCTCCCGGGGACTCCCCCTCGACGGAGCGATTCTAACCACGAATCAGGAACCGGACCCCCCCACCTCGAAATCGACCGCCTTCATGCGCTCGAGCATCGAGCGAAAGGACGTCGTCTGGCCCGGTTTCACGTTGACGATGTCGATCCGGAAGGGGAGGGCCCCCTTGAGGAACAGCTCCTTCCCGCCGCGCTCCTCGAGGCCGCGCATGAGGAAGACGTCGTTCACGAGCTGCAAGGTGATCCCGAGCTTCTCGTAGTAGAAGGTGTCGAGAAACTTGTGGATCCCGCGGTCGAAGGCGGAGACCTTCCCGCCGGTCCCGAGGATCGCGATGTTGTTGATCGCCTTGACGTCGATCCGTTCGCGGCCGCGTTCGGCCGACTCGACCCGGGCGTCGAACCGCGTGGGGATGCCCCGGAAGAGTTCGACGTTACGGGCGTAGCCCTCGAGAACCCCGGTCATCGAGCCGAAGTCGAAGACCTTCGTCACTCGCTCGAGGTCGATCCCGCGGAACTCGAGGGAAAGGTCGATCTTCGGGAAGCGCGAGAGGAGGTCCTCTCCCGCGATGTTCCCGATGTCGATTCGTCCGCCGAAGACGTCCACGCCTCCTCCGCCGTCCACCCGGAGCGTCGGGCCGGTCACCTCGATGCGGGGGAAGTAGCCGTCGGCGGTTCCCTCGAGGGGAGGGAGGCCGAACGCTTTCGAGACTTCCGCGAGGTCGATCGCGTGGACGAGCAGCGCCGTGACGAGGCGGCGCGACGGCCGGAGCGCGTCCGCGAGGCGCAGGCGTTCGAATCCGAGCCCTCCCCCGAGCATCGGGACGGCGAGGGGCTCCTCGAGCGCGACCGAGTCGGCGTCGACCACGAGGCCGGTACGGAGCGAGTCGAGCGTGAGCCCGGAGAGCCGGACCCGTTCGAAGGCGAGGGAGCCGGTCTCCTTCCCTCCGCCGATCGTGTCCCCCAACGCGAGGTCGAACGGGAGGTCGAGGTCGAGCCCCTCGATTTCGACGAGCCCCTTCGTCCCGGCGAGCCCCACCTTCTCGAGTCGGACGCGCCCGCGCGCGGTGGTCGAGTCGTCGGAGACGGTCCCGAAGACCCGCGCATCGATCGCCCCGGTCCCCTCGATCCTCTCGAACCAGGGAACCGTGCCGCCGAGCGGGCCGCGCAGGTACCGGTCGAGGCTCGACCGCAGGTCGTCCACGCGCAGCGAGAGGGAGTAGCCGAGCGCGCCGTCGGTCCGCGAGGAGAGGGCGCACGAGACCGTCCCCCCTTGGGGCCAAGTCCAGTCGAGCGCCCCCCCCCACGCGGCGGGAACTTCGCCGTGCCCCGGTCGGAACGAGCCGCGGAACTCGGCGGAGGAGGGGAGCCCCGAGTAGTCGGCGAAGAAGGTGTCCCAGAGGGCGACGAACCCGCCGACCTCCGCGGTCCCGCGGACGCGCGCGTCGCCGTTCTCGGCGCCCTCGAACGCGAGGTCCCACGTCGAGTCGAACCCCTCGAGGACCTTCGCACCGTCCTCCGACGCGAACCCCGAGCCGCGGATCGTCGCGGTCCCCTCCGCCGTCCAGGTGCCGTCGGCGGCGAGCGACCCGATCGCGTTCCCCTCCGCCGTCCCCTGGATCGAGAAGCCGGGCACGGGGTCGCCGATCCAGGGCCTGAGGAACGTCTGGATCCGCGCGAGGTCGACGGCTGCCACGCGCACCGTCCCGAGGACGCGCGGCGGGGCCCCGGAGCGCCAGCGCCCATCCGCTTCGAGACGCCCGAGGTCTCCCGCGACGATCGTGGCGCGCGCGAGGTCCGCTCCCATCGGCGAGGGAAGCCACCGCCCCGCCGCGTCGATCGTGAGCGGAACGGGGTCGAGGTCCCCCGCCCGCGCCGCGCCGCGCAGCTGGAGCGACGGGACCTCCACGGGTGCGCCCGCCGAGGCGGTCGCGAGGCGCGCGACGAGCTCCCCTTCGGTCAGCGCAACGCGGCCGAAACCCTCGACATCGGTCGCCCCCTGGAGGGCTCGGACGGCGAGGCTCGCGGCGACGGAGGGGGAGGCCAAGGCGCCACGCGCCGTCCCTTCCGCCTCGACCCTTCCGTGGATGCTCACGGCGGCGGGGAGCCCGACCCCGGTCGCCTCCCGGACGAGCGCGTCGACCGCGGGGACGGTCGTGTCGGTCCAGCGCCAGCGAGCGTCGAGAATCGAGCCGTCGAGGTCGAGCGTCCCCGAGGCGTCGAGGACGCCGAGGGCGGGGGCGAGTGCGCGAAGGGCGCCGGAAGCGACGACCGTGGGCTTTCCCGCGAGCGTTCCGTCGAACTCGAGCGCGAGAGGGATCAGACCGGACGGGATCGAGAAGCCGTTCCAAGCCCCCCACGCCTGGTCGACGCGGGCGGTCAGGCGCAACGGCCCGAGCGCGGCGGGGTCGGCGATCGGGAATGTCCCCGAGGCGTTCGCCTCGGAGACCTCGGCGGCGATCGATCCGGGGATCTCGATGCGGGAGCGACCGAGGGAGAGTTCCCAGGCAAGGGTCCCGTCGTCGCGCAGGGATCCGTGGAGAGCGGCGATCCCCTCGACGGCGGTCCCCTCGGGAAGCGCGGCGATGAGGGGAGCGAGGGAGGAGAGTCGTGCCCCCTCCACGCGCGCATCGAGGGCGTCCAGCGACCTGTCGGGGAGGTTCCACGTGCCGTGCGCCGACGCGAGCGAGAAGAGCGGGGAGTCGAGACGGGCGTCGAAGGCGAACGTGGAGGTGTCCCGCCGTGCGGTCGCTTCGAGAGTCGCGGGGGGGATCGCGATCGATCGTCCGCCCTCGGCGAACGAGCCCTCCCCGGTCGAGAGGGTCGCGCGGACCGTTCCGTCCGGCTCGAGGACAGCGCGGAGATCGAGGCCGTCCACGTGGCCTTCGCGGGAAAGAAGCGGGGCGAGGAGGAGCCGCTCCGCCCGGGCGGTGAGGGTTCCCTCGACGGTCCCGCCGATGTCCCGCGCCCGGGCTTCGAACGCGACGGCGGTTTCTTCGATTTCTCCTTCGACGACCGCGCGCCCTCGAGTGACGACGAGCCGGCCGACGAACACCTCCGCGGGGGGGCCCGTGGGCTCCCGCGCCGGCTCCTCCGGGGGCGCGAGGCGGACCTCGATCCCGTCGACGTCGAGCGACTCGAAGCGGCCGGCGAGGATCTCGCGCACGCCGCCTTCCGCGACCAGCCGCTCGACGGTCGCCGCCTCGACGCGCGGCTGTCCCGCGATCCGTCGCAGCCGGAGGTCGCGCAGGACGAAGCGGCGGAGATTCTCGACTTCGAACGCCCCGAGGCGGACCTCCGCCTCGAGCCTTTCCGCGAGCGCCTGCTCCACCTGCCGGCGCGGAAGGTCGCGGAGCCACCAGGCGGCGAGAAACCCTGCGACGGCGGCGGCCGAAAGGACGATCCCCGCGGCCATGAGGGCGCGGCGAAGCCGCGACGGCGGGAGGTTCACGGACCGATTCTAGTCCCGACGATCAACGCAGATCGCGGCGCACGTACGGCCGGGTCGGGGAGCGGCGCGCGATCTCGACGAAACCGCACGCGCGGAAGCTCGCGGCGAGGCCCTGCCAGACGAAGGTGTCGGGCATCGACCCTCCGCGCGGCTCCACGGGGCAGGCGTCGAGGAGGCGCGCCCCCCGCTTCTTTGCCCATTTCGTTGCGCCGTCGATCAGCGCCTTCGAGATCCCCTTGCGGCGGTGTTCTTTCGCGACGAAGAGACACACGACGTGCCAGGCGGGACGGTCGTCGGGCGCCTTCGCGACGCGGGAGCGCGCGAGGGTCGGGAACGTCTCGCGCGGCCCGAGCGAGATCCACCCGACGGGGGTCTCCCCGAGATACGCGAGCAACCCCGGGGGCGGACCGGACTCGACGAGGCGCTTCAGGGCGCGCTTGTTCCCCTCTCCCTTCCCCTTCGCCCACGCGGGCCGCGCGAGGCGCGGGAACATGCACCAGCAACCGGCGCACGCCCCCTTCGCGCCGAAGAGGCGTACGAGGTCGCCCCATCGCCCCGGGGTGACGGGGAAAACGGGGACTGGCACCTTACCCCGGCGAGCCATGCGCCCCTTTCTACGCTCACGAGCGGCGGTGGTTCACGGGAGGGGCCCCCGGTCCGATCGCACGCGGGGCGCTCGCCGGCAAACCCGAGCCTATCCCCCGATGAACGACCGGTGATTCGCCCCCTCGGTGCAGCAGCAGCACTGGACCGAAATGGCGGACGTCGATCCGTCCCGGTCGTCCCGGCAGAGGCCGTGCGTGTAGACGGAGTCCTCACAGCTCGTGTAGCAAACGCGGCTCTTCAGGTACCCGCATTTGGTCGTGTCCTTCTTCTCGATGTCCGGTGTCGCGAGCGCCGACACGCCCACGAGAACCGCGACGAGAACGCCCGCCACGGCGCCGAGGCGAATCCAAGAGATCTTCATGGCACGCCCCTCCTTCCTTCGGTGATCGACCTCCCTGAAGTGTACGCCCAAGAACGGAAATCCGCCCCGACACGCCACCGTCCTCAGCCGGAGAGAAAGCGGACTGGCGCCTTTTCAGGCGATCGAGCCGGGGTCGACCGGCACCTCGGACTCGGGAAGGGTCTCGAATCCGTCCGGTCCGCCGTGCTCCGGCCACTGCACGAACTCGCCGTCCTCCAAGATGATGTCCGCGTCGAAATCGTCCGTCGGCCCGCCCGGGGCGTCGTCGGCGAGACCGTCCCTCCCGTACGACCGGATGCGGTAGCCGCCGTCGTCGAAGCGTTCGAAGAGGAAGGAGTGTCCCCACGCGTCTTTCGAGGGGAAGCGGCTCAGGTAGCGCGGTTCGAGGGTTCGCCGCAGCTCTCCGATGTCCTGCGCCTCCATGGAGTCTCCGTGATCTTCGGCGAAGGAGTCGATCGCGGCGGCGATCGCGCGCATGTCGGCGAGGGTCCGGAGCTGCCTCTCCCGATCGCCGGCGGAGAGGAGGTTCGGGAGCGCGATCGCCGCCACGAGCCCGCCGATCGTCGCGACGGAGGTGAACGCGACCGCGAGGCTCGCCGCCGCCGCGGCGGAATGCGCGGTGCGGAGCCGCTCGAACGAGGCGCGCTCTTCGTCGGTCCACGCCTCGCGCGGGCGGCCGGAGTAGAGCGCCGCGACCCCCCGATGGAGCGCGAACAGGACGAACGCGAGGCCGTGGGCGACCGTCCCGATGGGGAAGACGAGGGCCCCGAATGCGGAGAGGAGAAGCTGTCGGCTGCGAGCACCCGGGAGCCGCACGGTCAGGGCGACCCCCGAAAGGACGTAAAGACCGGCGAGGAGCGCGAAGGCGATCGAGAGGGCCGCGACCGGGCGGAGGGTCGGGTGGGGGAGGAAGACGAGGGATCCCGCCGCGGCCGCCACGAGGACCGCAGCGGTCGCGAAATCCAGGAGCGCCACCAAGACGATCGCCGGGGGAAGGGGCTCGCGCCTTTCTCCCGGAACGGTCGGGGCGGGGGCGGAGGGCGCCATCGGTCCGTCTCCTCGTGTTCCGTCTGCCGTGCCGGCCCCCGGAAGGTACGCTTGTCGGGCCTGCCGCACAACGGCGAGAAGCGTAAGATTTCCGGGTGATCGAGATCGTCGAAGCCGACATCACCGCCCTCGAGGTCGACGCGGTCGTGAACGCGGCGAATTCCCGTCTGATCCGGGGGGGTGGGGTCGACGGGGCGGTGCACCGCGCCGCGGGACCGGCGCTCGCGGAGGCGCTCGGCCGGATCGGCGGCTGCCCGACCGGGGAAGCGGTGCGGACCCCGGGTTTCGGGATGAAGGCGCGCTTTCTCATCCACGCGGTGGGACCGATCTGGGAGGGAGGCGGCGCCGGAGAGGACGCGGCGCTCGACTCCGCCTACCGGAAGGCCTTCGCGCGGGCCCTCGAGGAGCCGCGGATCCGCTCGATCGCCTTCCCCGCGATCTCGACCGGGATCTACGGTTTCCCGAGGGAACGCGCCGCGCGGATCGCGCTCCGGGCGATGCGCGACCACGAGCGCGCCTTCGACCGGATCGTCGCCTGCCTCTTCGACGCGGGCGGGGTCGAGATCTATCGCAGCGTCCTCGCCTCTCTCTCCGGGGGTGCTCCGTGAGGCAGCACGTCCACGAGTTCGCGGTCCACTCCCGCGGTCCCGGCATGCACGAGTTCACCGACGAAGTCCTCCGGTGGGTGCGGTCCACGGGGGTGCAGACGGGGCTCCTGACGCTCCACGTGCGCCACACCTCGGCGTCCCTCCTGATCCAGGAAAACGCGGCTCCCGCGGTCCGTCGCGACTTCGAGCGGTTCTTCCGGCGCATGGTGCCGGAGGGCGACCCGATGTGGGAGCACGACGACGAGGGCCCGGACGACATGCCGGCCCACGTCCGCTCGGCGCTCACCTCGACGACCCTCTCGATCCCCGTCGTCGGGGGCGCTCCCGCCCTCGGGACCTGGCAGGGGCTCTACTTGTACGAGCACCGCGCGCGGCCCCACTCCCGCCGGATCGCCGCCCATCTCCTGGGCGAGTAGGCCGGGCGGGGTGCGATTCCCTGAAAGAAGGATAAGAATGTCCGGTTTCGAGAGCTGACTCGAGGAGAACCCGATGAAGCGACCGATCCTTCTGGCCCTCGTCCTCGCGCTCCTCGGGAGCGCCGCCGCGCCGGGAGCGAGGGCCTGCACGAATTTCCTGGTTTCGAAGGGGGCGAGCGTCGACGGTTCGACGATGATCACCTACGCCGCCGATTCCCACGTGCTTTACGGCGAGCTGTACTTCTGGCCCGCCGCGAAGCACCCGCCCGGCACGAAGCGGGACATCATCGAGTGGGACACGGGGAAGTTTCTCGGACGGATCGCCGAGGCTCCCGAGACGTACACCGTCGTCGGGAACATGAACGAGCACCAGGTCGCGATCGGCGAGAGCACCTGGGGAGGGCGTCCCGAGCTCGAGGATCCCGAAGGGATCGTCGATTACGGGAGCCTCATGTACATCGCCCTCCAGCGCGCGAAGACCGCGCGCGAGGCGATCCGGGTGATGACCGACCTCGTCGCCGAGTACGGTTACGCGTCCACGGGCGAGTCGTTCTCGATCTCCGATCCCGAGGAGGTCTGGATCCTCGAGATGATCGGGAAGGGACCGGGACGCAAGGGGGCGGTCTGGGTCGCGCGGCGCGTTCCCGACGGGTACATCTCGGGGCACGCGAACGCGGCCCGCATCCGGCAGTTCCCCCTCGACGACAAGAAGGACACCCTCTACGCCCCCGACGTCATCTCGTTCGCGCGCGAGATGGGGTGGTTCGACGGGAAGGACGAGGAGTTCTCCTTCGCCGACACGTACAACCCGACCGACTTCGGCGCGAGGCGCTTTTGCGACGCACGGGTGTGGTGCATGTACCGGCGCGCCGCTCCGTCCCGGGAGATCCCCGTTTCCTGGGCCGAGGGGAAGGACGTCGAGGCGGAGCCGCTCCCGCTCTGGATCAAGCCCGACCGGAAGGTCTCCGTCGCCGACGTGATGGGGTTCATGCGCGACCACTTCCAGGGGACCCCCCTCGACATGACGCAGGACGTGGGGGCGGGGCCGTACCGCGTCCCGTACCGCTGGCGGCCGCTCACGTGGAAGGTCGATGGGGTCGAGTACTTCAACGAGCGGGCGGTTTCGACGCAGCAGACAGGCTTCTCGTTCGTGACGCAGTCGCGCTCGTGGCTCCCCGATCCGGTCGGCGGAGTCCTCTGGTTCGGGGTGGACGACACCTACAGCACCGTGTACTTCCCCGTCTACGCGGGGGTGACGGAGGTCCCGAAGAACTGGGCGGTCGGGACGGGATCGTTCCACGAGGTGACGTGGGATGCCGCCTTCTGGATCTTCAACCAGGTCGCGAACTTCGCCTACTCGCGGTACAGCGACACGATCGAGGACATCCAGAAGGTGCAGCGCGAGCTCGAGGGAAAGTACCTCGCGGCGCAGCCGGACGTCGACGCGGCGGCGGTCGCTCTCCACGCGCAGTCCCCGCGCCTCGCGAAGGAGTACTTGACGAAGTACACGTCGGAGGCGGGGGCGGAGGTCGTGCGCCGGTGGCAGGAGCTGTCGAAGTTCCTCCTCTACAAGTACCTCGACGGGAACAAGAAGGACGAGAGAGGGAACGTCACCCACCCGGGGTACGACGAGAGCTGGTACAAGATGGTCGCGGCCGCGACGGGGGACCGCCTGAAGGCGGTCAAGCTCCCGGCCGAGATCGAGGCGGAGCGGGCGAAGAAGGAAAAGGCTGCGAAGACTGCGGAGGCGCTTCTCGCGGTCTTCCACGCACGCGGCCTCGAAGTCGACGCCGCGACCCGCGAGAAGATCCTGTCGGCGGACGACCCGAAGAAGCTCGAGGCGTGGCTCGTCAAGGCGGCGACCGCCAACACCGCGGCGCGAGCGGTGGAGTAGCGGAACGTCCCCTACGCCATCCACGGGTACGCGAAATGCCGCGGGGGGTCGAAGGTCTCCTTGATGGCGCGCGGAGTCGTCCAGCGAATCAGGTTGAGGAGCGATCCCGCCTTGTCGTTGGTCCCGGAGGCGCGGCTCCCGCCGAAGGGCTGCTGTCCGACGACCGCGCCCGTCGGCTTGTCGTTGATGTAGAAGTTCCCGGCGGTGTGCGCGAGCCGGTCGGCGATCTTCACGATCGCCGCCCGGTCCTGGGCGAAGACCGAGCCGGTCAACCCGTACGGCGACCCCTCGTCGCACAGCTCGAGCGCCCGGTCGAGCTGCGCGTCGTCGTAAACGTACACGGTCAGCACCGGCCCGAAGATCTCCTCGCGCATCAGCTTGAAATCGGGCCGCTTCGCCTCGACCACCGTGGGCTCGATGAAGTAGCCGCGCGCCCGGGAGCAGCCGCCGCCGATGACGATCCTCGCGTCCTTCGAGCGCTTCGCGAAATCGATGTAGCCCTTGATCGTGCGATACGCCCCCTCGTCGATCACCGCTCCCATGAAGTTCGAGAAGTCGGCCGGGTCGCCCACCTTGATCTCGGAGACCTGGGAGACGACCTCCCGCTCCACCGACTTCCAGATCGACTTCGGGACGAACGCCCGTGACGCGGCCGAGCACTTCTGCCCCTGGTACTCGAACGCGCCCCGCACGAGCGCCGTCGCGAGCGCCTTGCGGTCGGCCGAGGCGTGGGCGAAGACGAAGTCCTTCCCTCCCGTCTCCCCGACGATCCGCGGGTACGAGCGATACCGGCGGATGTTCCGCCCGACGGTCTCCCACATCGCCTGGAAGACATTCGTCGAGCCGGTGAAGTGGATTCCCGCGAGATCGGGGCTCGCGAGCGCCGGGTCGCCGACCTCTCCCGCCGAGCCGGGGAGGAAGTTGATCACGCCGGGTGGAAGCCCGGCCTCCTCGAGCAGCTCCATGAGGAAGTGGGCGGAGTAGACCGCCGACGAGGCCGGTTTCCACAGGACCGTGTTCCCCATGAGGGCGGGGGCCGTCGGGAGGTTCCCCGCGATGCTCGTGAAGTTGAAGGGGGTGACCGCGAACACGAACCCCTCGAGGGGGCGGTACTGCATCGTGTTCCACATTCCCGGCGCGGAGGAGGGCTGCTGCCGGTAGATCTCTTCCATGTAGGCGACGTTGAAGCGGAAGAAGTCGATCAGCTCGCACGCCGAGTCGATCTCGGCCTGGTGGCAGGTCTTCGACTGGCCGGCCATCGTCGCGGCGTTGAGCGTCTGCCGCCACGGCCCCGCCAGGAGGTCCGCGGCCTTGAGGAAGATCGCCGCGCGGTGCTCCCACGGCATTCGCGACCACGCGGGCCACGCCGCCCTCGCCGCCTCGATCGCCCGCTCGACCTCCCGCCGCCCCGCCTTGTGCCACGTCGCCAGCACGTGACGGTGATCGTGGGGCATCACCGCTTCCGCGGTCCTCCCCGTCCGCGCCCGCCGTCCGCCGATCACCGGCGCGATCTCGATCCGCTTGCGCGAGAGTTCCGTAAGGCGCGCCTGGAGCGCGGCGCGCTCAGGCGTTCCCGGGGCGTAGGAGAGGACCGGTTCGTTGCGGGGGACGGGGACGCGAAGCAGGGCGTTCGACATGGCGGATCTCCTGTGCGAGATCGGCCATGATAGCGCCCCCCCTACTCCACTTCCCTCATCGCTTCCCGCACCCGGTTCACGTGGGCGTCGGTCTTCTTCTGCATGTCCGGGAGGCGGGTGTTGATCGAGCCGCCGGGCTGGGCGCTCGTCTGCGGCTCCGGCATCGTCGCGTCCAACTCTTCTTCGTGGGCGGCGAGCGAGGGGAGGGCGGCGTCCTTCCCGGCGGGCATCACCGCCTGCCAATTCCGGACGGCGAGCCACAGGACGAAGGCCGCCACGACGAGGAGCATCAGGGTCCCGATTCCACCACCTTGGCGTCGCATGCGGCAAACTTAGGGTTCGGGGCCGGGAGGGGCAACCGGCGCCGGGAGGGAACGACGGTGCGCGGGATCGGGGGAATCGTGGCGATTCTTCTCGGGTCCTCGCTCGCCGTCCCGGGAGCGCTCCCGGCCGACGAGGTCGCCCAGGCTCACGCGGCGCAGGCCGAGCGTGCCGGCGAAGG
>CAZVOE010000012.1:11740-13488 GCA_964628935.1 uncultured Acidobacteriota bacterium
CGCCCCCGCCCGACGAGGGCGCCGCGGGGAGCCGCCGGCGGCTCGATGCGGCGCGCGCGGAGGCGGGGGCGCCCCCGCTCCGCCGCGATCCCGCCCTCGAGAAGGCCGCCGCCCGGCTCGCGCGGGAGGTCGCCGAACGGCCCGAGGGGAGGCGCTTTGCCCACGACGCGCCGACCGAGGCGTACGTGCGGGAGGCGGGGCTCCGCCGTTTCGCGCGGGCCGCCCAGTACGTCTCGACCCAGGGGGGGTACGAAGACGCCGTCGCGTCGGCGATCGCGAACTGGCGCGCCTACGAGGACGGGTGGCGGATCGCGCTCGACCCGTCGTGGAGCGCGGTCGCCGTCGCGACGACGGTCGCGGAGGACGGCCTTCTCGTGATCGCCGCCGTGTTCCTCGAGGACGAGGCCCCCCTCCCCGATCCGGCGGAGATGGAGCGGGGAACGTGGGAGGCGGCGAACGCCGAGCGGCGCAAGCGCGGCCTCGCGGCGCTCGCGTGGGACGACGTGCTCGCCGCCGTCGCGCGGGCGCACAGCCGCGACATGGCGCGCCGGTCGTACATGGGGCACGAGTCGCCCGAGGGGGTAGGACCCGCCGATCGCGTCCGCGCCGCCGGGATCGCGTACCGGGCTCTCGCCGAGAACGTCGCGAGCAACGTCCACATGGACGAGCCGGTCGCCGCCGCGGTCGCGGGATGGATCGAGAGCCGGCCGCACCGCAAGAACCTCCTCAGCGCGGAGTTCACCCGCACCGGCGTCGGGGTCGCGGTCGACGACGAGGGGCGCGTGATCTTCACGCAGCTCTTCCTCCTGCCGCCTCCCGCGCTCCCGAGCGAGGAGGACGAGCGGCGGTGAGGCGGCCGCGCGGGCGCTACGCGCCGAGCCCGAGCGGGGAGATCCACCTCGGGAACGCGTCGACCGCTCTCCTTGCGTGGCTCTCCGTGCGCGCGCGCGGCGGGACGTTCGTGATGCGGCTCGAGGACCTCGACGCTCCGCGCGTGAAACCCGGGGCGGCCGACCGGATCCTCGCCGATCTCGCTTGGCTGGGCCTCGACTGGGACGAGGGGTGGGACGTCGGCGGCCCGCACGCGCCGTACGTCCAGAGCGCCCGGACCGAACTTTACGAGGACGCTTTCCGCCGGTTGAAGGCCGGAGGTTTCGTCTACCCCTGTTTCTGCAGCCGCAAGGACGTCGCCGCCGCGGCGCGCGCCCCCCAGGCGCCGGGGGACGAGATCCCCTACCCGGGCACCTGCCGCGCGCTCGGCGAGGAGGAGGCGCGGCGGCGGCGCGCGGCGGGGCGCGAGCCGTCGTGGCGTTTCCGCGTGCCCGACGAGGCTCCGGACTCGTTCTTCGACGTGCGCTCCGGAACGTGGCGCGGGGACCGGCCGGGAGACTTCGTCGTCCGCCGCGCGGATGGCGTGACCGCCTACCAACTCGCCGTGGTCGTGGACGATGCAGCCATGGAGATCGACGAGGTCGTGCGCGGCGAGGACCTTCTCGCGTCCACCCTCAAGCAGATCCTCCTGTACGACGCTCTCGGACTTCGCGTACCGGACTTCGGGCACGTCCCGCTGCTTTTCGGCGAGGACGGCGTGCGGCTATCGAAGCGGCACCGCGGGGCGTCGATCCGGGAGGCTCGCGAGGCGGGGAACACCCCCGAGGAGGTCGTCGGACGTCTCGCCGCCCGCGTCGGGCTCATCCCCCGCCCCGAACCGGTTGCGGCCCGGGAACTGGTCGGGGGGGGGGGGGGGG
>CAZVOE010000012.1:13498-18884 GCA_964628935.1 uncultured Acidobacteriota bacterium
GGGAAATGGGGACTGGCACCTTTTTCCGAAACAGGGGCCAGTCCCCATTTCCCCCTACTTCTTGAAGAGCGGCTCCGGCGGTTCGGACGGCAGCCTCGGAAGGGTCGCCTCCGCGTCGGCGAGTCCCCAGGCCATCACGGCCATCGCCGCGACGCCGAGCCGCAACTCGTTCGGGTCGACCTTGTCGAGCGTGTCGGCCTCCGTGTGGTGGTAGTCGAAGTAGAGGTCGGTGTCGACGCGGAGCCCCATCTGGGGCACGCCGTACGCCCGCATCGCGGAGATGTCGGCCCCGCCGCCCCCCTCCGTCACCTCGTCGGCCTCGATGCGGTCGAGGGTCTTCGCGATCCGCGTCACCAGGTCGAGCCCGCCCGGCCCCGCGCTGACCCCGAAACCCTTCGGCCGGAAGCCGCCGCTGTCGGTCTCGATCGCGGCGACGTGCCGGCCGAGGTCTTCCGCGTGGGTTTGGGCGTAGGCGGCGCCTCCCCGGAGGCCGTTCTCTTCGTTCGTGAAGAGGACGACGCGGATCGTCCGCCGCGGCACGAGCCCCAGGGAACGGATCACGCGAAGGGCCTCCATCACGTGAACGACCCCGGCCCCGTCGTCGTGCGCCCCGCACCCGGCGTCCCACGAGTCGAGGTGGGCGCCGATCAGCACGATCTCTTCCGGTTTCTCCCGCCCGCGGATCTCCGCGATCACGTTCGCAGACTCGGCCTCCCCCGCGTTCCGGCACCCGAGCGTGAACGAGACCTTCACCTTTTCCCCGGAGGCGAGGAGCCGATCGATCCGGAGCGCGTCTTCGCTCGCGATCGCCGCGGCGGGGATCCGCGGGACCCCGTCCTCGTACGCCATCGCCCCGGTGTGCGGGAGCCGGTAATCGGCGGTTCCCACCGAGCGGATCAGCATCCCGACCGCACCCTTCCTCGCCGCCGCGGCAGCGCCTCGATACCGAAGACCGGCCGCGCTCCCGTACCCGTACTCGGGGCCCCCGTTGCGCCGCATCGGTCGGTTGTAGAGGACGATCTTCCCGCGCACGGCCTCGTCGGGCAGCGCCTCGAGGGCGTCGAACGAATCGACCGCAACGACCTCGGCCGTGATCCCTCCCGGCGGGGTCGGATCGCTCATCCCGAGGGCCATCACTGCCATCTCGTGCTCGACGGGAGAGACGATCCGCCCGGTCTCCTCCCCTCGCACCCAGAGGGGGACCTTGACCGGTTCGGTCCAGACCCGGTCCGCGCCCTCACGCTCCATCGTCGCCGCCGCCCAGGCGACGGCCTTTTCGAGGGCGGGGGACCCGCTCAGCCGATGGCCGATCCGGTCGCAGAGATGGGCGAGCTTCTCCCAGGCGCCGTTCGAAGCCACGGCCGCTTCGAGGATCCGCTCAGCGGGGTCGGGGGGAGGGGCCTCGCCCTCGGCACTCCCGGCGGGAGCGGCCAAAAGGGCGGCGGCCATGGCGAGGGCCGGGCGGAACGGGAAGCGCTGCATCGGGTCCTCTGTCGCCGATCGGGCCGGCGAAGGCGCCGATTATACGATTCGCCGGAGGGACGGAGGGGTTCCGCTCAGCCCCGGTTGAGGCGGCGCACGATCGTGTCGCGGATCGCGGGCTGGACACCGGGCCGATGCAGGACCTTGCGCAGGGTGTTCGGGGGAAGGGACTCGAGGATTCTCTGCGCTGCGGGGAACGGAATCTTGGGATGGCTCAGCAGCGAGAGCTGGATCTCCTCATCCCCTTTCCAGCGCGCGTCGGCGGCGAGGAAGTCAAGGGTCGTCGGGAGGATGTGGGGGCTCGAGACCAGGGCGCGGACTTCGGTGGCGAGAAGGGACGGGTTGCGCGCGAGCGATTCGAGCACCGCGCCGCGGGTGTCCTGCCGCAGGTATTCGCGCTCACGCACTCCGGCCCGCACGGCGAGCGCGATCTTGTGGGGGAGGGGGACCTGGTCGAGCGCCTTGCGGATCTCGGGAGGGGAGGCGCCGGGCCGCAGCGCTTCGAGGGGGCCGGGGGCGTTCCCTTCCAGAACGCGGGCGATGAGCGCTTCGAGGGCTTCGTGTTGGGCCGCGTCGAGGTGGAGGAACTCGAAGGCGATTTCGCGGCCTCCTCCGTCGGCCGGTTGGTGCTCGCGCACGGCCGTGGCTTGAAGCGTGACCGCGAGGGTTCCGGAGGGCGCTTTGAGAGTAAGATCCACGAGGCCGCCGGTGGGGGCGGGGAGGTCGCCGATCAGCAGGACGCCCGAACGGCTCAGGTCATGTGCGGAGCACTCGAAGTCTCCGCCGGACTGCCGGAGCACGGCCGGAATTCCGGCCGAGAATCGGGGGCCTCTCCGAGTGGAGCCGCTCCTCTCGTTCACCGAGCCCTCAACTTTTGGGTGGCCTTGAAATCACCCAAAAGAACGTTTACGTTTGGGTTGTTTTGGGTGGTGTCGGGGGTGTCATGCGACTGACGTTGCCTTCCGATCGGGAAATCGTCAACGCCATCGGTCGTCTCGACCATCTTCGTGGCGCATGGGCCGGTGGTGGCCCGGCAATCCCGGCCGACCGTCTCGCGCGGATGCGCGAGGCGGCGCGGGTCCAATCGATCGGGTCGTCGTGCCGGGTCGCAGGGATCCGCATCCGCGACGAGGACGTTGCGGCGGTCCTCCGGGGCGAGCCGTCGTCGCCCGAGGCGACGAAAGTGATCCTCGGTTACGCCCGGGCGATGGACAGGCAGTTCCCTTCGCCGGGAAGCTTGATTACCCCGATCGAGATTCGGAAGTTCCATGCGGCGATCCTTGGGGACCCGTCCCCCGACCCCGAACCTTCACCGCTGCGGGAAGAGCCCCTCCACCTCGAAGCCTTCGATGCCGAGGGACGCGCCCTCGGAAGGATCTTCCAAACTCTACCCCCGCGTCTACTCGCCGACAAGCTCGACGAGATGTGCACCTGGCTCGAGCTGGAGCTTCGAGAGGGGAATCAGCATCCTCTGCTCGTGATCGGAAGTTTCCTCCTGTTCTTCATCGCGACGAGTCCCTTCCAAACCGGGAACACTCGCGCTGCGCGCTGCATGACGACGCACCTCCTGCGACGCGCTGGGTACGCGCACGTCCCGTACGCGAGCTTCGAGAGGGTTCTCGAGGAATCGCGCGACGAGCTCTACGACGCGATCGACGCCGCGTCGACGCGCCTTTGGAGCGGAGACGGCGACCTGCGGCCTTGGCTCCGGTTTTTCCTCGAGGCGCTTTCGCGCCATGCCGATCGCGTGGAGGCGAAAATCGCGCTCGAGCGGGGAACTCTCGACCTCCCCCCCTTGCAGCGGGCGATCCTCGAAGCCGTGCGCGAGCGCGGCACGGTGCAGGCGTCCCACCTGCTCCTCTCGACCGGGACCAACCGGAACACGCTCAAGGACAACTTGCGCCGCCTCGTCGATCGCGGCCTTCTCGAGCGCGTCGGCCAGAAGCGGGGCACGTTCTACCGCCTGCCGTAGAGAAAATGGGGACTGGGCCCAGTTTCGGGGCCCCCCCCCCTTTTCTAACCCCGCGTTTTCTCCAGTGCCGCGCGGCAGCGATCTTCGAGGGCCGCGGCGAGTTCGCGGTTCGCGACCGAGGGGAGGTTGATGCGCACGTTCATCGCGGCCCCTTCCGCCGCCGCGCGCGCCACGGCGGCCGCGACCCCCGCGTCGGAGGCCGAGTTCGGATTCCCCTCCCGGGCTGCGATGCCGGCGAGTTCGAGCGCGCGCACGGTCCCCTCGAGAACCTCGAGCGGCACCTCCGCGGCGCGGACGTTCGCCGCCTCCATCGCCGCCGCCCGGAGGGCCGCCTCCTCCTCGGTCTTCCTCGGGAGACGCGCGGCGGCGAGGACGGCTTCGAAGGCTTCCGTGTCCCGATCGACCAGTTCGAGGAAGCGGTCCTTCAGCGCCTGAGCCTCCACGCCCAAGGCCTCCATCGAGGGGCGACGGTCTTCGAACCCCTTTTTCGACCACGTCAGGGCCGCCACCATGGCGGACAGCGCCGCGGAGAGGGCCGCGCAGAGAGCGGCGACGCTCCCTCCCCCCGGGGCGGGGGAGTCGCTCGACAGCTCGTCGAGGAACTCCGCGAGGCGCAGCGCGCGCAAGCCCTTCGGCGCCCCGCGGTAACGGTACTCGAGAATCCGCTCGGCGGGGTCGAACGGCCCGAGCTCCGCGAGGCCGAGGGACAGGATCGCGTGGTGGACCCGTTCCCGTTCCGGCACCCCGGTCGTCTTCCCCTGCTTGCGCAGGAAGTGGTCCCCCGCGGCGAGGATCGCTTCCCGCGGGATCAGCCCGACGAGCTCGCTTCCGGTGACGCGGAGGCCGAGCGACGCCGCCTCCTCGCAGCAGGCTTCGAAGACCTCGTGAAGCGGAGTGATCCTGAAGTTGGTCAGGTTGATCGAGACCTGCGCTCGGCCGTACTCCGGAATCACCCATCCGACGGCCCGGCATTCCCGGAAGCGGCCTGGCTCGAAGACCGTGTTCCCCGTCTCGTCCTTGACCACTTTTCCGTCCGGGGTCCGCTTCGGTCTTCCTTTCTCCCGGATCGCCTGCGCGACCGCGTTCGCGAGTTTCCGGTCGCGCGTGTTGAGGTTGACGTTCCAGGCGATCAGGAACTCCCGCGCCCCGATGACCGTGGCGCCGCTTCTCGGGTTGAACTCCGAGGGACCGAAGTCGGGGACGTGCCCTTCGCGCATGCGCGCCTCGAGCCCCTCGTACTCTCCCTGGCGGATGTCGGCGAGGGAGCGCCGGTCGGGGCGCGTCGCCGCAGCCTCGTAGAGGTAGACGGGAATGCCGAGCTCGTCGCCGACGCGCTTCCCGAGGCGGCGCGCGATCGCGACGCAGTCCTCCATCGTCGCTCCCTCGACGGGAACGAAGGGGCAGACGTCCGTCGCGCCGATCCGCGGGTGCTCCCCGCGGTGCTTCGTCATGTCGATGAGGAGGGAGGCGCGGCGGATCGCGCGAAAGGCCGCCTCCTCGACCGCCTCCGGAGTCCCGACGAAGGTCACGACCGTCCGGTTCGTCGCCTCCCCCGGGTCGACGTCGAGCAGGACGGCCCCCTCGGTACGCGAGATCTCGGCGGCGATCGCGTCGATGACCGCGCGGTCGCGGCCCTCGCTGAAGTTCGGGACGCACTCGATCAGTTTCATGGGTCCGCTCCGGTGTAGGGGCTCGGATCAGCGATGGGATCGGGGCGCGGCCGCGCGAATCCTCTCCAGGAGCTGCTCGGGGGTCGCTTGCAGCGCCTCCGCGATGTCGGGGGCGGACACGGTCTCGTGGAGACCGCCGCCGAGATCGGCGAAGATCGACTCCCAGGGCTCCGGGAGCTGTCCCCAACTCCAGTCTCCGAGGCAGAAAAAGTAGTCGACCGCTCGGCAGTTCGCGTCCGTGCGCCCCGCCCGGGGCGGGGGG
>CAZVOE010000012.1:18894-21780 GCA_964628935.1 uncultured Acidobacteriota bacterium
CTCCGGGGTCGCGAGGAACTCGAGTAAGGCCACGAGCGGCGGCGCGATCGCGGCGCTCCGCGCGCCTCCTCCGGCGGCCGCTTCGTACAAGGCGCGCAGCCGCTCGACGACGCGAGGGTCGACCTCTTCGACGTCGACCGCCTCCGCGAAGACCTCCTCGAACGGTCTCATGGCACCCTCGGGGGAGGAATCTAGCAGGGAAATTACCCCGATTTCATCGGAAGTTGACACCAGGGCAGGACAGTGACGGCGATGCGCTCCCGAGCCGCGAGCGTCGAACCCCTCGTCGAGGAGGCGATCGCCCTCCTCGAGGCCCATGGATTCACGGCCCACGCGGCGTCGCTGCGCGACCGTCTCGCCCGGATCGAGTCGGCGCCGACGGCCGCCGCGCGAATGCGCCGAGCCCGGGGGATCGCCCTCCCTCCTGTCGCCTTCGCGCGCGCGGAGCCCCGAGAAGGGCGCATTCGCTGGTCTCGCACCGAGTCGGAACGCAGGGACGAGACCCGATACCGGCGCCTCCTCGAGGACGTCGAGCGCGTTGTCTCCGTCCCCCGCTCCTGAGGCATACTCGGCCCGTTGGCGGCGACGTCCGTCCCGAGCGTTCGGGGCGCGGCGCGACCGGGAGGCAAGGAGGACACCATGCTCAAGGAGTTCCGGGAATTCGCCATGCGCGGGAACGTCATGGACATGGCGGTCGGCATCATCATCGGTGGGGCGTTCGGGAAGATCGTCTCTTCGCTTGTTTCCGACGTGATCATGCCTCCCGTCGGCATGCTGCTCGGGAAGCTCGACTTCTCGAACCTCTTCGTCGATCTGTCGGGAGGGGGGTACGCGAGCCTCGCCGCCGCAAAGGCGGCCGGAGCGCCCACGCTCAACTACGGCCTGTTCATCAATACCGTCCTCGACTTCGTCGTCGTCGCCTTCGCGATCTTTCTCGTGATCAAGCAGCTCAACCGCCTCAAGAAGGAAACGCCGCCGCCGCCGCCGAACACCCGCGAGTGCCCGGAATGCCTGAGCGCGATCCCGAAGGCGGCGAAGCGATGCTCGCACTGCACCGCGCAGGTCCAGCCCGCCGCCTGAGGATCCCGTTACGGGCTCGTCAAGACTCTATAAACTATACCGGATAGGTTCGGTTTCTTGGAGCGATCCAAGAATCCGCCGCGACCCCCGGCCCCTGCAGTGGACACCCCGCCGGGGGCGGTGACTCTTATATTACAGAAAAGAAAGCACTTCTGGAATCGCTCCCACACAACTCGGTTCTGGCCCCGAGATTGCGTTCTCGATGGCGGGCCACCGGCCGCGAACCGAGGAGGGGGCCTCACGGTTTGCGCCGTCGGGGCGCGACGGAGAAGGGGAAGCGATTCGAATTCCGGGCCCAAGCCCAACCCAAACCCCAGAGGGAGGAAGAGAAGATCATGAAACGGACCATTCTGTTCGCCGCCATCTTCGCGATGGCTGCGGCGTCGCTCGGTTCCCCCGTGGCGACCGCCCAGGAGCAGGACCAGAAGTTCAAGGTGACCGGCGAGATCCGGTCGCGGTTCGAGTACGCCGAGAACATGGCGGATCTGGAGGACGATCCGGACGAGTCGGGGATCGACGATTCGTTTTCGTTCTGGCCGTACCGGATTCGGGTCGGGATCGACGGACAGATCACCGAGAACATTCGCGCCGTCGTCGATCTCCAGAACTTCGGGAACTTCGGCGCCACGCCGCCGAACAAGGGGCTGAGCTTCGACGATCCGTTCGATTATTTCTTTGGGGGCGACCCAGACGCCCCGACCTACCCGGGGGACCCGTCTTTCTTCGCCTACCCGCATCTCCAGTCCCTTCCGAGCGCCGCGGGTGAAGACGACATCAACCTCTACCAGGGCTTCATCGAGGTCCAGAAGATCGCCGGTTCGAACATCGACGCTCGGATCGGCCGCCAGGAGATGCCGTACGGAACGGAGCTCCTCCTCGGCGACAACGATTTCTACTCCGGCCTTTCGTTCGACGGCCTCCGCGGCGCCTGGACCGGCGAGAAGGCGTCGGCGAACGCCTTCTACTTCAAGACGCAAGAGAACAACGTGTTCGGGGGACCGCTCTACAACGTTCGCCTCCCGTTCTTTCCCGGGTATGTCCTCGGCATCGACGGGACCTCGACCGACATGAACCTCTTCGGCGCGACGTTCGACTGGAACTTGAGCGAGACGCTCGGCACCGTGGGCGGTTACTACATCGCCCACCAGGACCTCGCCTTCGATTCCAAGCTGAACACGTTCGGCGCGCGCTGGAACAAGCCGGTTGCACCGAACCAGATGTTCGACTGGAACCTCGAAGTTGCCCTGCAGTCCGGCGACTTCGGCGAGCCGATCTTCGGCTCTCCCGCCCAGGACCTCTCCGGCGACATCGTCGAAGCGTGGTTCGGGTTCAGCATCGGTGAAACCCTCCGCCACCGCTTCCACGTCGGCGGCCTCCTCGCCTCCGGCGACGACCCCGACACCGACGACGAGTTCGAGGCGTTCACGCCGCTCTACGGCGACATCCACGCGTACGGCCGTCTCGGCTACCTCGACCTGTTCAACGCGACCAACATCACCGACTTCAACCTCGGCTACACCCTCGGTCTCGCCGAGGGCCGTCACGAGTTCGGTCTTGCGTACCACATGTTCACGCTGACCGAGACGTTCGGTCCCGGCCAGGAAGACGACCTCGGCGACGAGATCGACGCCTGGTGGAACTGGAACGTGAACAAGAACTTCGGCGTCCAGGCCGGCATCGCGCAGCTTGCGGTCGGCGATTTTTGGGGCGACGAGGCGGACGACGTGCTCCGCGGCTGGGCCCAGGCCCGCCTGACCTGGTAAGAAAAAGGGGACTGGCACCTTTTCGAGAGGCGCGGCCGGCGGG
>CAZVOE010000012.1:21790-38156 GCA_964628935.1 uncultured Acidobacteriota bacterium
CCCTCGCAGCGGTTCGCCGCGAGGGCCTTCTTGTTTCAGCGGTCCACTTGGAACCGACGCAGGCGGAGGCTATTGGTGACCACCGACACGCTCGACAGCGCCATCGCCGCCGACGCGAAGACGGGGGAGAGCAGCCACCCGGTCCATGGATATAGCGCCCCCGCCGCGAGCGGGATCCCCAGCACGTTGTAGGCGAAGGCCCAGAACAGGTTCTGCCTCACGTTTCGGAGGGTCGCCCGCGCGAGCCGGATCGCCGTGACGGCGGCTCCGAGGTCGGCCCGAACGAGCGTGACGTCCGAGGCGGCGATCGCCACGTCGGCGCCGGTTCCGATCGCCACGCCGACGTCGGCGCGCGCGAGGGCGGGGGCGTCGTTGATGCCGTCGCCGACCATCGCGACCTTTCTCCCAGTGCCCTGAAGCGACTGAACCACCTCGGCCTTCCGGTCCGGCAGGACCTCCGCGACCACCCGCTCGATCCCGACCTCCCGTGCGATCGCTTCCCCCGTCGCCCGGCGGTCCCCCGTGAGGAGGACGACGTCGAGTCCGAGCGTGCGGAGCCTCGCGACCGCCTCCCTCGAGCGGGGACGCACCGGATCGAAGACGCCGATCCATCCGGCAAGACGGCCGTCGATCGCGACGAGAACCGGGGTTCGCCCCCGCGCGGCGAGACCTTCGAGGTCTCGGCCGTGGGTCTCGATCGATTGCGCGCTCGTTCCCTCCTCGCGCAGAAGCTCCGCGGTCCCGAGGACGACGCGCCTTCCCTCCACGGTTGCGACGACTCCCTTGCCCGGTCGGGCCTCGAACGCGGACGGAAGGGTGAAGCCGAGCCCGCGCCGCTTCATCTCGTCGAGGACCGCGGCCGCGAGGGGATGCTCCGAGACCGCCTCCACTCCCGCGGCGATCCGCACCAGGCCGTCCTCGGAGAGGCCGTCGAAAGCGGCGACCTCGACGACGACGGGCTTCCCCTCGGTTACCGTGCCGGTCTTGTCGAGGACGACGGTGTCGACCTCCGCGGCCGCCTGGAGCGCCTCGCCCCCCTTGAACAGAACCCCGGCCTCGGCTCCCCTCCCCGTCGCGACGACGATCGCCGTCGGGGTCGCGAGCCCCATCGCGCAAGGGCAGGCGATGATCATCACCGAGACCGCGTTCACGAGCGCGAGGGAGAGGCGCTCATCGGGCGGGGAGACGAGGAACCAGCCGACGAAGGTGATCGCGGCGACGGCCAGGACGACGGGCACGAAGACGGCGCTCACCCGGTCGGCGAGCCGCTGGATCGGGGCCTTCGAGCCCTGCGCCTCGCGCACCATCCGGACGATCTGCTGGAGGACGGTGTCCTCTCCGACGCGGGTCACGCGAAAGCGGAAGGCGCCCGTTCCGTTTCGGGTGCCGCCGACGACCGCGTCCCCGACGCCCTTCGCGACGGGGATGCTCTCGCCCGTGAGCATCGACTCGTCGACGGCCGACGCGCCGTCGACGATCTCCCCGTCGAGGGGGATCGTCTCGCCGGGACGCACCGCGAGGACGTCGCCGACGGAGATCGCGTCGAGCGGGGTCTCGATCTCGACGCCGTCGCGGACGACCCGCGCCGCCTTGACCTGCAGCGTCGCGAGCTTGCGAAGCGCCGCCGAGGTCTTGGACCGCGCGCGCGATTCGAGGAATCTCCCCACGAGAACGAGCAGGAGGATGCCGGCGGCCGCTTCGAAGTACACGGGAGGTTCGGAGTGGGTCGTGTGGAGGTCGGAGGTCACGAGCGACGGGGCGGCAGTCGCGACGAGCGAGTAGAGAAACGCAGATCCCGTTCCGATCGCGACCAGAGTGTTCATGTCCGCAGTCCGACGCCGGGCGGCCGCCCATGCCCGTGCATAGGTGCCGGCCCCGGCCCAGAGGAGCACCGGGAGCGCGAGCGCGAGCTGGATCCACCGCTCCCCGGGAATCGCGAGCGCGCCATGGCTCATGCCGATCCCGAGCACCGGAACCCCGAACAGGGCGGCGACCGCGAGCCGGCGCTTCGCGTCGGCCGTCTCGGCGGCACGCGCAGCCGCCTCCACGTCGTCGACCGACTCCTCCGCCGCGGGGAGGACGAGCCCGAACCCCGCGTCCCGGACCGCCCGGGCGACGCCGTCGAGGGAACCGCGGGAAGGGTCGAGGACGAACGTCGCGCGCTCGGTCGCCAGGTTCACCGACGCCGCAACGACGCCGGGCGCCGTTCGAAGGGCCTTCTCGACGCTCGCCACGCAGGCGGCGCAGTGCATCCCGGTCACCGGCAGGTCGTGTCGATCCCCCGCCATCGTCCACCTCCGCCTTCACCTTCGCACCGTTGCCTCGGCGGGGGCAACCGGCGTGAATCCCGGCGGTCGCGTTCCGGGAAGGAGGTCCGCCGGGACGTCCCCGGCCGCGTCCCGTGACCGAGCGCCGACCGCTTCCGTGACGCCGGGGCCGCGTCTTGCGGCCCCGGCCCGCAGTGGGCCACCATGCCCACCGCAATCGGAGGTGCGTCGATGACCGAGCGAGTCCGCGAGATCCTCTCCTGCTACGAAAGCGAGAACCCCGGTGTCCGGACCAACCTGGCCCGGATGCTCAACCACGGCACGCTCGCCGGCACCGGCCGGATGGTGATCCTCCCGGTGGACCAGGGGTTCGAGCACGGCCCCGCGCGCTCCTTCGCGCCGAACCCGCCCGGGTACGACCCGCACTACCATTTCCGCCTCGCGATCGAGGCGGGTTGCAACGCCTACGCCGCTCCGGTCGGGTTCCTGCGGGCGGGGGCGGCGACGTTCGCGGGCGAGATCCCGCTGATCCTCAAGCTCAACAACCACGAGGTCCTTCACGACGAGAAGAACCCACGGTCGGTTCAGACCTCGAGCGTGCACGAGGCGCTGCGTCTGGGCTGCGTCGCGATCGGTTACACGATTTACCCCGGTTCCGCGCTCAACGGCGAGATGTACGAGCAGGTGCGCGAGCTGATCGAGCAGGCCCACGAGCACGGACTCGCGGCGGTGGTCTGGTCGTACCCGCGAGGGGAGCATCTTTCGAAGGCAGGGGAGACCGGCATCGACGTCTGCGCGTACGCCGCTCAGATCGCGTGCCAGTTGGGAGCCGACATCGTGAAGGTGAAGCTCCCCACCGAGCACATCGAGCAGGAGGCCGCGCGGAAGGTGTACGAGTCGGAGAAGATCCCGATCGGGACGCTGACCGAGCGCGTCGCGCACGTCGTGCAGTCGTCCTTCGACGGGAAGCGGATCGTGATCTTCTCGGGAGGCGCCAAGACCTCGGACGCGCAGCTCCTCGAGGAGGCGAGGGCGATCCGCGCCGGCGGCGGCTTCGGTTCGATCATGGGCAGGAACGCGTTCCAGCGGAAGAAGGAAGACGCGCTCGCCCTTCTCGCGAAGATCATGGCGATCTACAAGTAGGGGGAAACCCGCGGGTCCGGGCGATCCCCCGGCGTTCCCGTCCGGAGCGAGCGGTTCGTCACCTTTTCGCGGCCGCGAGGAGCGCGCCGAACAGGCCGAAGGCGAGAACGCCGGCGCTCGCGATCCACTCCGGCCCCGACGACGGCGTGACGAGGGTTGCCAGCCCGGACAGAAGGTCGAACCCTTTCCCCGCGCGCGCGGCCTTCAACCCCTCGAGCGTCGCGAGGGACAGGGCGGCGAGCGCAATGCCCGCAAGCCCCCCTGCCGCGGCGCGCCGGGCATAGCCGGCGCGTGTCAGGGGCTTCGGGGGCTCGCTCTCCTCGACCTCGATCTCCGGCTCCCTCACCCCCCACGGGACGAACCGGGCGAGAAAGACGAGCCCCGGGATTCCGCTCGCGATCGTCAGCCAGAAGAACGTCTTCCACCCCAGGGCATCGACCAGGAACCCGCAGATCGGCCCCGCGACGATTCGCGGGATGCCGAAGAGGCTCGAAAAGAGGGCGTACTGGGTCGCCGAAAAGCGCTTCTGGGTCAGGCGCAGGAGGAAGACGAAGAAAGCCCCGGTCCCGAGCCCGGTCGTGAAGGCCTCGAACCCGACGGCGCCGAAGAGAAGAGGACGGTTCGGTGGCGAGCCCGCGACGAAGACGTACCCGACATTCGACACGATCTGGAGGATCCCGAAGATCCAAAGGGAGCGGCCGAGCCCGAGGACGTCGGTCAGCGCCCCTCCCGCCATCGTGCCGACGACGATCGAGACGGTCGAGATATTTCCTCGCCAGAAGCCCCGGTCGACCGGGGCGTACCCCATGTCCACGAGGAAGGGGCTCACGAGGGCCCCCGCCAGGTTGTCGGCGAGCTTGTAGAAGACGACGAAGAAGAGAATCTCGAGGGCCCGGTGCCGCGAGAGCAATCCGAGGAAGGGGAGCCAGACCGCCTCCCGGAGTGTCTTCGGCGCGACCAAGGTCTCCTCGGGCTCCGGCGAGAGGCGCGTCACGACCACGAGCGGGAGGTAGAGGAACGCGAGGCCGGTCAGAACGACCGGCCATCCCCAGGACCCCGCGAGCCAGATCGCGAAGGTGCCCGCGATCAGCATCGCCGCGCGATAGAGGGCGGTCCTTGCCCCCACCGCGACCCCCTGCTCCTCCTTCCTCAGAACGTCCACGGCGTACGCATCGACGGCGATGTCCTGGGTCGCGGAGGCGAGGGCGATCGCGAAGGCGAGCGTCCCCACGACCCAGGGGGAGTCCGGGTGGGCCCCGACCCCCGCGAGGGCCAGGGTCAGGCCGAAGAGCGCCACCTGAGCGAGGGCGATCCACCCGCGGCGCCTCCCCATCCCCGCCGGGGCGAAGCGGTCCATGAGGGGAGCCCACAGCACCTTGAACGACCACGGGGCCTGGGCGAGCGTGATCAGCCCGATCACCCGGATGTCGACCCCGATCGATCGGAGCCAGTCGGGGATCGCGAACAGGATCAGCCCGAGCGGAAGACCGGACGCGAAGGACTGCAGGGCCACCACGGCCGCGACCCGCACCCTGAATCCACCGGAATTCCGTCCGGACCGTTCCGTCACGCGTCGCCCCCTCGAGTCCGGCGGAGGATAGGAACCACTCCCCCCGGCGTCAATCGCGCCGGAATTGGCGTATCTTTCTCCGCCATTCGGGGTCCGGAGGGTGGCACGTGGCCGCGACGATCGTCCTGATCCTCCTCGTGCTCGCCCTGGGCAACTTCTCCCGGGAGTGGCTCCCGATCGACGTCTTTTCGCTTCTTCTCATTGCGGCCCTGGTCGCGACCGGGGTGCTCGGCCCCGAGCGGGCCTTCCTCGGGTTCGCGAATTCCTCGATCGTCATGATCGCCGGCGTCATGCTGCTGACCGGGGCCGTCGTTCACAACGGCGCGGCTCGGGCGATCTCCAAACGGATCCACATCGTGGCGGGCCGGAGCGAGGGGAAGGCGGCGGCGTTCCTCTACACCCTGGTCAACGTCGTTTCGGCGTTCATCAACAACGTGGCGGCCACGGCGATGTTCATTCCCGTCGCCGAGGGGATGGCGCGTCGCTTTCGGGTCCATCGCGGGAAGTACCTGATGGCGGTGGCCTTCGCCTCGATGACCGGCGGAATGTGCACGTTGATCGGCACGTCCACGAACGTCGCGGTGTCGGGCGCGATGGAGCAGTTCGGGCTCGAGCAATTGTCGCTTTTCGAGTTGGCCCCGGTCGGAGTCGCCGTCGCCGTGGTCGGCGTCGGTTACTTCCTGTGGGCCGCCCCGGCGATCCTGCGCCTCCAACCCGAGGAGGCGGCGCTCGACGCGTACGGGGTTCGGGGGTTTCTCTTCGAACTCCTGGTCCGCCAAGGGTCGCCCCTCGCGGGTCGGAGCCTCGCGGAGGCCGACCTCGCTTCCCTCTTCGGGGTGAACGTCCTCGCGATCCACCGGGGCGACGAGCGGATCGACGCCCCGGACGGACGGGAGGTCTTGGAGGCGGGGGATCTCCTTCTCGTGGAGGGGCAGGCCTCGGCGATCACGCGGCTGGCCGCGGAGGAAGGGGTCTCCGTGAAGTCGCTCGCCGATCCCGCCGAGGAGGAGCTGGGAGGAGGACGGGCACGGATCTTCGAGGCGACCGTCTCCTACAACTCGTTGCTCGTCGGCCGTTCGCTCAAGCAAACCGACTTCCGGCGGCGGTTCCGGTTGAGCGTCCTCGCGATCCACCGGAGCGGCGAGTCGCTCGTCGAGAAGGTCGGCAAGATCCCGCTGCGGCAGGGGGATGTCCTCCTCCTGTACGGCCGGGAGGAGATGGTTCGCGGCCTCGCGAACGAACCGAACATGCTGATCGTCGAGGACGCGCCCCTGCCTCCCCACTACGGCCGCCGGGCGCTCGGGGCGCTCGCCTTCTTCGCGGCGGCGATCCTCTGCTCGACCTTCGGGTGGCTCGACGCGCCGACCGCATTCCTCGCGGGGGGAGCGCTCGTGCTCGCGACTCGCTGCCTGACGGTCGAGGAAGCGGCCGCCTACGTCAACATCCGATTCCTGATCATGCTCGCCGGAATGATCGCGCTGGGCATGGGCATGGAGGATTCGGGCGCGGCGCGGATGATCGCCGACCGCCTCGTCGAGTGGGCGAGCCCTGCCGGTCCCCTCGCTCTCGTCGCGGTCTTTTTCCTCTTGACCGTCCTCCTCACCCAGCCGCTCAACAACGCCGCCGCGGCGCTTCTCGTGCTCCCGATCGCGGTGACGGCGGCGCGCACGATGGGGCTCGACCCGCGCCCGTTCGCGGTGGCGACCTGCCTCGGCGCCTCTTGCTCCTTCCTCACGCCGTTCGAGCCGGCGTGCCTGCTGGTGTACGGGACGGGACGCTACCGCTTCTACGACTTCGCGCGGGTCGGGGGCCCGCTCACGCTCCTCGCCTTCGTCGTGGCCATGGCCCTGATCCCCCGTTTTTGGCCGATCGTCCCCCTTCGCTGACGGCCCTTTCCCGGGCGGAAACCCCGCGGATGCAAGGTATTGGCCCCGGCCTGACGATTGGGCTACCATGCGGCGTCGCCGATCGTGGTTATTGTAGGAATGGCCAGCGACGGCGGGGTCGGAACGCGATTGTCGGATACTACCGGCGAGAACGGTGCGGCGCGAAGACCGGGAGTGGTCTCGTTTCCCGTGCCCTCGTTTCCCTGTGCGGACTCGATGCAGCGCGCGTCCGGGCCCCCGGGTGGCGCCGGTCGTTCCGGGCCGGAATGATCCGGGCCCGACAGGAGAGGGAATGAGACGACCTCGGTTCATCGCCGTCGTGGCGTTCGCCACGGCCACCGCCGTCTTGGCGACCGGGTGCGGCGAGATCCGGACCCGCCTGACGCTCAACAAGGGGAACGAGCTCTACACCGCGCAGAAGTACGAGGAGGCGATCGAGGAGTACAAGAAGATCCTCTCGTACGACCCCGAGAACTGGATGGCGAACTACCTGATCGCGATGTCCTACGTCGCTCTCTACCGCCCCGGTTCGTCCCACGAAAAGGACCGCATGTATTCCCAGAACGGCATCGCGCAGCTCGAGAAGCTCCTCCGTTTGGAGGCGCCGAGCGAAGAGGAGCACGCCAAGATCGAGAGCTACTACCTGAGCATGCTCACGAGCTCGGACAACAACGCGAAGGCGATCGAGTACCTGGAGGCCAAACACCGCGCAAACCCGCAGGATGCGAACCTGATCGCCCGGATCGCCGACCTCGTCCTCAAGACCGGGGACGTCACGAAGGGCCTCGAGTACCTCGAAAAACGGGTCGCCCTCGAGCCCGACAACAAGGAGGCCTGGTACACGATCGGCGTCGTCTGCTGGGAGCGCTCCTACAAGGGCGGGGTCATGGTCTCGAACGAGGAGCGGAATCAGCTGATCGAGAGGGGGATGAAAGCGCTCGAAAAGGCCCGGGAACTCGATCCCGAGTACTTCGACGCGCTCTCGTACACGAATCTCCTGTACCGCGAAAAGATGAAGCAGCTGGTCGCGGAGGGGAAGAACACCGAGGCCCAGGAGGCGTACCTCAAGGCCGAGGAGTTCCTCAAGAAGGCGCTCGAGGTCCGCAACAAGCAGAATCCGCAGGCCCCCAAGGCGGCCGCCTGACCTCCTCTCGAATCGAAGCGAGGAAGCCGATGTTCGACAGCATGCTGGAGAGCCGAAAGGGCGGGGGCGAGAAGAACCCGTGGGCGTTCCCCATCGCGTTGGTCATTCACGTGCTCGTGCTCGGCGCCATCGCGGCCGGATCGATCCTCGTCGTGAAAGCGGTCGAGGACCCGGACGTCATGATCGCGTTCTTCGGTGCCGCGCCGCCTCCTCCGCCCCCTCCCCCTCCGCCTCCTCCGCCCCCTCCCTCCGGGGGGGCGAAGCCGGAGAAGAAGGTCGAGGAGATCGTTCCCCGGGACCCCGAGGAGATCGTCCAGCCCACCGAAGTTCCGGAGGAGGTCGCGGAGATCGAGTACGAGGGTGAGGAGGACTTGGGGGTCGAGGGCGGCGTGCCGGGCGGCGTGCCGGGCGGCGTGCCCGGAGGCGTCGTGGGCGGCGTCGTCGGCGGTGTCGTGGGCGGTGTGCTCGGGGGCACCGGTGACGACACCCCGATCCTGCCGACGGCCGACGTCGTTCTCCCGGTCCTGATCAAGAAGGTGGAGCCGGCCTACCCCGACGTGGCGCGCCGAGCGCGGATCGAGGGAAAGGTCATCCTGCAGGCCGTCGTCACCACGGCCGGGGACATCGGCGAGGTGACGGTGCTCAACTCGACCAATCCCATGTTCAACGACTCGGCGATCGCGGCCGTGAAACAGTGGAAATACAAGCCGGCGATTCAGAACGGTCGACCCGTGGCGATCTATTACACGATCCGGGTCGACTTCCGACTGAGATAGTTTTCGGGAAGCGCGGGCGCTTCAAGGAGCCACGAGATGGAACATACTATTTTCGAAGCCTTCCAGGCCGCCTCTCCGGTCGGCAAGTTCGCCTGGTTGGTGCTGGTCGTGATGTCGGTCTATTCGTTGGCGGTGATGTTCGACCGCTGGAGGTCGTATCGCCGGGCCAGGAACGAGTCGCTCGCGTTCCTTCCCGAGTTCGTCAAGTGCCTCAAGGAGAACCGGCTTGACGACGCGGTGACCGTGACCCGCAAGTACAAGCACAGCCACCTCGCGAAGGTGGTCGTCGCGGGGCTGATGGAGTACCAGAACGACGAGAAGGAATTCAAGGACAGCCACGATCTCGTCGCGGCGGTGGGCCGGTCGCTCGAGCGCGCCGTGGCTCTCACGTCCGCCGAAATGAAGAAGGGGCTCTCGGGCCTCGCCACGATCGGATCGGCGGCCGCGTTCGTCGGACTGTTCGGGACCGTGCTGGGGATCATCGCGGCGTTCGGCACGATCTCGACCGCCGGCGCCGGCAACATTTCCGCCGTTTCGGGCGCGATCGCCGAAGCGCTCTACGCCACCGCACTCGGCATCGGCGTCGCCGTTCCCGCGATCATGGCCTACAACTATTTCACGACCCGTCACGAGCGCTTCATCATCGAGATGACGAACTCTTCCGCCGAACTCCTGGACTTCTTCCTCAAGAAGCACGAAGCCTCCCATGCGGGTCGTTGAAGCCGGAAAGCCGAACGCGGAGATCAACGTCACGCCGCTCGTGGACGTGATGCTGGTGCTCCTCATCATCTTCATGGTGGTGACCCCGATGCTCCAGACGGGCCCTGCGGTGAAGCTGCCCGTCACCACGGATCCTCCGCAGAAGCCCGAGGACAAGACGCAGATCCTGATCGCGGTCACGGTGGACAAGACCTACGCGATCGGAAAGGACTCGGGGCGCATGACGGAGGATGGGCTCAAGGCCCGCATGGCGGAGGAGTACGCCCGCAACAGCACCGCTCCGGTCGTCATCAAGGGAGACGCCCGACTCCCCTACGGCGAAGTCAAGAAAGCCATGCAGATCGTCAAGGACGCCGGCTTCGAGCAGGTCGGCCTGATCGCCGAGAAGCGACAGGGCGGTTAGGAGTTCGCCATGGGTGTATCGCTGGGCGATCGCGGGGGGCTCAAGTCGGAGATCAACGTCACGCCGTTGATCGACGTCCTCCTCGTGCTTCTGGTCGTGTTCATGGTCGTGGCCCCGATGGCCCAGATGGGGTACGAGATCATGATCCCGCGTGAGGACAAGTCCGCGACCCCGCCGCCGCCGGACGAAAAGAACAAGCAAGTGATCCTCGCCGTGAACGTCGACATCTGCAACATCGAGCAGCCGCTCACGCTTCCGGGCCTTCCTCCGGGTTGCACGGTCCTGATCAACAAGGAGGTCGTGCGGGCGGAAGACCTCGGGAACAAGATGCGGGAGATCTTCGAAAAGCGACGTTCGATGGACAAGGTCCTGTTCCTCGCCGCTCAGGAGAAGCTCAATTACGAGGGCGTGATGCGGATCGTCGACATCTGCCGCGCCGCCGCGGGCGAAGACCTGAAGCTCGGCATCGTGACCGACGAGCGGATCGCGATGGGCCTGTAGGGTTCCACTTTCGTTCCTTCCCGGCGGTGTCTGTGGTAGCCTCCGCGCCGGCCGGGAGGGGGCGGCCTTCTCCATGGGCGAAAGAGAGCGTTGGGGCAGCCGGGTCGGACTGGTCCTCGCGATGGCCGGCAACGCGGTCGGCCTCGGCAACTTCCTGAGGTTTCCCGCTCAAGCGGCCGCCAACGGCGGCGGCGCCTTTCTGATCCCGTACCTCGTCTCGTTCGTCCTCATGGGGATCCCCCTTCTCTGGATCGAGTGGGCGATCGGCCGTCACGGCGGGAAGTTCGGCCACCACTCGGCGCCTGGAATGTTCGATCGGCTCGGACCCCAGAAGTGGCTCAAGTACCTGGGTGTGTTCGGGATCTTCACGAACCTCACCATCGCGGCCTACTACTGCTACATCGAGTCCTGGACGCTCGCCTACGTTTTTCACTCCCTCATCGGCACCTTTCGGGACGTGCTTCCGACGGAGTTCTTTCCCGAATACCTCGGGGTGAACGCGGGGTCCCTTTTCGCCGTTCCGCCACAGGCGGTCTTCTGGTTCGTGCTGACCCTCGGGCTGAACGTCTGGATCCTCTCGAGGGGGCTCGCGAAGGGGATCGAACTCGCCGCGAAGATCGGGATGCCGCTTCTGATCCTCTTCGGAGCGGTGCTCGTGGTGAGAGGTCTCACCTTGGGAACCGATTCGCCGGGCGTCGTGGAGAGCCCCCTCGACGGGCTCAATTTCGTCTGGAACCCGGAGCTTTCCGGTCTCACGAATCCGACGACGTGGCTCGCGGCCGCCGGCCAGATCTTCTTCACGCTCTCGGTGGGGATGGGTTCCATCCACTGCTACGCCTCCTACCTGCGCGAGCGCGACGACATCGCCTTGAACGGCGCGAGCGCGGGTTGGATGAACGAATTCGTCGAGGTGATCCTCGGGGGATCGCTGCTCCTCCCGATCGCGACCGCCTACCTCGGCCTCGCCGCCGTGCAGCAGGCGACCGCCGGAGGGAGCGGGTTCAGCCTCGGCTTCCTGACGCTCCCGACGCTCTTCAACAATTGGGGTTGGTTCGCGCCGTTCGCGGGGGCGATGTGGTTCGGCCTTCTGTTCTTCGCCGGGATCACGTCGTCTCTCGCGATGGGACAGCCGATCATGGCCTTCCTCGAGGACGAGTTCGGTTGGAAGCGGAAGAAGGCCGCACTCGCGTTCGGGGCGGCGACGTTCGCGCTGGGCTTCTTTTGCGTTTGGCTCTATCCGGGCGGAGCGTTCGACGAGTTCGACTTCTGGACGGGTACGTTCTCGCTGGTCGTCTTCGCGCTGGGAGAGGCCTTGATCTTCGCGTGGATCTTCGGGATCGACAAGGGATGGGACGAGATCACACGCGGCGCGGACATGAAGGTCCCTCGCTTCTTCCGTTTCGTGATCCAGTGGGTCACCCCTGCGTTTCTCCTCGTGATCTTCCTGGCTGCGCTCGTGAAACCGGAAGGAGACTGGTGGGCAGCGTTTTCCGCGTTCACGAGAGGGGAGGGCTGGCCGTTCGCCGCGGACAGCGTCATCGGAAAGGTGCTTCACGTCGGGATCGACGGACGGTGGTTCGACGAGACCGGGCGGGGAACGCCGGCCATGGTGCAAGACATCACCCGCATGCTGCTCTGCGCGGTCTTCGCCGCGATTGCGTTCCTGGTCTGGAAGGCATGGCGCGGAAAGGAAGCGGAGGCCTCGCGATGACCGGCGCGGCGTGGACGATGCTCCTGCTGACGTGGGCGGTGATCGCCTTCTTCACGGTCAAGTTCTTCTTGATGGTTCTCCGAAAGCCGCCCCAGGATTAGGGGACATTCCTCTTTGGCCTCCCTTTCCCACATCCAGGAACGGGTGTAAGAAATGGAGGCTAAAGAGGAATGTCCCCAATCGCCCCGGCCACGAACGTGCCCACCCGCTCCCGGCTCTTCCGCCCCCGCGGGTCTTCGACGCCGGAGTTCACGTCGACGGCCCAAGGGCGTACGGCCCTCACGGCCTCCACGACGTTTTCCGGGGTCAGGCCCCCGGCGAGCACGACCGGTTTCCCGCAGGTGCTCGCGACGCGTGCGCTGATCGTCCAATCGTGCACCCGGCCGGTCCCGCCGAGGCGGGCGGCCGTCTTGGTGTCGAGAAGGACCACGTCGGCGACGCGGGCGACCTCCGCGGCGCGCGAGACCGCCTCCGCCCCGTCCACGTGGACAACGCGCCAGATCGAGGTTCCCGGAACCGAGTGGCGGAGGTCGGCGATCCGGTCGAGGGGAAAATCCCCGTGGAGCTGGAGCGTCGGGAATCCGCAGAGGCGGGCGAGGTCGAGCACCTCTCCCATCTCGGTCCGATGGGTGACGAGAACGGGGACCACCGATCGAGGCAGGAGCGCCGCGAGCCGCCGGGCCTCCTGCGGGGAAACGGCGTCGTCGGAGGGGTAGTCGAGGCCCACGAGGAAGCCGGCGAAGTGCGGTCGCACCGGCGCGAGGGCGCGCACGTCCTCCTCGCAAGCGATCCCGCAGACCTTCACGCGCATCGGCACCAGTTTGGCACGGCGCAAGAGGAGAAGCCCCCCCTTCGACTTCGGCGGGGACTCCTGCTATAACCCTCGGGTTTTCGCGCCTATTGACGCTAAAACACGGGACAGGGTGCTGAAGCGTTCGCGGTTCCGCGGGCGGCCAACCCCACATTCGGTTCCCCGGCGGAGCGGGGAGGGCCGATCCCTCCCCCGGCCGGGCCCTGAGGAGAGGTGGTCATGACGCTCCAGGATGGAATCCGGGGCGGCGCGAAGCGGGGGGCCCTTCGCGCGCTCGCCCTGGCGCTGCTCGCGGCGGCGCCCTTGGCACTGGCCCCGGGGGCATTCGCCGCCGAAGCGGGGGGTGGGCATCACGGAGGCGAAGCGAACCTCAAGCTCCCCGATCTCGGAACGGTCTCCTTCGTCGGCGGCCTCGACGGCCACACGCTCCTCCTCGGCGGGCTCGTGGTTTGCGCCCTCGGACTCCTTTTCGGCCTCGTGATCTACACGCAGCTCAAGGGCCTCCCGGTCCACCAGAGCATGCGGGAGATCTCGGAGCTGATCTACGAGACCTGCAAGACGTACCTGCAGCAGCAGGGCAAGTTCCTGATGATCCTCTGGATCTTCATCAGCGCTGCGGTTCTCGTCTACTTCGGGTGGCTCGCCGTCACCGGCGTGGACGCGGCGACCGGGGAGGTGCAACGAGGATTCCCGCCCTTCAAGGTCGCCATCATCCTCTTCTTCAGCCTCGTCGGAATGGCGGGGTCCTACGGGGTGGCGTGGTTCGGGATCCGGATCAACACCTTCGCGAACTCGCGCACCGCGTTCGCGGCGCTCGCCGGAAAGCCCTACCCCTGCTACTCGATCCCGCTCCGGGCCGGAATGAGCATCGGCATGGCGCTCATCAGCGTCGAACTCCTGATCATGCTCGTCATCCTCCTGTTCATCCCCGGCGATCTCGCGGGACCGTGCTTCATCGGCTTCGCGATCGGAGAATCGCTCGGCGCCGCGGCCCTGCGGATCGCCGGCGGAATTTTCACCAAGATCGCCGACATCGGCGCCGATCTCATGAAGATCGTCTTCAAGATCAAGGAAGACGACGCGCGGAATCCCGGCGTGATCGCCGACTGCACCGGGGACAACGCGGGAGACTCCGTGGGTCCCTCCGCCGACGGATTCGAGACATACGGGGTCACCGGGGTCGCGCTGATCTCGTTCATCCTTCTCGCCGTGAGCGACCCGAAGGTTCAGGTCCAGCTCCTCGTCTGGATCTTCGCGATGCGCGTGATGATGGTCGTCGCGAGCGGCGGTTCGTACCTGCTCAACGAGGCTCTGGCGCGGGGGCAGTACGCGAACGCCGACAAGATGGACTTCGAGGCCCCGCTCACGCGGCTCGTGTGGCTCACGTCGATCGTCTCGGTGGCGCTCACGTATCTCGCGTCCTATCTGCTCATCCACGACCTCGGCGACGGGTCGCTCTGGTGGAAACTCTCGACGATCATCACCTGCGGGACGCTCGCCGGCGCGATCATCCCGGAGCTCGTGAAGATCTTCACCTCGACGAACTCCAAGCACGTCGCGGAAGTCGTCACGTCCTCACGCGAAGGCGGGGCCTCGCTGAACATCCTCTCGGGATTCGTGGCGGGGAACTTCTCGGCGTTCTGGCTCGGAATCAGCATCCTCTTCCTGATGGGGATCTCGTACTACGTGAGCGAAGCGGGCATGGGCGCCCTCATGATCGCGCCGGCGGTCTTCGCCTTCGGACTCGTGGCGTTCGGGTTCCTCGGCATGGGACCGGTGACGATCGCGGTCGACTCGTACGGACCCGTCACCGACAACGCGCAGTCGGTGTACGAGCTATCGACGATCGAGCAGATTCCCGGGATCAAGGACGAGGTGAAGTCGAAATACGGCTTCGACGTGAACTTCGAGCGCGCGAAGCACAATCTCGAAGAGAACGACGGGGCGGGAAACACCTTCAAGGCGACGGCGAAACCGGTCCTCATCGGGACCGCGGTCGTGGGTGCGACCACGATGATCTTCTCGATCATCGTGGCGCTCACGGAGGGATTGAACGATTCGTACTTGCGATACCTGTCCCTGATGCATGCCCCGTTCCTGCTCGGACTCATCACGGGAGGGGCGGTGATCTACTGGTTCACCGGCGCCTCGACGCAGGCGGTGACGGCCGGTGCGTACAGCGCCGTCGAGTTCATCAAGAGGAACATAAAGCTCGAGGGGACGACCAAGGCCTCGGTGGCCGACTCCAAGCGGGTCGTCGAGATTTGCACGCGGTACGCCCAGCGGGGGATGTTCAACATTTTCCTCGCGGTCTTCTTCGGAACGCTCGCGTTCGCGTTCTTCGAGCCGTTCTTCTTCATCGGTTATCTCATCTCGATCGCGCTCTTCGGTCTGTATCAGGCGATCTTCATGGCCAACGCCGGCGGCGCGTGGGACAACGCGAAGAAGGTGGTCGAAGTCGATTTGAAAGAGAAGGGCACCGACCTCCATGCGGCGACGGTCGTGGGGGACACCGTGGGCGACCCCTTCAAGGACACTTCGTCCGTCGCGATGAACCCGGTCATCAAGTTCACGACGCTCTTCGGCCTCCTCGCCGTCGAGCTGGCCGTCTCGCTCTCGCGCGAGGGCGGGACCGTGATGACTCACGTCTTGTCCGCGATCTTCTTCGCGATTTCGATCTTCTTCGTCCACCGCTCCTTCTACGGGATGCGGATCACGAAGGGGGCATGACGGAAGAAGGAATGAAAGGCTCGCTTCTCGCCGCTCTCGCCTCGACGTTTGCGATCGGTGGGGGCGTCCTCCACGCGGAGGACGCCCCCGCGTCGAAGACGTGGACGAACAAGACCGAGCTCGCCTACGTCCTGACCGCGGGGAACTCGGAGTCGAGCACGTTGGGATTCAAGAACGATTTCGAGCGGATCTGGGAGAAGAACACCCTGCGGGTCAAGGCGGCGGCGATCCGCGTCGAGAGCACGCGCTTCGATCGGTTCGTGGTGACGGACGTCGGAGGGTCCGTGATCGTCACGGAAGAGACCACGGAGACGACGGCCGAGGGCTACCTCCTGAACGCCCGCTACGAGCGGAAGATCGACGATCGATTCTTCTGGTACCTGGGCGCCGGGTGGGATCGCGATCGATTCGCCGGCATCGAGGATCGCTACATCGGAGAGGCCGGCGCGGGAAACTCATGGGTCGCGAGCGACTCGATGAAGTGGAAGACCTACTACGCGGCGACGTACACGGACGAGACCGACACGCTCGAGATATCGGACTCCTACGCGGGCGCGAGGCTCGGTTCCGATTTCTTCTGGAAGTTCACCGCGAACGCGGAGTACCAGAACGTCACCGACTTCTACTGGAGCTTCGCCGATTCCGACGACTGGCGCGCAGACGTGCTGAACTCGCTGGCCGTCGGAATCAACAAGTCTCTCGCC
>CAZVOE010000012.1:38166-40944 GCA_964628935.1 uncultured Acidobacteriota bacterium
CGCCCTCAAGGCGAGTCTCCTCTGGAAGTACCGGAACCAGCCGGCGGAGGAGCGATTCGCGATCGACGCCACCCCTGAACCCGATGACTTCCTCACTTACGAGTTCGACAAACTCGACACGATCTTCACGACGTCCCTCGTCGTCAATTTCTAGTACGGGGATCGGTCGCTCGAGAGGATTTCTGGGATCGGCGCGGGCCGGTGAGAGCCGCGCCGATCCCCTCGTCGCGCGGGGGTAGCGGGTCGCTACTTTCCCCCCTCCTTCACGAATTCGGACATCCACTTCCGGCATTCCTCGTACCAGAAGAGGGAGTTCTTCCCGCGCAGGATCCAATGGTTCTCGTCCGGGTAGTAGACGAGCCGGCTCCGAATCCCCTTGTTCTGCAAGGTCTGGAAGAGCTCGAGGCCGTGGTTCACCGGGACGCGGTAGTCCTTCTCGCCGTGGATCACGAGCGCCGGGGTCGAGAAGTTTCCGGCCTGAAGGTGCGGCGAGATGGAGGTGAACTGCTCCGGCTTCTCCCAGAACTCGCCGAAACGGCGCTTCTGCCCGCCGTAGTCGGCCGCGTACTGCGTGTAAGCGTTGTAGACGGCGGCGTGGATGATGAGCGTCTTGAACGGGTGCGGCCGGCCCAGGATCAGGGAGCCGAGGTAGCCACCGTACGAAGCCCCGGCCGCTCCCATGCGGTCGCGATCGATCCAGGGCTTCGCAGCGAGCCATTCCACCGCCTTCATCGTGTCCTCGTACGGAAGGGTCGCCCAGTCGGGGTTGATCGAGTCGGCGAAGGCCTGGCCGAACCCGCTCGACCCGTGGAAGTTGTGCCAGGCCGCGACGTACCCCCACCCCGCGAAGATCTGGGCGTTCCAGCGCAGATGCCAGGAGTCCGTGATGGCGTTGTGCGGCCCGCCGTGCAGGAGCATGTAAAGCGGCCACTTCTTCTTCGGGTCGAAGTCGGGCGGGTAAACGATCCACATCTGGATCGGCTCGCCGCGTGCGCCGGTGTACGTCACGCTCTCGTACCTTCCGAGAGTGACCCCCGAGAGCAACTCGTCGTTGAACGTCGAGAGCTTCACGACTCCGCCCGTGGCTGGGTCGATCCGCACGAGGGTGGGGGGTTCCACGAACGACTGGCGGAGCGCGACGAGCGTCTTGCCGTCCGCGGAAAGCGCGAGCGAGGAGAAGCTGCGCTCTCCGGTGACCGCCGTCGGCGTTCCCGTCTCGGCGTCGATGCGGTAGACGCGCTCGTGCGCCGCGTCGTCGATCGACCCGTAGAGGCTCCTGCCGTCGGGCGCCCAGACGAGACCCCCCACCGAGCGGTCCCAGCCGTCGGTGACGACGCGGTTCGTTCCGGACTGCCGGTCGCGAAGGACGAGGCGGGCGCGGTCGGCGTAGAACCCCTTGATCGTCTGCCGCAGGAAGGCGAGGGTCCGACCGTCCGGGCTGTAGAGCGGATCGAAGTCGTCCGCCGAGTTCTCCGAGGAAACGTTCATCGCCTCGCCGCCGATCGCGGGGACGACGAACACGTCGTAATTCGAATCGGTGCCCGTCCGGTCGACGTCGGCGACGAACGCGATCTCCTTCCCGTCGGGGGAGACGTCGTACGAGCTCCGGCCGATCTCCGACTTGGAAAGCTCGAGCCCGGTTCCCAGCGTGACCGGCGTCGGGTCTCCCCCTTCGATCGGAATCGTGTAGACGTGCGCCTGCCGATCGTCGATCCAGCGATCCCAGTACCGCACCGGCATGCGGTCCCAGACGCGCGCGGTCATCTTCGACGATTTCCGCTCCTCGAGGCGCTTCCCCTGCTCTTCCCAAGACTTCAGGTCGATCCAGACCCGCGAGAGGAACGCGATCCGCTTCGAATCCGGGAACCACTTCGGCGCGGACGCGCCGGTCGGGATGCGGGTCACACGGCGCGCCTCGCCGCCGTCCGTCGGGAGGACGTAGATCTGCGTCTCCTCGTCGTCGCCGCGCTTCGCCTCGAAGGCGATCCACTTGCCGTCCGGGCTCCACGCGGGGTTCGAATCGGCCGACTCGTGCGTCGTCAGCAGGCGGGCGTCCCCGCCTCCGGTCGGGACGAGCCACAGGTCCGTGCGGATCTTGTCCGCCTCCAGGTCGGGAGTCCCGACGGGGACGACCGCGAATCGTCCGTCCGGGGAAATCGCGGGGGCGCCGAGCCGCTTCAGTTTCCACAGGGTCTCGGCATCGAGGGGTTTGGGAGCCTCATCGGCCTTCACGGGCATCGAACCTCCGGCGAAGACGAGGGCCGCGAGGATCGCGGCCGGAACGAGACGTCGCTGCATGGAACCTCCGGGAGAGTTTCAGTCTCCGATCTTCCGTTTCGTTTCCTCGGCCGCCCGACGGAGGCGAGGGTCGATTCCGGGCCGCCCGAGGAGGACCGAGAGCGCTTCGCGCGCGCGAGCCCGATCCCCGCGCGCCGCCCTCGCGCTCGCGACGAGGAGCCAGCCCTGATCGTACTCCGGATGCTCCGCGACGAGACGTTCCGCGAGACGGGCCCCCTCCACGATCCGGCCCTCTCGAAGGAAGTGCTTCCCGCGGTTGAACAGGGCCTCGGGGAGCGAAGGATCGACCTCGAGGGCCCGGTCGTAGAGCGGGACGGCCTCCGCGAGCCGGCCCGAGCGCTCGAGGACCACCCCGAGCTCGTTCCAGGCCTCCGCGCGCTCGGGCTCGGCAGCGACGGCCGCGCGCAGTTCTCGCTCCGCAGCGGGGAGGTTCCCGGCGTCGGCGAGGGCGGCTCCGAGCGAGGCTCGCACCGCACCCTC
>CAZVOE010000013.1:0-25711 GCA_964628935.1 uncultured Acidobacteriota bacterium
GTGGGCCTGGGGGGACGGGCCGGTCCGATTCGCGCCCTCGCCGTGGTTGCCGCGCGCAGCACGGAAGAGGCGGCGGTAGCGGAACGGGAGGAGCGTGGTCAGTCCGGGATCCGCGACCAGGTAGACCGTTCCGCCGTCGCCACCGTCGCCGCCGTCGGGTCCCCCCCGAGGGACGAACTTCTCCCGCCGGAAGGAGACGCACCCATTCCCCCCATCGCCTCCGTGGACCTCGATGCTGGTCTCGTCGATGAACATCGCCGGTGCGCGGTCCTCCACTTCACGAGGACGGCTCCGTGCGCGGGGCGCCGGGTTCAGTCGGTCACGACGGTGACGAATCGACCCATGCGGCCGCGGTCCCGGAACTTGACCTTCCCGGCAACCATCGCGAAGAGGGTGTCGTCCTTCCCTCGGCCGACGTTCCGGCCGGCCTTGAGAGGGGTGCCGCGCTGCCGGACGAGAATGGCGCCGCCCTCCACGCTCTCGCCGTCGAAACACTTGACTCCCAGGCGCTGGGCGTTCGAATCGCGCCCGTTCCGAGAGCTTCCGCCCGCCTTCTTGTGTGCCATCGCTCAGGCCTCAGCCGTGGATCGCGTCGATCTTCACCGCCGTGTAGTCCTGGCGGTGACCGCTGCGCTTCCGGTTCGAGTTCTGTGTCTTCTTGTAGGTGTAGATGTGAATCTTGGGGCCGCGGCCTTGCTCGACCACCGTCCCCTCCACACTGGCTCCCGGGATGGTCGGGGATCCGATTCTCTCCCTGTCGCCACCCAGGAGGAGCACTTCGTCGAAGGTGACCTTCGAGCCGGGATCGCCCGGCACGCGCTCGACGCGGACGACGTCGCCGACCGCGACGCGGCACTGCTTCCCGCCGGTTCGAATCACGGCATACATGGATTCCACCTCTTCTCGGGTCGCGAAACCGCCATTCTAAAGAGCGGTCCGGCGGGGTGTCAAGGCCGGCCGTTCAGCGGCTCTTGAGCCCGATGAGCACCTGCCTGACGGCCGCCTTGAGGGTGTCGAAGACACCCGTACCGCGGATGGCTACCGCCTCGAACACCGGCTCGTTCCCGCGCCGGAGCGCCGCGACGAGGTCGGGAACGGGAACCGCGCTCGGGAGGTCCCGCTTGTTGAGCTGGAGGACGCTGGGAACCCGATCGGGATCGATCCCGTGCTCCTTCAAGTTGTCGCGAAGATTCCGTACCGACTCCACGTTCGCGTCCATGCGGGCCTCCTGGGAGTCCGCGACGAAGACGACCCCGTCCGCCCCCTTCAGAATGAGTCGCCGGGAGGCGTCGTAGAAGACCTGGCCGGGGACGGTGTAAAGATGGAAGCGGGTCTTGAATCCCCGGATCACGCCGAACTCGACCGGCAAGAAATCGAAGAAGAGGGTGCGATCGGTCTCGGTCGCGAGCGAGATGAGCTTCCCCTTGTTCCCGTTTCCCATCCGTTCGTAAATGTGCTGGATGTTCGTCGTCTTCCCGCAAAGCCCGGGCCCGTAGTACACGATCTTGCAGTTGATCTCGCGGGCGGCGTAGTTGATGAAGGCCATCGCGGCGCCCCCTACCCGAAGAGGGCGTCGATGTCGTCATCGGTGATCTCGTGGAACGGGGAGAACGCCGAGGCGTACCCGGTCCGCGACCGCTCGGCCCGCGCCCAGATCTCGGAGAGCGCGGCATCGAGCGACTGGGACGCCTTTTTCACGCGCAGTCGGACGAGGCCGAGCGACGATCGCTCGTCGAAAATCACGACGAGAATTGCCGTTCCGGCGATCACGTTGATGTGGAGGTTCTGCTTTTCCCCCTCGTGGAAGATCCCGGCGAACTCGCGTTCGCCGAGAAGCTTCGCGAGGCCGTCCGTCGCCGCGACGTTCCCCGCCGTGAGCGACGCGAGAGAGGTCGGGTCGATCCCATGGAGGTCTCCAGCGAGACCGAGTTGCTGGCCGTTCTTGTCGATGAGGAAGCTCGCGCGGGCGTTCGCGTCCTGCGTGAGTCGCTCCAGGATCCCGGCGATCTTGGCGTGGTCCTCCTCGAGAAGGATCAGGTCGGACATCGAAGGCACGTAATCCCCCTCTTGGACGCGCCGCCGCGCAGCGCGGGCCGAGCCGCAAATCTAGCGCCTGGTTTCCCCGCCGGGCAAGCCCACCCGCCGTCGGGCGCTCAGTAGTCCCGCCGCCCCTCGAGCGCCCTTTGGAGGGTCAGCTCGTCGGCGTACTCCAGTTCCGACCCCGCCGGGAGCCCCTGAGCGAGGCGGCTCACGGCGACCCCCTCGGGCTTGAGGAGGCGGGAAAGGTAAACCGCCGTCGCCTCCCCCTCGACGTTGGGGCTCGTCGCCAGAATCACCTCGCGGACCGAGCCGCCGCGGACCCGTGCGAGCAATTCTCGGACGCGGAGCTTCTCGGGCCCGATGTCCCGGATCGGCGAAAGCGCGCCCCCGAGCACGTGGTAGAGCCCGCGGAGGGCCCGGGTCCGCTCGAGCGCGAGAACGGCGGAGGAGTCCTCGACGACACAGAGGACCCCGGGATCCCTCCCCGGGTCGGAACAGATCGCGCACTCCGCGGCCTCCGAGAGGTGGAAACAGCGGACGCAGGGGCGGATGCGGTCCTTCATCTCGACGATCGACGCCGCCAGGCGCGCTGCGTCTTCGCGCGTTCCTTGTAGGAGATGGAAGGCGAGCCGCACCGCTGTCTTCCGCCCGACGCCGGGGAGCTTCATCAGCTCCGCCACGGTTCGTTCGAGGGAAGGCGGAAGGGAGGACACGATGTCCCTCAGGAAATCCCGGGAAAGCCGCCGAGCCCGCCCGCGAGGCCTTGTGTCATGCGCTGGATTTCGGCGTCGATCTTCCGGCCCGCCTCGTTCACTGCCGCGAGAACGAGGTCTTGCAGGAGGCCGGGGTCGTCCGGCGTGATCGCCTCGGGAGAGAAGGTCAAGCCCGTCAACTGCTTCTTGCCGTTCATCCGTGCCGTGACGACTCCGCCCCCCGCGGACCCCTCCACCTCGAGCGTTTCGATCTCCTCCTGCAGCTTCGCCTGCATCCTCTGGAGGTCTTTCATCATCCTTCCGATGTTCATGCGGTCTCCTCCGACTCGCCGTTCTCCTCGACCGGGGCCCCAGTTTCCTCTCCGCTCGGCAGCGGCCGCACCTCGACGATCTGCGCGCCGAATTCCTCGAGCAAGCGCTTCACTCCCGGCTCGCTCCGGACCTGCGCGGCAAGCTCCCCGCCACGGTTTTCGGGATGCCTCTCGCCCCCGGCCTTCCCCCCGCCGGACGGAGCCGTCTCCTTCCCGTCGGCCGAAGATCCCTCCGCCTCCTCGATCGAGACGGTGAGGGGCCTTCCGGCGAGCGATTCCGCAGACGTCCGGAGGAACTCCTGCGCCTTCGCGCTCTTGAGGACCGAAGCGACGGCATCCGCGTTCGGAGCCGCGAAAGCGACCCGGAGGACGTCGCCGTCGACCGAGATCGACGCCGCCTGCGAGAGCGCGGCGTGGAGCATCGGCTTCCGGTCGTGCACCTGCTCCTTCCACGCCTCGATCCAGTCCCGCGCCGGACTTCGGGGCGCGGGACGCGGCGGCGCCGAAGAAGCAGGCGGCTTCGTCGCTGCGGGGGCAGGGGGGCGGGTCGGCGCTTCCCGCCGGATCTCCGCAAGGATCTCTTCGATCGGCCGCAGCGCGCCGAGCGTGGCGATCCGGAGGAGCGCCGACTCGAACACGAACCGGGGCTGGGCCGACGCCTTGAGTCCGGGCTCGATCTCGGACAGCAGGTGGAAGATCCGAGTGAGGTCCTGCGCGGTCAATCCCGACGCGGCCTCGGCGAGGGACTCCGCCTCCTCCCGCGTGCGGGTGAGGAGGTCCCAACGGTCGGGGCAGGCGCGAAGGAGTGCGAGGTCGCGGACGATCGAGAGGATCTCCGTCCAAAAATGGACGAGGTCGCGCCCCTCCGCGACGACCGCGTCGAGCGTGAGGAGGGCGCGGGCCGGATCGCGCTGGGCGAGGGCGAGGACGAGGTCCCGCATCGTCTCGACCCCGAACGCCCCGAGGACCTGCATCGCCTCGTCGTCCCTGACGTCGTTCCCACAGAACGCGAGCACCCGCTCGAGGATCGAGAGGGAGTCGCGCACCGAGCCTTCCCCCGCACGCGCGATCCGGTCGAGGGCGCGGTCGGAGATCGTGAACCCGTCCTCGTCCGCGATCCGGCGGAGATGAGCCGCGACGTCGCGCGGAGGGACCCGGCGAAACTCGAAGAGTTGACAGCGCGAGAGGATCGTCGGGAGGACCTTGTGCAGTTCGGTCGTCGCGAGCACGAAGACGACTCGCGCCGGCGGCTCCTCGAGCGTCTTGAGGAGCGCGTTGAACGCGCTCTTCGAGAGCATGTGGACCTCGTCGATGATGAGGACCTTGTACCGGTCGCGTGCGGGGGCGTAGGAGACGAATTCCTGAAGTTCGCGGATGTCGTCGACCCCGGTGCGGGAGGCGGCGTCGAGCTCGAGGACGTCGAGGGAGCGCCCGTCGGCGATCTCGCGGCACGGAACGCACGCGAGGCAGGGGTCCGGGGTGGGGCCGGTCTCGCAGTTGAGGCACTTCGCCAGAATCCTCGCGACCGTCGTCTTCCCGGTGCCCCGGACGCCGGTGAACAGGTACGCGTGGGCCGTCCGGCCGGCCGCGACCGCGTTCCTGAGCGTGCGGGCTACCGCCTCTTGCCCGATGAGATCGGCGAGAGTCTGCGGGCGGAAGCGACGCGCGAGGACCTGATACATAACGGGTGGGGCCCAAGGGATCCCGCGGCACCTGCGGGGGGCCGGTTACCGTTGCTCCCTTCCGGGCCTGGCGGGGTTCCCGGTTCCGCAGTGCACGGGCCTCAGGCCCCGCAATCTCCTTCGCCGCTCATGGCGGAGAGAGAGGGATTCGAACCCTCGGTACGGTTTCCCGTACACACGCTTTCCAAGCGTGCACCTTCAGCCACTCGGTCATCTCTCCTTCGATCGCGGATCATCCGGAACGCTGGCGGAGAGGGAGGGATTCGAACCCTCGTGCCTGGTCACCCAGACAAACCGCTTTCGAGGCGGCCCCGTTACGACCACTTCGGTACCTCTCCTTGTTCTTGCGCTCGTCCGCGAGGGCGCGGGCCGCGACCCGGCGCTCGCGGAAGAATTCCAACATCAGCGCCCCCGCCTCCTCCGCGAGGAGGCCTCCTTCCGTCTCGAGCCGGTGGTTGAAGTGCGAGCCCAGCCCGCGGAGCTCCTCGAGCCGGCCGACCGCGCCGACCTTGAAGTCGCGGGCGCCGTACACGAGGCGTCCGATCCTCGCATGGATCGCCGTGCCGAGACACATGAGGCAAGGCTCCATGGTGGCGTAAAGGGTCGCGCCGACGAGGCGATAGTTCCCCACCGCCTGCGCCGCGCGACGGAGCGCCAATACCTCCGCGTGGCCGGTCGGGTCGTGAAGGGCGAGCGACGCGTTGTGCCCCCGCGCCACGACCTCGCCGTCGAGGACGACCACGGCGCCGACCGGAACCTCTCCCGCGGCGCGAGCCCGGACGGCCTCTTCCAAGGCGAGCCGCATGTAGCGCTCGTGCTCCGCCATCCACTCTCCGCGCTCGGGAGACAGCATGATCCCGTGGTCGGACCGGAGGGACTCGAACCCCCGACCTACTGGTTCGTAGCCAGTCGCTCTATCCAACTGAGCTACGGTCCGACGCCGTACGGACCCGTTCTGTCCCCGGAAAAAGCCCGAAAGACAAGCTGGGATCATATCAGCGGCCGAAACGGGGTGTCAACGAACCGGTCGTTCTCGGCGCCGCCACGCGTCAGTTGCCCACCCCCGGGGGGGGACCTATATTCCGGCACGACAGTGCGGAAAAACCTGAAAATCTTCTAGAGGGGTCGACGATGTCCAGCACCAACGAAGCCGGTCGGCGGTTTTTCACGACGTCCGAAGTCGCCCGGTACTGCGCGGTCACGAACGACGGGGTCCTCAAGTGGATCAAATCGGGGAAACTCCGTGCATTTTCGACCCCGGGGGGGCACTATCGGGTCTCCTCCGAAGACTTCCGGGAGTTCCTCGAGAAGTACGAGATCCCGATCGACGAGGCGTTTTTCACGGGTCAGTCGAAAGCGAGAACCGTCCTCGTGGTCGACGACGAGGCCGACATCCGCGACATCGTCCGGCGGGTGCTCCGAGATGCGGAGCCGAACCTCCGCATCGAAGAGGCGTCCGACGGGTACGAAGCGGGGATCAAGATCGGACAACTCCAGCCCGATCTGATCGTCCTCGACGTCATGATGCCGCGGGTGGACGGCATCTCCCTCTGCAAATCGATCCGCGAGAATCCCGAGACGCGGGGGATCAAGATCCTCGCGATCACCGCCTTCCCGGAGAACGACGCATTCCGCCGCATGTACGACGCCGGCGCGGACCTGTGCCTCATGAAGCCCCTCCAGTTCGATCACTTCAAGCTCGAGGTGATGCGACTCCTCAACGAAGCGGCGAGAGGGCAGGCGGCGAGCGCCTGACCCTCGTTCCGAGGCTCAAATCTAAAAGTTTTCTCGCGGGGCGGGGTTTGCCCATCCGCCCGAGGCGGTTTATTTCCAAAATAGTTCGCATTTGTTCACACCTTTGTCTTGACCGGCTCCCAGCCCTTCGGTAACAGTAACGCGCACGCAGTCGAGAACGAGACTCCGAACGGGTCTGGAGCCTGACATGATGCGCAATCCGTCCCCTCTCGGACGGGCGGCCGCGGTCGTCGTCGCGGTCCTCGTTCTCGCGGCCCCTCCTGCCCCGGCGCAGGATGCCGCGCCGGAGGCGTCCCCGACCGTCGACTCCCCCGAGTACGTGATCGGGGTCGAGGATCAAATCTCGGTCGCGGTTTGGAACGAACCGGAGCTGACCCGCTCTCAGACCGTGCGGCCCGACGGGAAGATCACGGTCGCGCTGCTCGGGGACATCCAAGCGGCGGGCCGCACGCCACGCCAGCTCGATGAGCAGATCACCGAGTCGCTCAAGAAGTGGGTCAACGACCCAGAGGTCACGGTGGTCGTCGAGGCGATCAATTCGTTCAAGGTCTTCATGATCGGGGAGTTCGGCGGGCAGGGGGAGCTGATCCTCAAGCGCAAGACCCGCATCCTCGAGGCGATCGCGATGAAGGGGGGGCTCACCCCCTACGCCGACAAGTCGAACATCCAGGTCGTCCGCGAGGAGAACGGCCGCGAGACGCGCCTGCGCATCGACTACAAGAAGCTCCTGTCGGGGGACCGCCCCGACCTGAACATCTACCTGCGGCCGGGAGACGTCATCATTGCGAATTGAGCGCTCGACCCCCGCGTTCACGGCCGGCGTCCTGTCGGCGGTTCTCGCGGTCCTGCCCGCGCGGGCCGCCGAGGTCTCTTTCGGCCCGACTCTCGACGCGTCGTACTACTGGGACGGGAATCCACAAATCGTCGATCCCGAAACGGACGATGCGAGCGGCGATCAGGCGATTCGCTTGTCCTTGTCTCTGCCGCTGCGGGTGAGTCGCCCTCTCTGGTCGTTCACCTCCGCGTACACGATCTCGGGGCGTGTCTACGCCGAGCAAGACGACGACAACGAGGTCTTCCACAGCCTGAGCCTCGGATACAACCGGAGCTCCTCCGAGCGAAGCGCGTTCGCGGTCTCGCTTGGGGCGAGCCGGACGCAGGAACAGCAGGTGGAGCCCGACGCTCCCGACCAGCCGATCACGTACCTCCCGCGATCGACCCGAACGAACGTGAACGCCTCGGTCAGCGGGACGACCGACGTGAGCGCCCGGTCGGACGTGAGCTGGAGCGTGAGCGGGTCCACTTCCCTCTACGACGACACCGCCGATCTCGATTACGAGGACGCCGACGCCTACTCCGCGACGGGCGGATGGTCGTACCGGATCTCGGAGATGACCTCCGCGGGGTTCGGCTACCGTTACGGCCGTTCGATCTACGAAGACCGTCCCGACGCGGAAAGCCACGCGCTCGCCTACACCGGCTCGACGATGACCCGCAAGCAAGTCGGGCTTACCTACGTCCTCGGCGTGATCGCGACCGATACCGGAGACGGCGAGGGGTGGTACACGAACGGCGGGGCCAACTTCGCCGCCCGCTTCAACCCTCGCCCTGACCACTCGCTGAGCGCGGGCGTCCGGCAGGACGTCTCCGTCGGCCGGGGCCTCGGCGGGCCGACCCTCGACCGCGGCGCCTACGTGGGATGGTCGTGGTCGCGGGTGAGGGGGCTCGGAATCGCCGTGACGGGCGGCTATTGGGCCCGGGAATCGGTGGAAGGTCTGGGCGACGAGACGAAGTCCCTCTACGTCTCGGAATCGCTTTCGTGGAGCTTCGGGGAGTACCTGAGGCTGGGGGTTTTCCACTCCTACCGCGATCAGACGGACGATCGTCCCGGCGGCACCGGGCCGACGTTCGACACCTCCTACCACACGGCCGGGATCAATGTCGGTTGGACCATTCTCGGCGCGAGGCAGAATCGATGAGCTCTCCCCAGGTCAAATTCGTTCTCGATGCGGCGTGGCGGCGCAAGTGGCTTCTGGTCCTTCCTCCGTTGCTCGGTCTGACCGTCGGTTGGGCGGTGGTGCAGCGCACCGACAAGCTATACACCTCGAGCACGCTCATCTTCATCGAAGGGCAGCGCGTTCCCGAGAAGATCTTGACGACCACGGTCACCGCACGAATCGACGAGAGGTTGAACCGTCTGCAGGAGCTGGTCAAGAGCCCGAGCTACTTGGAGCAGGTCGCCCGGGGCATCGGGATGTTGTCGGACAATCCGACGAACGAGGAGATCGAGGCGGCACGCGCAAAGTTGCGGGGGCGGATCACGTTCGATCCCGACCTCAAGAACTTCCAATGGTTCAAGGTCTCCGTGACCGACGAGCATCCCAAAGCGGCCGCGAAGGCGGCGAACCTCGTGGCGGACCTGTTCATCGCCGAGAACCAGAAGATGCGGCAACAGTTCGCGCGGTCGGCTGAGGGAATCGTCGCCGGCATGCTCGAGGAGCGCGAAGCCGAGCTTCGCGAAGCGGAGCGGAGATTGGCCGAGTTTCGCCGAGCCCACCTCGGCGAACTGCCTACGGATCAGACCTCGAACCAGACGCAGATTGGTACCTACAGCCAGCAGATCGAATATCTGACGGAGCAGATCCGGACACGTCAGGACGAAATCGACACCTACCAGGACCGGATCGATACGACCGAGACGATCGCTTCGATCGTCGGGGAGCCGTCCGGCACCTCAGACCCCCTCCTTCGTCAGCTTCAAACGGCTCGCGAAACGCTCGATCAACTGCGCCGTAAGTACAGCGACGAGCACCCCGACGTTCGAAGCCAACGTGCCGAAGTCGATCGCCTCGAGCGCCAGTACCAGGAACAGCTGGATCGCGAACTGCGTGCGGCGCCCTCCGATCCCTCCGCTTCATCGGCGCAGGTCGTGACGCCTCGATCGCCGGCGGAGGCACGAATCGCATTTCTTCGCGGCGAGATCCGTGACTTGGAGCGGCAGCGCGCCGACTTGCAAGCGCGGGTCAACGTGCTCCTCGCGAGGGTTCGCAACGCCCCTCTGGTCGAAGTCGAATACAACGAGTTGCTGCGCGCTTTCAACGAAGCTCGAGCCGCCTATGAGTCCGTCCGAGGCCGAAGGGAAGGTGCCGCGCAAGGTGTCGAGCTGGAGGAGGCGGGTCTCGGCGAACAGTTCCGGGTGCAAGACAGGGCGCGACCCAGTTGGACGCCGTCCTACCCGAACGTGCCGAGTTTCCTCTTTGGCGGCGCCGCTCTCGGCCTCCTCCTCGGCCTCGGGATCGCGTTCTTGCTCGAGCAGCTCGACCCATCGCTCCGGACCGAGGAGCGGTTCCGCCATGCGTTCCCCGACCTGCCGCTCCTCGAGTCGATCCCCTCGCTCGGTCCGGACCCGATGATCGCGAAGGGAAGGAAAGGCAAGGGCGGGAAAGGAATGAAGCCCGGGAAGGGTAAGGCGGCAGCCGCGGTGGCCGTCGCGATCGTCACCGGAGGGCTCTTCGCGTGAAGAACTCCCAGAGATCCCCCGACGAGAACTCCGGCAGTCGCCTCGTCCCCGTGGATGGGGGTCGACCGCTGACCGAGGGCGTTCCCCTGGCCGCGGTGATCCCGCGGAAATTCCGGAACGACCGCACCCTCATCCTCCTCGAGGCCCCGCACGACCCTGTCGCGGAACGGTTCCGCAAGCTGCGCTCGAAGATCGAGACTCTCGAGATGGAGTCGACCGGGCACGACCCGCGCGCGATCCTCCTCACGAGCGCGCTCCCCGACGAGGGGAAGACGACGACCGCCTTGAACCTCGCCCTCGCCTACGCCGAGGACCGCGACCGTCGCGCGGTGCTCGTCGACCTCGACCTGCGCCGGCCGTCGATCGGGAAGTACCTTGTTCCCGAGCCGCAGCTCGGCGTGAGCGAGGTCCTCGACAAGGGAGTCGGGCTCGAGCACGCCTTGATCCACGTCAAGGAGACCGAGCTGACCGTCCTCCCGGCGGGAAGCCCGACGCCGAATCCCTCCGGGATCCTCCGCTCGGGGGCGATCGGGAAGCTCCTCGGCGAGCTGCGCCAGCGCTTTCACTGGGTCCTGATCGACTCTCCGCCCTGCGTTCCGTTCGCCGACGCCGCGGCGATCCAGGAGCACGTCGACGGCACGATCCTCGTCGTCCGCGCGAAGAACACCGCCAAGCCGACCGTCGTACGAGCGCTCGAAGCGATCGAGGCCGGACCGCTCCTCGGGGTCGTCCTGAACGACGTCGAGCAGACCGTCGTCGACAAGTACTACTACCGGTACGACGCCTACGACCCGTACCGGTACACGAGCGAAGGGGAGAAACATCCTTGAGTCCTCTTCGGGAACGGACCGGAGCGCCGATCTCCGTCACCATTGTCGGCGGCGGGAACGGGATCTCCGCGGTGCTACGGGGCTTCGGCCGTCTGCGCGCCCTGGGGCACCCGATCGAGGTGACCGCGATCGTCGCGACGGCGGACGACGGGGGAAGCACCGGGCGCCTCCGACGGGACCGCGGAGGGCTGCCGCTGGGAGACTTGAGAAGTGCGCTCGTCGCCCTGGCGCCGGAAGATTCGCCGCTCTCCTCCCTCTTCGCCCACCGCTTCGACGGAACGGGGGAGGTGGGGGGGCATGCCCTCGGGAACCTGATGCTCCTCGCCCTCGCCGAGCGCACCGGATCGACGATCGAAGCCCTTGCGGAGGCGGGACGAATGCTCAATTCGGCGGGACGTGTCCTGCCCGCCACCAAAGAACCGGTCGTCCTGCGCGCGGAGACGCGCGGTGGTTCGCGCCTCGACGGGGAGTCGGTGGTCGGCGCCTGCGCCGACGGGATCGAGCGGGTTTGGCTCGAGCCGGGGGCGCCCGAGTCCCCTCCGGAGGCCGAGAAGGCGATCCGCGACGCCGACTTGGTCGTGATCGGGCCCGGGAGCCTCTTCACGAGCCTCCTCCCCGTGCTCCTCGTCCCTGCGCTCGGGGCCGCCCTTCGCGAGGCCCGCGGCCGCCGCGTCCTGGTCGCCAACCTGATGACGCAGAAGGGGGAGACGGTGGGGATGGACCTCGACGAGCACCTGGGCGCCCTCGATGCCCACCTGGGACCCGGGCTCATCGACGACGTTCTCGTGCACCGAGGGGGCATCGAGCCCTCGCGGTTGACGCCGTACGCCATGGAGGGGGCGATCCGGGTCCGTCCCGTCCTCCGCACGCCGCGCCGCGAGCGGGTGCTCGCCGGCGATCTCCTCTGTCGTTCGGGGAAGATCCGGCACGATCCGGATCGAACGTCCGCGACGCTCTTGCGCCTCGCGTTGGGAAGGGAGGAGCGCGCCGCCGGAGCGCGCCGCGCCCGCCCGCTGGGGGTCCGATGAACGCCTTCGCCAAGCTCCTCATCGCCCGCACCCGTCTGCACAAGATGGGGGTCGACGCGGCGCTCTTCATCGCGGCGTTCTATTCCGCCTTCGCGCTGAAGCTGGACGACTGGAGTTCGTTCGAGGCGACGTTCGTCCGGGTGCTTCCGGTCGTAGTCTTACTGAAGCTCGCGGTCCAGACGTACTTCCGTTCCTACCGGAGCATCTGGCGCTATTCGAGTTTGAGCGACATGGGATCGCTCGCGAAGGCCGCGGTGGTCAGTTGCGTGGCGGTGGCGGTGATCGGGTTCCTCCTTCCCCCGGACTACCCCATGCCCCGCTCGGTCCCGTTCATCGACGCGGCGATCGCCCTGGTCTTCGTCTCCGGTGCGCGGGCCTCGGTTCGCCTCATCCACGAGGCCTCGATGGAATCCGAGGGCAAGGGCCTCTTGAGGAGTCTCCTCCGGACGCGTCGAGGGAAGCGGGGAAAGCGCGTCCTCGTCGTCGGGGCGGGAGACGGCGGCGAGATGGTCGTCCGCGAGATGTTCCGGAACCGGCGGATGAACTACGAACCGGTCGGATACGTCGATGACGATCCCAAGAAACAGCGCCAGATGATCCACAACATCCCCGTCCTCGGGACGTGCGACGAGATCCCCGAGATCGTCCAGGCGTTTCGGATCAAGGAGGTCCTGATCGCGATCCCGTCGGCCAGGGGTCAGGCCGTACGCCGGATCGTCGACCTCTGCCGGAAGACCCAGGCGACCTTCAAGATCATCCCCGACCTGAGTCGGATCCGCGAAGGGGACTTCGCGCTGAACCAGTTGCGCGACGTGCAGGTCGAGGACCTGCTGGGCCGCGAGGTCGCGGAGATCGACCTCTCGTCGATATCCGCCTACCTTCGCGGAAAACGCGTTCTCGTCACCGGCGCGGGCGGATCGATCGGCTCGGAGCTTTGCCGGCAAATCCTCAAGTTCCAGCCTGCGGAGATCCAACTCCTGGGGCGCGGCGAGAACAGCATCTTCGAAATCCACAACGAACTCTCCCGCAAGGCGCGCTTCACCCGGCTCGTCCAGATCATCGGCGACGTGATCAACAAGAAGAAGCTCGAAGGGATCTTCGCGATTTACCGCCCGCAGATCGTCTTCCACGCCGGGGCCGACAAGCACGTCCCGCTGATGGAAACGAACCCCGACGAGGCGGTCTTCAACAACATCGTCGGGACGAAAAACGTCCTCGAAGTGTCGAACGCCTACCGGGTCGAGCGGGTCGTCGTGATTTCGACCGACAAGGCCGTCAATCCGACGAGCGTGATGGGATGCTGCAAGCGTGTGGCCGAGTTGCTCGTCCGGAGCGACCTCTACCCGAACACGGTCGCGGTCGCCGTCCGCTTCGGGAACGTGCTCGGAAGCCGCGGGTCGGTGATCCCGTACTTCCGGAAGCTGATCGAGCAGGGCGGCCCGGTCACCGTGACTCACAAGGACATCCGCCGGTTCTTCATGACGATCCCCGAGGCTTCGGGTCTCGTCATTCAGGCGGGGGCGATGGGGAAGGGGGGCGAGATCTTCGTCCTCGACATGGGCGAGCCGATCCGGATCTGGGACCTCGCGGAAAACATGGTCCGCCTCGCCGGCCTCGAGCCGGGGAAGGACATCGAGATCCGCGAGACCGGTCTTCGCGCGGGCGAGAAGCTCGACGAGGAGCTTTCGTTCGCGTTCGAAAAGCTCGAGCCGACCTCCCATCCGAAGATCACATGCGTGAACGGGAGCGGCGGCGACAGCGAGCGGCTTCTCGCGGAGATCAAGGTCCTCACGGAGAAGGCGCTCCGGATGGACTACCCCGGCATCCGGTCGGGCCTGAAACGCATCGTTCCCGAGTACCACCCGTACGACCAGCCGGAAGAGCCAGCGCTCGTTTCGGCGGGAGGTGAGTCGTGACCGTCCCGCTCCGAGACGACGGACCCTTTCCCGCCGAGGAGATCCTGACGAGCGTCGAGGCCTGCCGGTTCCTCAAGATCGGTCGGACGAAGCTTTGGGAGTTGACCCGTACGAACGCCCTCCCTGCCTACCGCGTCGGCGAGGGGAGAACCTCAGGACTCCGCTACAAGAAATCCGAGCTGATCCGCTGGCTCGAAGGGAACCGTGTCGGAACCGGGCGACGGCCCGCGGCCGGCCCTCACGAGTTCCATCCCTGATGTTCGAGCCACTGTTCCCGGGGAACCTCGCGGAAGTCCCGGGCGGGCACGCCGGCGACGATCCGGCGGGGCTCCGTGTCCCGAGTCACGAGAGACCCTGCGGCGACGAGCGTGTCCTCGGCGATCGTCACCCCGGGGAGGATCGTCGCATGCGCCCCGATCCGCCCCCCCTTGCGGACGGTGACCCCCTTGAAGTGCTTGAAGCGCTCCTCGGTGCGCCCGACGAAGTTGTCGTTCGTCGTCACGGCGCCGGGAGCGACGAACACCCGGTCTTCGAGGACACTGAAGGCGGTGACATAGGCGTTCGTTTCGAGCTTGCAGAACCGACCGATGCGGCACTTGTTCTCGACCGCGACGCCGCGGCCGACGATCGTCCCTTCCCCGATCTCGACTTCCTCGCGGATCGTCGCGAGATCGGCGACGAGGACACGGGGGCCGAGCGTCGCCCCCGCGTAGATCACGGCGCCGGCGCCGATGAGGCACCCGTCGCCGATCTTCGCGGGAGTCGGCGGTTCCCCCCCGGCGGTCGTCGCGCTGTTTGCCGCGCGCATCGGGAGCTTTCCGACGACCGCGTGGTCGTCGATGCGCACCCCCGCTCCGACGCGGGTGCCGGCGCGGAGGACGGCGTAGTGGCCGACGACGCAGTCGGGGCCGACCGAGGCTCCCTCTTCGACGACGACGCCGATTCCGAGGCGGACGGAAGGGTGGACGGAGGCTCCAGGGGACACGTGGGTCATGGCGGTCTCCTCGCGGGCCGTCTAGCGCGCCCGCAGGATCGGGTGCAATTCGGCCGGCGACGCGGCGAGGGCGTCGGTACGGATCCGGTGGGTCAGCTCGATCGAGGGGCGCGCGTCGGCGCAGCGGAAGCCGTTCCCCTCGAGGACTCCTTGGTAGATCCGCGTGTGGAGGTCGGTGAACCCCTCCGTGAATTCGAGTTCGGCGCCGTCGACCTCGATCGAGCGGTAGGTCATCCTCCCCCCCGGTTCGGCCTTGAAGGGGAGCCGCTCGGGATCGACCGAGAGGAGCCAGGTGACGTCGGCCCGATCGAGTTCGAGGCATCCGGCGAGGAACCGCGGCTCGCGGACGTGGACCTCGGTCTTCCGTACGGCTCCAAAGAGCCAGATCAGGAGGTCGAAGAAGTGGATGCCGATGTTGGTCGCGAGACCTCCGGCGCGTTCCTCGCTTCCCTTCCAGGTCTGCATGTACCAGGGGCCGCGGCCGGTGATGTAGGTGAGGCAAACCCGATGGCGCCTCCCTCCGGGTTCATTCGCGATCCGCTCCTTCAACGCGACGAGGGCGGGATGGACGCGCAGTTGGAGAACCGTGTTGATCGTCCGTCCCGTTTCCTCCTCGAGCAGCTCGAGGGCGTCCAAGTTCCACGGGTTGATCACGAGCGGCTTCTCGCAGATCGCATGGGCTCCGACGCGCAGAGCGAGGCGCACGTGGGCGTCGTGGAGGTAGTTCGGGGAGCAGATGCCGACGTAGTGGACCCGGCTCTCCTCGGGGCCCCGGCGCAGCTTTTCGAGGTGCCGGTCGAAGCGCTCGATCTCGGGGAAATACCGGGCTTCGAGGGAGTATCGGTCGAGGATGCCGACCGAGTCGTGCGGGTCGGTCGCGGCGATCAGGCGGTTGCCGGTGTCCCGGATCGCGGCCAGGTGGCGAGGGGCGATGTAGCCGGCGACGCCGATGAGCGCGAAGTTTTTCGACACGCGGGGATTATAGGACACGGCTCGAGCCGGGTTCCCCGAGGGGGGGGTTAGGGAATGGGCGTCGACGTCGAGCCGCGGACCGAGCCGGTCACCACGGGGGGGAGGATCCTCGCCGGGGTCTGGGCGGAGGACGCGGGGGCGCTCGACCGCCTCCGGGAGGAATGGAACCCTCTCCTCCTGCGCTCGAAGGCCAACCGCGTCTTCCTGACTTGGGAGTGGGTCTCGATCTGGTGGAAGCACTTCGGAACGGGGCGTGACCTGCGGGTGCTGCTCCTCCGGGACGGAGACGGGGCCCTGCGCGGGATCGCTCCTCTGTACCTCGACGTGACGTCGACCCCCCTTGGGACGGTGAGGAAGATCCAGTTCCTGGGGTACGGGGGCGACGCGAACCCGGACTTTCTGAACTTCGTTTTCGAGGCGGGGTGGGAAGCGGAGTGCATGGAGGCGACGTGGGACGCCCTCGTCGCGCGCCGTGCGGAGTGGGACCTGCTGAAGCTGACCGACCTCTGCGAGGAGGCCCCGGAGGCGACTCTCCTTCCGGTCGCGGCAGCCAAGCGGGGGCTCCGCGTTCATCGGTTCCTCGACACGGTGTGCCCGTATCTGCCGCTGGCGGGGAGTTTCGAGGATGTCCTGTCCGGGCTTCGGTCCAACCTTCGGCGGGACATTCGGAGGGGAATCCGGAAGGTTCTGGGCGAGATGAAGGGACAGATCCTCCCCTACAACGAGCCGGGGCGAACCGACGAGGGGCTCGAGGCCCTTGCCCGACTGCATCAGATGCGCATGGAGGAGAGCGACCGAGGGGGGAACTTCCGGCGACGCACCTATCTCGAGTTCCATCGCGAGATCATGGCGAGGTTCGCGCAGAGGGGCTGGCTCGAGTTGCGCATCCTCAGGGTCGACGGGATCGATGTGGCGGCGAACTACGGCTTCCGTTACGACGGCGTACTCTACGGATACCAGATGGGCCTTCATCCGGGGTACTACAAGCACAGCCTGGGGACCGTCCTTCTCGGGAAACTCATCGAGGAGTTGACGGCAGAGGGGTTTCGCGAAGTGGACATGCTGAGAGGCCGAAGCCATTGGAAGTATCGGTGGACCGGCCTCGAGCGAAAAAATTGGTCGTTCGTGGTCGAGGCTGCCGGACTTCGCGGGCGCAAGGCCTTCTGGGGCGACCTCTCCGCCAACCGCCCTGGGGTAATCCTCAAGAGGATCCTCCCTGAGCGCGCGTTCGCTGGGCTACAGCACGCCCTGCGCGCGGTGAAAGCCCGCGTCAAGGGGGACAAGAGTCCGTGAGGAGGTCCTCTCGCGTCGTGAAGTTCCCGGCGCTCGCCGGCGGCTCGGTGGCTCCGAGCGCTTCCGGCTCCGGCGCGACAGTCCCGGTCAAGACGCCGGTGGTGTACCCGGAAGAGCGCCGAGTCATTCTTTTCCTCGTCGTGACGATCGCGATCGCCCTGTCAATCCCCCATCCCGTCACGAAGCAGATTCTCATGGGAGTTTTCGGGATTTTCATCGCCGTGACCTTCCTCAAAGACCTCCGCCTCGCGATCTGCCTCCTGCCTGTCCTGATCCCGGCACAGAACCTCATCCCCAAGGGGTTCATCCCGATTCCCGGGGTCAACTACGAGACCCTTCTGATGGCCCTGATGCTCGTCGCGTGGATCCTGCAGCGCGATCGGTTCTATCCGAAGGCGCCGGCGAAGCCGATGCCGATCTTCGTCACGACGTTTCTCCTGTTTCTCGGGTGGATGGTGGTCGGTGCGCTCCGGACATTCGTCGAGGGTCGGATGGGGTTCTGGGACCTCTTCTCGGTCTTCAAGAACCAGTGGATCTACGTCGTCATCCTGTTCGTGGTGGCGGATTCCCTGCGCGACGAGCGGGACCGGATTCGCCTGATGGTCGCGGCGTGCGTCGGTGTCATCCTCGTTTCCATTCAGCCCATCTGGCACGGGACCGACCTGCTCGCTCACGGCGTCTCCCTCGAGCGGCATCGGGCCGTGAGTATCCTGGCCCTCCAGCCCAACATTTACGGCGGAGCGCTCGCATCGTTCGCCCCGTTTCCCCTGGTCTTCTTTGCGCGAAAGATCGGTGGAAAAAAAGGGCGGATCCTGTTTGCCCTGGCCATCTGCGTCGCCGCCTACGCGTTGGTTCTCACGCTCTCCCGGGGGTCCTGGCTGGCCTTCGGCGCCGCGGTTTCGGTGATCGGCCTACTGTTCGAACGACGCGTCCTGTATCTCCTCGCGGTCGGCGCCCTCCTGTCTCCGTACTGGGTCCCCGAGGATGCGGTGAATCGAGGCAATACCATCTCGGAGATCGAGGTCAACGATCCCAATCTCGAGGAGGAAGAAGGATCGTCGTTCGTTCGCGTCGATCAGTGGAAGATGATCCCGGCGGTCCTCGCCGATTCTCCGGTTCTTGGGCACGGTTACCAGAGTTTCCCGAGGACGTACTTCCGGTTCGGCGCCATGCGGGCCCGAAAGGGCGCTCACGTCGGCTACGCCGAGTACGCTGCGGAACTCGGGATCCCCGGACTGGCCCTCTACGTGGCCACGTTCTTGGGGATCGCCCTGTTCGGCCTCGCCCTCGCTCGCGGCGGGTCAACCCTCTTCGCCAGGTCACAAGGAGTCGGTCTGCTTGGAGCGGCCTTGGCGATGATGGTCGCGGAGTGCTTCGGCTCGCGCCTCAAGGTCGGTACCGTCACTGCGTTTCTCTGGATGTACGCCGGAGTCGCGATCGCGGCATGGCGCTGGCCGGCGAAAGAGTCGACCGAAGCCGCCGCCGAGGCGTCGGCTTTCGAGAATCAGGGGCTCATCGGCCCGAACCGCCGTTTGCGAAGCGCTTCCAAGCGGCGGCCAGCCGTTCCCTCTCGCTCGGTGGAACCAGGCCGAGGGCGGCGAGTCCGCTGAGGTAGGCGCCGGCGACGACGGGAATCCCGACGATCAGCGTGAGCCACGGAGAAGGGATCACCTTCCCGACGCCCCATCCGGCGAGCGTCGCCGCACAAGCGACCAGCGCCGTCTTCGCAAGATGCGTCCACGGGAGCAACTCCGCGAAACGGACCCCCATGAGCCCGTGGATGCGAGCGACGCGAATCCACTGCCCGACATACGAAGCGACGACGACGGCGACGGCGGGCCCGGGAAGACCGAACCACTTCAGCCCCGCCCATGAGCCCACGAGGGCGATCCCGAGTTGAAGCGCCGTCGTCCAGAGGATGAACCGGTTCTGCGCGAACGCCTTGAGGAGCGCCTCGATCCCTCCGAGTGCATCCCCAACCAGGATCAGCGCGAAGATCCGGAAAATCACGATGCCCGGGGCATACGCATCCGGCAGGAGGACGGCAAAGGCCTCGGGGGCGAAGGCGATCAGAATTGTGACGATCGGGTAGTAGATCAGCGAGAGGCGCGACGCGGAGGCGTGCCAAAGCGCCAGGATGGCGCGGTGGCGCTTCCGTTCTTCCATCTCCGCGAAGTGCGGCGTCATCACCTGGACGAACGACCCGCGCGCGACCCCGAGGGCCGGGACCTTCTTGGTTCCGATGTCGTACGCGGCGTAGTCGTCTGCAGAGAAGGACGAGGTGACGAAGAACTTGTGCAGGACGCCATTGATTTTTTTCAGGGCCTGCGTTCCGGTGTACGGAAGCGCGTACGTCCACTGCTCCCGTAGCATGCGCGGCCGCGCGCTCCATCCCGTTCGCGCCCACTCGATGCCGATGTAAACGAGCGCCCCCGCAGCCTTCGCGGCCCCCGTGAGCACGTACGCCCAGATCACCGGCTCGAGTTCCTTCGTCTTGAGCGCGGTCCCGAGGATTACGGCGGACTGGAAGAGCGCGAACGAGACATAAATGGCCGAGAATGTGCGGAAACGTTTCTGCGCTGTTTGGGCGGTGAAGAGGGTGTCCCCGATGGCGTAGAAGAGGACGGCCAGCAGGAGCGGGGTCCGAAACGGAGCCAACGCAGCGCTCGCGAATCGTCCCACCACCCACGGCCACGCGAGAAGCACCACGATGGCGATGATCAGGAGAGCGGTGGCCAACTGGATCAATGCGCCGAGCAGTAGGTCTGCCGCTGCGCCTCGCCTCCGCGCGACGAAGTACACCAACGCCTCCGGGAAACCGGCGATGGCGAAGATCAGGAAGGTCTGGAGGAGAAGCTGGAACTGCGCGTAGACGCCGTAAACCTCGGGATCGAGAAGGTTCGTGAGGACGAGGGGGACTCCGACGAGCGCCAGGATCCCGAAGAGCTGGCTCGCCATCACGACCACGACGGAGTCGCGGACGCCCAGCTCCTTTCGTTGGCTCACTGCCTTTCGGTCCCTGCGGCGAGCACTTCCGTGTAGACCCGCTCCGTCCGCTCGAGCATGACCGTCAGATCGTACTCTCTCGCCGCCCGTTCTCGCGCGAGGTTTCCGAGCGTCGCCCGCGAAACGGGATCAGCCAGAAGCCCAGCGATCGCCCCTCGAAGTTCCTCCGGGCTTTCCGGCGGGACGATCTTTCCGGCGCCTCCCTCGGCGAGCGCCTCCGCGTTCCCGCCGACCCGTGTCGCCACGCACGGCCGTCCCGCCGCCATCGCCTCGATCAGGGCGTTGCTCATCCCCTCGGAGCGGGAGGGAAGAACGAAGACGTCGAGCGCTGCCAGGAAGTCCGGGACGTCCTCTCGATTCCCGAGGAGACGGAAGCGGTCTTCGACCCCTTCCGCTGCCGCGCGCTCGCGGAGAGCGCGGGCGAAGCTCGAATCGACCGACCCCGCCACGAGGACCACGACGCGGGGGTGCTCCCGCAGCAACGGAAGGCATGCCTCCAAGAGGACATCCTGCCCCTTGACCGGCTTGACCGTTCCCGACGACCCGATCACGAAGGTCGAATTCGAAAGGCCGAGTCCGGCCCGAAACCGGGCTCCGTTCCCCGCGGCGATCCGAGCGATCTCGATCCCGTTCGCGATCTTCAACACCTTTTCGGGAGGCGCTTTCTCCGCCGCGAGGGTGAACCTCCGGACCTCTTCCGAGTTTGCGACGATTCGAGCGGCCCACCGGTTCGTGAGACGGTAAGCGAAGAGTTGGGCGCTCTTCCCGCGCTTGATCGCCCGTCGGGTCGTGATCACACGGACACCGGCCAGCCGTCCGGCGATCGCCCCGACGAAGTCGGCGTCGAAGAGGAAGCTGTGGATGATCGACACTCCCGAACCGCGAAGAATCGCGCGGAGCCGTCGGACCGCTCCGACGCCCGCCGGTCCGTAGATCCGTCCGCGAGCGGCCAACTCGTCGACGGGCACCCCTGCCGCTCGAAGCTCCCTTCCCATCGCGTCCGCTGTTCCGAGAACGGCGACGCGAGGGGAGAATCGGCCGCGCGCTCGAAGTCCGAGGGCCGACCGGTAGACGGCGATCTCGGTGCCACCGGGTCCGAGGCTACCGGTGACGAGGAGGACGGTAGGGGGCGAGCCGATCACGGCGCGCCGGTCCCGTCGAGACCGACGACGAGCCGGCGCTTCCCCGACTTGAGCACGGGGATTTCCGGCACCGTCTCGATCCGACATTCGACGCCGTCGAGTTGTCTTTCGATCTTCGCCCGAATCTCGGCGCTCCGCGCGTCGGACCAACCGGGACCGGGAACGACGAGGACGCGGACGCGCTCTTTCGCCTCCTGGATGACCTGGAACTGCTCGACCGACCGATCGGGGGGCCTGAGGACGAGCGTGAAGAACGTCCCTCCGAAGGCCCTTCCCGTCGGCGTGACGACGACGTCGAGCGATCGTCCCTCGACCGATTGGAGGCGGGTGAACGGACGGCCGCAGGGACAGGGGCCGGAGAGGATTCGGGCGGAGTCGTGGATCCGGTACCGGATGAAGGGTTGAACCCGGTTGTCGAGGTCGGTGATGACCAGCTCCGGGACTCCCTCGAACTCGATCGACTCGACGAGCAACCGTGGATCCATCACGTGCAGGCAGTCCGATTCGGGGCACTGCGCGGCGATCATCCCGAACTCGCGCGAGGCGTAGCGGTTTCGGACGGGGCAGCCGAAGAGATCTTGCAGCTCATCCCGGATGGCCGGGTAGAGGGCCTCCGCGGACGTGAAGATCCGGCGCACCGAGAGGGAGCGGCAACGGTCCTTCCCCATCCGCCGCGCGAAGTGGAGGAGAATCGACGGGTACGAGATGACGATCTCGGGACGGAAGGCGAGCAGGCGTTCCATGTGGCTCGCCATCTTGGCGTCGTCGATTCCGTACGCGGAAAGCAGCATCCGGTTCGCGAGGGCGTCGTACAACCGGGAAAGGCGGGACGGGTCCGCGTCGAGCGGGGAGCCCCAGAGGGTCGCCGTCCGCGTCCCGGGGTAAACCCCCTCCCAGGAGTCGGTCAGCCGGGCGACCGCGCGGCGGCGGTCGTGGGTTTCGAGATCGAGCAGGAACCAGATGTTCTTTCCCGTCGATCCTCCCGTCGACGACTTGGTGAGCCGGCCTTTCCGCGGTCGTCTGTCGACGAGCGCCGTCCCCTGCTCCGCGAAGAGGTCCTTCGTGAGGAACGGGATCTCGCGAAAGCGTTCCGGCTGGGCCAACTCGGATCCCGAAGCGTCGAGCGTCTTTTCCCAGTACGGGACATGGGCACGGGCGTGGTCGAGAAGGGCCGCGAGCTTTCCGCGCTGCCACGTCTCGAGATCGTCCCGGCTCCACCGTTCCATCGCCCGCGCTTCGCGCAGGTAGGCCGGGTACTTCCGGCCGGTACCTGCGGCGACCGCGCGGTCCATGGTGCGTACGAGGATCGGCAGCACCCTCAGATCTCCGATTCGACGGGACGCCGGTACGGGAACAGCCGGCGATAGACCCAAATCGCCTTGATCGGGACGTTCATGATCCGGCTTCCCCGCGCGCGCTCGACCTGCATCGCGAACGACACGGTCTTGGGCCAGATGGCCTTCCCGTGGAAGAAGGGGGTGCTCCCGATTCGCCGGATCTGGTGTGCCGCGTCGCCGGGACGGTTCCCTCCGCGCGCCATCCGCGAGGGGATCGTCGTCGCGAGGTACCCCGATTCGAGGGCGATCCGGAAGGCGTCGTCGCAGACCCCGCCGTTCGGCCAGCAGAGGAACCGGACGGGGCGGCCGGTCAAGTCCTCGAGTACTCGTCGCGAGCCTTCGATTTCGTGGCGGAGGCGGCGCTCGTAGGCCTCCTCCGATTCCGGGGTCGCCGCGGGTCCGACCTGTTTCCGGAAGAGGTGGACCTCCGCGGTCAGGGCCTCGTGCCAGTCAGGGCGTTCGAAAAACGCGGGTCCTCCCCGTTCGGCGACGTGGCGGACGAGCCGCGCTTCGAGGTCGGCGTGGGGGACGAACGCTCGGCCCGCGAGGGCGAGGTCGTTCCGGAAGACGGGGGTCCCCCACGGCAGGTCCTCGTGGCGGATCTTTTGAAACCAAAAGGGCTTCCGGTCGGGGTACCGGTTCCACCACATCCAACGGAGGTAGCGCCTCACGGACAGACCGGGTCGGTGGAAGGTCACGACCTCGTCGGAGGAGGGAAGCCAGGTATGGGAGCGCGCGTGGGACTGCACGTCGAGGACGCCGGTTCGGGCAAGTTCGCGGATCTCGCCCCGGTTCAGGTAGCCGAACATCTCGAGGTCGGCGGCGGAGCGCTTCCCCGACCAGACCTCCTCGAGGGTGGGGCGGGGGGTCTCTCCGGGCTGGACGAAGTCGGAGGGGACGAAGACGGTTCCGGTGAAGCCGTACTTCCGCAGGAGCGGGGCGACGACGACCCAGTTGTCGAGGTAGCCGTCGTCGAACGTCAGGACGATCGAGCGAGGGGGGAGAGTCTTTCGTCCGGATTGGGCGTCGTGGAGGTCCTGGAGGGTGATCGTCACCCAGCGCCTGCGCTTCAGGTAGGCAAGATAGGACTCGAACTCCGCGACGCCGGCGTAAAGCGTGAAGGCGGCGGGTCGGCCCTCCCGGTCGTCGGCAACCGAGTGGAACATGACGACGGGGATCGAACGTCCGGAACTCACCTTCGGAGCCTAGCATCTCCTACGATTGGGCGATTCGTGGCGGTCAGGCGCGGGGCCAAGGGATCGGACTTTCGCGAACGACCAGCGGGTTCCCGGGCAGGCCGTTCTCGGCGCGTTCGGCGAAACGAATCGGGGCACCCGCGGCTCGTGCGACAGCCGCGAGAGCCTGCACAGCCGTGATCCCACAGAGAGGCAAGAGGATCGCTTCGATCCCCACCAAAGCGTCCCCGGCACCTCCGGTCCGCACTAACGCAACAACTTCCCCCGCTTCGCCGTCGACGGTCCACCAGCGGTCTTCGGGTCCCCAATCGGCCGTCATCGCCTGGAGACTCCGGAACCCCCCGCTCACGGCCAGGAACGACTCGACCTTGCTGTTCAGCGCGAGCGGCCTTGCGCTTCGCGGAGAGAGCTCCCCGGCGACGCTGCGGAAGGCGACGAATGCCACCGCGCGAGAGCTGGCCATGGGCCGTTCGTCCGAGCTTCTTCTGCCCGATCGTCGAAATCGATGGTAGGTGGCTCGGGCGCGCCGCCCGGCGCCACGGATCGCGATCGACAGGCGGCTTCGAGACACGTGGAGTGTGTGGAGCCGAGGACGGACCGGGGCGAGTCGCTCCTTCAAAGGCGTCCCTCCAGGCAGGTAGTCGACACATGCGATGCGCCCGGTGTCGTGAATCCGGCGAATCGACTCCCACAGGAGCACCATGCCGGGACTCAACGCCGCGAACCGGTCGTCGTACGCGCCGGAGTACCAGATTGCGTTCTGGCCGACCACGAACCAAAGATGCACCGCGATGGAAAGACCGCCCAACCGAAGGACGAAAAGGCGCGCCCAGTCTCGATTGCGGCAGCCTTCGAGGAAACGCCCTCGAAAGCTCCGCCACGGTTCGGACAGCGGCCCCTTCCAGCTGCGGAGGTGGACGTCTAGGTAGATCGGGAAACCATCGGCCGCGGGGCGGATGCAGTCGATGGAGACGGGGGCGAGCGCAGCGAGTTTCCTGGCGCGTCTTCGGCACTGCTCGTCGATATGTCGGAACCGGCCGCGGAACCCGTCCCACGTTCCGTCGGAAGGAGACAGGTACTCCACCGCCCCAGGCCAGTCGGAGACGCGGTAGCCCCCTCGCCCGAGAGCCCGGGTGAGCGCGTGGAAGGAGAGACCATGCTCCGGAATCGCGACGAGGCGAAGATCTCGGATCTCCGCGCGCCTCAGCCCTTCCACGAGGACATCCGATACGCGTTCGGAGTCGTAGCCCCCGTGAAGCAACGGCCGGTACCGCGGCCGGAAGCCGACTCCGGCCTCCTCAAAACCGGACCGACCTCGATTCACGAGGGGCAGCGCTCCCACGAGCGCATCTCCATCCATCGCCACGACGACGTGGAGGGGATGAGAATCGCGATCCCGTCGGCTCCCCTCCCAGGCGTTCAACCAGGCAAACGAGTCGAAGATGTCCGCGCAATCGTGCCGAGAGGCGGGCATGTCGTCCCACGATGCGGCGAGGGGTGCGATCTCGTACGACGTGCGAAGCAGGTGGCTTTCCACGATGCGGTTCCTCCCGGGGAATCGGCCCCGCGCCACCGAAATCTAGGTTCCGGTAAGCCGGCTTTCCTGCTGAATGGTACCGTAGCCCACATGGAGGACCCCGATTCGTCGCAAGCCCCGCTGTCGCTCGTCTTCCTGGGGCCAGGGTCGTCTCCGCACGTGGCCCGCTGGACGGCGCACCTCGCGGAACGGGGCCACTCCGTCCGGCTCGCGAGCATGCATGCTTCAGAGCCGATTCCAGGGGTCGAGGTCGTGCCTCTGACGAGAAATCCCCACTTCGGGCCGACCTCGTTCCTCCGACTGTTCGAGGCGCTCCCCACGGCGCGCCGGACCGTCCAAAGCGGGGGCATCGACGTCGTCGTCGCCTATTATCTAAGCAGTTACGGTCTCTTGGGCGCACTTTCGGGCGCGAGCCCCCTCGTCGGCGCCCCCCCCCCCC
>CAZVOE010000013.1:25721-40625 GCA_964628935.1 uncultured Acidobacteriota bacterium
GGCGCCGCCGCGGGGGGCGACGTCCTGGAGGACAGTTTTGACACGGTTATCCAGCGCTTGCGCATCCGGCTGACCCTGCGCTTCGTCCTCCGGCGATGCCGGGGAATCCTCGCGTGGGCACCGCACGTGGCCGATCGAATCGGGGCATTCGGATACCCGGCGTCGAGGATTCTCGTGCAGCCGCGTGGGATCGATCTGCGGCTGTTTCCCATGCGAGACCTCCAGCCGCGCGATCGGTCGAGCCCTTTGAAGATCGTCTCGTTACGCTGGCTGAAACCGCTCTATCGTGTAGATACGCTCGTTGAGGCTCTCGGAATCCTCACGGCTCGAAACGTCCGCTTCGAGGCCCGGATTGTCGGGGACGGCCCAGAGCGGGAGCGTCTCGAGGGACGGGCGCGGGAGCTCGGCATCGAAGATCGGGTCGCATTTCTCGGTACTCTGGACCGAAGCGGCGTGGTCGAGTGTCTTCGCTGGGCGGACGTGTATGTGAGCACTTCAAGCACCGACGGGGCGTCATCCTCCCTTTTCGAGGCACTGGCTACCGGGGCGTTCCCCGTTGTCACCGACATTCCTGCCAATCGCGCGGTGCTGGGAGAACTTGGGGCGGGAAGTTATTTCCCGGTGGGCGACGCCGGTGGTTTGGCCGACCGACTCGAATCCGCGGCTCGAGACGACGAGCGCCGGATCGAAGCCATCCGCCGCGGGCGCGAGGTCGCGGAGCGCAACCTCGACCTCGAACGAAATCAAGAGCGGCTCCTTGCGTTTCTCAGGGCGGTCGCACAAGGGCCGGAGAAGCGAGAAGTGCCGTCGTTTTCCGGATGACCGGTACGGTTTCGTAACCGACCGATCGCTTCGGCGTCGCCCGTGAGTTATGCTCGCTGGGGTTTCCGTGCGAGGCCCGTGGTCTGTTTATTGCACTACCACGCAGGTCGCTGGAGGTGTGTAGGATGCCGATTCTTCGCTATGTGATGGCCGCTGGGTTCGTAGGGCTCCTCGCGGCGAGGTCGGTCGGGGCGGTCGAGTACTACGTCCGGACCGATGGAAACGACGCCTGCAACGGACAAACGAATGCCGGCGGTTCGTCAGGCAACTGCGCCTTCAAGTCGATCTATAAGTGTGAAAGTGTGGCGCGTTGCGGGGATACCTGCAATGTGGGTCCCGGCGATTTCTTCGAGAACAGCAAGATCACGATCGCAGACGTCTGTACGTCTTCCACGAAGAAGCGAATCGTCGGAGCGGGCTCGAATGCGACGACGGTCTTATTTCAACTGACCGGACCTCTCAATTGTACGAAGCGCACAGGGTCGACATACGTGTACGAGTGTTCCGTGCCTTCCGGTGCAGCCACGAACTCAGCGTCCGCGGACGTCGCGGATTGCTTTGTTCAGACGTTGGGGGACGGCAGAATCGACATGGAGCCAGAATCCGGACGCAAGCAATCTTATCGACACTCGATCTGCCTGACGCCGGCGAGTTCCGAAACGAGCATCGACGCCAACGATGACGGAACCGCAGACACGTCACTGGATTCGCCGGCTGGACAAGGATTCTGGGTGCACACTTCGGGATCGAGCAAGTACTTGATCCACCCCTATGGTCACATGACCCCGGGTTCTACCGTGAAATTCTATCCTCCGCTCGCGAGTGCGTCTGGGGACCTGTTTGGGTTCGATCGGGCGAAGTACGCGACGGTTGAGGGTCTCAGACTGCTGGGGGGTGGCCGCGTCTACGCCGGCGACGAGAACGTTGGTATCGAGATCCGGGACGTTGTTTCCTACCACGCGGGAATCTGGATCGGGCTTTCCACGAAAGGATCCTCTCAGTCGCAGGGGATGGTCCTCGAGAACTCTCGCTTCTTGCAGATGATTCGAAGGGTTCGAGACAAGGGGTGTGGGCTCGCGGGGAATCCGTGCAGCAGCACGGCGGATTTTTCGAGCCCCCAGGCTTGCGTGATCCGCGGAAACGGAACGAGGGTGAGTGGTTTGGAGTGTTACAGCGGCAACGAAGGCCTTTCCCTCGGCGGAGAAAACCACTTGATTCGGAATGCCGTGAGCCACGGCTTCTACAACCACGGCTGCAAGATCAATGAGCGGTACGAGGACAGTACCCTCGAAAACTTGGTTTGCTACAACAACCAAGAGGGAATGCACTGGGTCAATTGCCAGAAGAACATCTTGATCAGGCACGCGACCATCGACGGAACCATCATGATCCAAGGGCAATTCGACAGTTCCGTTTCCTGTGGAGACGGCACCGCGACCGGGCAATGGAACGTCGACATCTTCAATTCGAACCTGACCAAGATCAGCTACAACGATCCCTATGGTGTGGATCCTCGAGTTGGGGCTCGTGGCTTCGACACGGACTACAACGTGTACTTCAACAGCGACGAGATCATTACACACAATCGCCCCGACCCGGCTCCCAATACCGCGTTCAATAGCGTCGAGGAGTGGAGGGCCTACGCAGACGACACGTGCACAAACTGCGTTCGGGATCCGCACTCGATCAAAGCATCGCGTTCGTCGATCTTCGTGAACCCTTCCGGCTCGGACCTCGACTCCAGCTTGGCGGACTACGACCTTCGATCAGGGTCGCCAGCCATCAACTTCGGGTCAGCGCTCTACGCTCCGTCGGACGGCAAGGATGTCGACGGCGTCACGCGGGTCGATCGCCCGGACGCGGGAGCCTACGAGTACGGCGGGACCGGAGGGGCGGTGTGCGGAAACGGAGTGATTGAGGGCTCAGAGCAGTGCGACGGAACCAACTTGGGAGGAGCGACCTGCGAAAGTCTTGGCTATGAAGCCGGGACGCTCCAATGCTCATCTCAGTGCGGTTACGACGTCACGGGTTGCCAGTCACCCTCCGCGCCGGCCGCGCCGGGCAGCGTGCGGCGCACGGACCAGAAAACCAGGTAGGTGCGCCGGAGGGATGACGTAAGATCCGTTCACCTTGGACAGGAAGCCCTCGGACCATCCCTCAACCGGCGTTGCCGTGGTCGTTTCCCAATTGGGCCGTGGCGGAGCCGAGCGGCAAACCCTGGAGCTTCTCAGCGGGCTCCGCGAGTCTCCCTGGCGCCCGACGGCTGTCGTCTGTCTTTCGGATGATGTTCACCCGTTTGCGGAGCTCGTCCGCGGTCTAGGCTATCCACTCGAAATACTGCCGAGAACGTCGAGCTATGACCCGACGCGTTTGTTCCGACTTCGGAGTGTACTGAGGCGGTATCGCATCGGTCTGGTTCATGCGGTGCACCTGTTGGCGTCGGGTTACGCGTTCCTCGCGACGCGCGGGTACTCAATGCCGACGGTACTACCGACCATCCGCGGAACCGTGATCGAGCCGGGGCCGTTGCGCTGGCTCATCTATCGCCGGATGTTCTACGCCTGCGATCGGGCACTCGCGAACTCACATCGAGGGGCGGCCTTCGTCGAGAGGAAGTTTAGAGTGCCGGCGGGTCGAATCCGGGTCGTGCAAAACGGCATCGATTTCGTTGGCCTCAGGAGACGAGCGGGAGAAACTCCGTATCGAGCGATGCTCAACATCCCGGAAGGAGTGCCGGTCGTCGCGTACGTCGGGAAGAACTCCCGTGTGAAAAACGTCCCGCGGTTCCTGTCCATGTGGAAAGCCGTTTCGGCGGCCGTACCCGCGGCGCACGCGGTGCTCGTAGGCGGCGGACTCGGCGAAGACGGACGCGGATCGCTTCTCGGGGCGTGTCCGGGCGACCGTACTCATTTTGTCGGGCCACGGGATGACGTTCCGGCCCTGCTCTCTCAATCCGATGTGCTCGTCCTGACATCGGACTCCGAAGGGGCGCCGAACGTGGTGCTCGAAGCCCTCGCGGTGGGAACGCCTGTGGTCTCGACCGATGTGGGAGATGTCAGCCGGATGGTCGTCGACGGTCGAACCGGTTTCGTGGTCCAGAGCGGGCTCCCGGACGATCTCGCGAAAGCGGCGCATCGTGTGATTGCCGCTTCGCGGGAGTTCCGCGAAGCGGTGCGACGCGACTCACCGCGGCTCGAAGACGAGTTTTCCCTCGAGGCCATGATCGCCGCCACCGTCGAAGTCTGGCGCGAATGTGTCGGAGTGAACCGCCCCGGCTCTTCCCGAGACCGAATCAGTTGACTCCCGCCCCCCATGGCGGTTGTTTGGTGCCCCTGATAGTTCCTCGCCTCAAACTCGACAGGGGGGGATGTTTCCGATCGGCTCGAGGATTCGTCGCGTGTTGAACCAATCGAAGTGGACGGCTCTCCGTGGAACGTGGTTCACTACGCACATGAAACGAATTTGGCGTGGAGCGAGAGAACGCCTCTTTCGTGGGATACGGCCCCCTTGGTTGTTTCGCTGGCACGACGGGGAGTTCGCCACGTTGATCGCTATTCGGGGGGACTCCACCGCCTCTTCCCGGTTCGTGGTTCGGTGGGTCGGTCCGGAAGAAATGGACTTGCTCCTTGCGGTCCGCCCTCGGCGCGCGACGTTCGAGTCGTTGTTCGCACGAGGGCACCGATGCGCCGTGGGTTTCGACGCGGGCTCTCCGGTCAGCATGAACTGGCTCACAGGCCAGCGCGTCCACGTTTCCCGGACAAACGCGTTTGCGTTTGACGTCGGCGAGGGGGGTGCGTGGTCGTTCGGTGATTTCGTTCGCGAGGACTGCCGGCGCCGCGGCTATTTTCGAGCGCACCTCGCGGGACTCCTACGGCTGCTCCGCGAGGAGGGGAAATCCTCACTCTTCTGCGCGATGTTTCATGAGGATCGGCGTTCGGTCGAGGCTCACGTGAAAGCCGGATACCAAGTGTTCTCTCGAGTCCGTTCTCTCCGCGTTGCAGGAATGACCGTGCATTTCGTGAACGACTACCGAGCGGACAAAACGTTCGTCGTTTGGGGAGTCCTCAAAGGTGCGGAAAGTGGATGGCAGACCTGAGCGAGGAGTTCCGCCAACCGTCCGGCGAGCACGCGCCGCTCAAACGACAACGTATACGGTTCCGGACGGAACTCTTCTGGCGGTGCCGGACGACTCGCGATTCGCTCGAGCGCATCGGCGACCGCCTGTGGATCGTCCTTGCGGACGATCACCGCGCGTGGGCAGGTTCGCAAGATCGCCTCCGTGTCGCCTCCGGAAGACAAGAAGAGAAGGGGCTTCCCCGAACGCATGTACTCGAAGACTTTCGAGAGCACCCGAGTCTTGGCCTGGATCGGTCCGAAATCGACGGCGACGGCCACCCTCGCGGCTCTAAGCCTCGCGACTGCTTCGCGATGGGGGACAGGTGGCTCGAAAACGACTACATCGCCCAATCCGTGCTGCAGCGCCGCCTCGCGATCGGAGCTTCGCACCGGTCCGACCAAGCGAAGCCGAACGTCCCGGCGCCTCCTTGGGTGCTGCGTGAGCCAGATTCGAACTCCGGCGAACAAGTCGGAGGGACCTTTGGTGCCGTAAAAGATCCCCGTGTGGATCACGTCGAAAGGGCCGAGCGGCAACGCTGGCGGACCCTGAAAGTCTTCCTCGTCGTAACCGTTCGGGAGGACGTGGACACGTCCGGCGAGCGATGGGCGTCGGCGCAGAAGGTCCTCACGGAGACCGTGGGCCGTCACCACGACGGCGCTCGCGCGCGTCAGCGTCGCGCCCTCGATGAGGGTCTCGATGAAGTTCCGAAAGCGGTCGTGGCGAACTCCGCCAGGTTCGATCCATGGGTCTCGAAGATCGAGAACCAGTGGTCTTGGGGTCCGGATCACCAGCATGGCGGCTGCAACGAGTCCGCTCCATGGCATCCCACTCGCGTACACCACCTCGGATTGCCGGACGAAAGCCTCGGAACGGAGAAATGCCGCGGGTGCAAAAAGGGCCTGAGAGTCCGGTAGGAGCAAGTAGGCGGCGAAACGGCGTAGCGCGGTGGAGACTGCACGTCGGCTCGCCTGATTCGGGGACTGACCGCGGTGCTCGACGTGACGACCGGCGCCATCGAAGAAGTCGGGGAAAGCGATCCGGTAGGTCTTTCCGGGTCCCTCGTGGGCCGGTTCTTCCGATACCTTCGATGCGCCGCCCGGGTGGAGACCGGTAAGGGTGTCGGCGATCCACCCGAATTCCGGGAGATATTTTTGGTACTTGAGCGTGCGGATGATTCCCGTGCTCGAACTCGGGGGATACCGAAGCGTCACCATCAGGGTCTTTCGATAGCGCCTCACGGGAGCCTCTTGGTCAGCTCGAGCACACGCGCGTCGCGCGTGACGAAGTGTTTGCGCCCCGCGGCGTCGCCACTCGAAGAATGCCGCCCGAAGAACGGACGAGTGCGTACCGGCCAACAAGGTGGCGCTTCCATTGACCCGCTCTGTCTAGCCAGCCGCCCACCTCGCACCACCTCATCCGTGAGAGTCCGGAGGATCACTTCTCGGTGTCAATTCCCGGTCCGTCCGTTCCAGTTCCGCCGGGGAGGTCCCCCTGGCAGACGGGAGCATAACTGGCGGTGACTACGATGGACCTTTCCAGTGGCCTCAAATTGTACAGTCCGGCGCCTCGCCGGCGAGAATCGGCGCCAGTCGGTGGCAGAATGCCCTCTACCATGGCGACCCTTCTCGAGCGATGGAAGGCTTGGGCGCTCGACCTCAGGCGCACGGCTCTTTACCGCCGGTGCCTAGGAGGCGACGCCCGGGCCATCATCCTCCGATACCACTCTGTGGGGGATCCGCATGTGGTCGCGGGATATGCGGACCCCGGACTTTCTCTCACTGGGGAACGTTTTCGCGAACAGGTCCGAGCTCTGAAGCGCCGTTTCCAGATCGTACCCATGGACGAGATCCTGCGTCGCGTGAGAGGCGGGCCGAGCGGCGCTCCCTGCGTCGCGATCACCTTCGACGACGGCTACAGGGACAACCACGATGTCGCGCTCCCGATCCTGATCGAAGAGGGCGCGGTGGCCACGTTCTACGTGACCTCCCGGCCGCTCGAGCAAGGCCGGTATTTTTGGATATCCGAGTTGCGCAGGCTCGTGCCCCGTCTCCCGGCAGGTTCGATCTCCGCCCCCGGCATCGGGGCAGTCGAAGTTCCGGTCGGTGAAGCGGAGCGCACTCGTCTTCGACGCGACCTCACCCGCCGTCTCTCCTCTCTGCCGGAGCGGGCGCGCGAGAATGCGATGGATGCGTTCGCAATGGCATGCGGGGTTCCTCGAGGGGAAGGTCTCGAGGGAACTTTCGTGCGTCCGGAACACCTTCTCGCCTTTCGGCGAGCGGGGATGGCGGTCGGAGGGCATACACGGAGCCACCCCCACCTGGACCGTCTAGAGCGGAACTGCGTCGCGGCTGAGATCTTGGAAGGAAAGCAAGACTTGGAGGAGATCCTGGGAGAGAAGATATTCCATTTCGCGTACCCGAACCCCGGGGGAGGGGGGCGGAACGAGTCGTCGGTGAGAGCGGCGTTGCAGGACGCCGGATACCGGACCGCCGTGACCTCCAACCCACGCCCGCTGTCGAGCAACGCCGACCCGCTCCGCCTGCCCCGGCTCGGCGTCTACGCGGGCGATCAGGAACTAATCCTCTTCCGCGTTTTCGCGGCGGGGCCTAACCTTTGAGGGCAAACACTCTTGAGCGTCTCGCCCTCGCGGCAATCTTCCTGATCGCCTTGGGGCTGCGCGTCCCAGGGCTGGGCGAGCCGGGCTTGTGGATCGACGAGGACCTGACCCGACTTTCCGTGGACGGAGTCCTCCAAGAGGGCGTGCCGCGCCACCCCTCGGGTGGCGTCTACCTCCGTGCGCCGCTTTACACGTGCGTTGTGGCCGTTTCGGCGGGGATCTTCGGTCCGGGGGAGGCCGCGCTCCGTTTTCCCAGCCTCCTGTTCGGCTTGCTCGGACTCTGGGTGGCCCACCGCTTCGCCCGTGAGGTGGCCGGACGGGGGACGGCACTCGCGGTCCTCCTCGTCCTCACGTTCAGCGGATGGGACGTCTTCTACGCCCGCATGGCGCGGATGTACGCGCCGACGATCCTGCTGTTCACGCTCGGGGTCTGGTTCGCCTTTAGGCTCGGCGTGAAGGCGGACCGGAAAGCGGGGCCGTGGATGCTCGTCATCGGCGTCCTCGCCACCACCATGCACCCCCTCGCGGCATCCCTCGCCGCGGTCTATCTGGCGATGCTTCTCCTCCCTCACGTGGATCGCGCGGCGAAATGGTGGACTTGGACGGCGATCGTCTCCCTCGGGATGACCCTGGTTGGATTCCGCGAGCTGTCCAGCCGCGTGTGGGCCGCCGGCGGCCCGCACGCCGTTCCGCCGCGGCTCGCCGAAACCTCCTTGCGCATTCCCGGCCTGGGCGGCCTGACGCTGGACGATGCCCGGATCCTCGTCGCGGACAGTGCGGGTACGCCTTGGGCGGCCGTTCTGTTCGGCGCTGTCGTGATCGCCGTACTCGCGGGAGGACTCCTCGCGATGGACCGGCGCACCAGGAAGTGTGGGAGGGCGTGGGTTCCCGCTCTTGCGTGGGCGGTGTGCACAACGATCAACATGCCGGCGGTCGCTTCGCTCGCGGCTTTCTGGTGGGCCCGGTGGACCGCGCTCGGCCCACGCGACGCCGTGCGGCGCTTGCTCGCCGTTTCGGCGGTGGCGGCGTTCACGACCCTCGGCCTGATGGCGGCGGCAGCGTCTCTGGGCGCAGGTTCGCCGGTTTTCTCGAAGCGCGGGCTTTCGATGGTGTTCGGTGTCCCGGAACCCTGGTGGTTCGAGCTGGGCTCGGCATTCCCGGTCATGTTCGGAATCGTCGTTGTGGGGTCGGTTCTCTTGTTCCTGGATTCGTTCCGACCAGAGGACGACGGATCGGGGCTCTTCCTCGCCGCCGCCTTCGCCGCCCCTCTCGTTCTCATGGGGTTCGTGGCGAGTCCGTACCGTCAGCTACGGTATCTGGTGAACCTGAACCCGCTCTTCGTTCTCCTCTTCGTGGTCTCCCTCCGCCGGATCGGGAACGCGCTGCTTGCTTCGTACCCGGGACTCGAGGCGCGGTCATCGAATTGGACCCTGGCGGGGCGAGCGGCGCTCCTGGTTTGTGTCGCCCTCCTCCTCGCCGGTCAATCCTCGCCGAGAGAGGCGTGGGGCGCCTCTCATCTCCGCTATGGCTCCAACCAGGGACGGGTGCGCAACCCGGACGTCGTGTCGCACTTCTACTACGACTTGAAGACCACAGGGGAATTCGTGGCCGCGACCAGGATGCCAGGCGACTTGGTCGTCGCACGGGACGGGCCGGGGACGTTCGTTTACGCGGGACCGATCGACTACGTGGTGCGGAAAACGCCCTACGACGGGATGGCCGTGGCGAAGAATGGGAAGATCGTGGATCGGAATCTCGGCGTTCCAGTCCTCGACACCGTGGAGGCGTTGGAGACGGTCATCCGGGGCCACGTCGGAGGCGATGTGTGGTTGGTCGTCTCGGTCACGGAGAAGAAGGGCCCGGTGGTGAACCTGCCGGTCGGATTTGACGAATGGCTTCACTCTCTCGGGATCGAGCCGGCGTACAGGGGGCTCGACGGGATCACGAGGGTGTATCGCCTGCCGGGCGCCGCGCGATTGTCCTAGCGCGAGCCCCTGTCCATGAGCGAGAAGACCAACTCCTCCACCCTCCCCGCCAATTCGCTCCTCCGGTAGTGCGCGAGGACGTGCTCCCGGCCGCGCCGCCCCATCGCCGCCCGCTCGGCGTCGGGGAGGTCGCGCATCGCTTTCACGATCCCGGCGAGCGCCGCGGGGTCCCCCGGCTCCACGACGAGCCCCGCTCCTGCTTCCGCGAGGAGCTGCTCCATCTCCCCCCGCGCGGCGGCGAGGACCGGCTTGCCCGCCCCCAAGTAGTCGAAGATCTTGTTCGCGAGGACCATCCGGTGGAACGGGTGGTCCCACGTGCAGATCACGCAGGCGTCGGCCGCGCGGATCTCCTCGACGGCGCGGTCCTTCGGGAGCGCCCCGAGAAAGCGCATGCGAGCCCCCGACGCCCGCGCCTGCTCTTCGAGTTCCCGCCTCTGGTCCCCGTCCCCGACGACGACGAACTCGATCCCCGCGTCGTCCCGGAGTAACCCCGCTGCCGCGACGAGCGTTTCATTCCCGTTCCAGCGGCCGAGCGCGCCGACGTAGACGACCCGGAAGACTCCGTCCCCGCGGGCGGCGGAGGGTACCGCCTCCACCCCGACGAGGTCGTCCACTCCGTTCGGGACGAAGACCACCTTCTCCCGCGGGACGCCGTACCCGACGATTCCCTCCTCGATCCCCCGAGTGACCGCCACGATCCGCTCCGCCCGCCGGTAGAGAAGCCGTTCGAACGCGGTCGCCGCCCGGATGACCCAGCGGTTCGTCAATACCCCGGCGATCACCGCCGACTCGGGCCAGAGGTCCCGCACCTCGAAGACGAAAGGCCGCCGCCAGCGGAGCGAGCCGAGGAGCCCCGGGAGCCCCACCGTCAGCGGCGTCGAGGAGGCGTAGACGACATCGGGCCTCCCGGTTCGGAACATCGCCGCCCACGACGCGAGGATCGCGAAGCCGAGGAAGTTCCGGATCCTCCCCGCGAACGAGCGCCGGATCGAGGACGACGAGGCGCAACGGATGAGGGTCACTCCCTCGAGCGTCTCGTGCGTGAAAAGCCGCCCCCGGTACTTCTCCGGGACCTCCGCGGTCTTGTGGTTCACCGTACCCGTCACCACCGTGACCCGGTGGCCGGCCTTCGCCCAGTGAGTCGCGAAGTGGTACGCGCGCCCCCCTCCCGGCTCCGACGGGAGGTTGAAGTACTGGACGACGTAGACGATGTGGAGCGGCCGTTTCAATCCCCGTTCTCCGGGCTCGGCCGCACGAGGAGGGCGGCCTCCGCACCGATCGTGACCGGGACGCTCCACAGGGCGTCCCCTTCCGCGGAGAGCCCCTTCCGGACCGCCCGGATTCCCGTAACCGTGTCGAGCCACAGGAGATCGTATCGCCCCCGCTCAAGGCCGCGGAGCCCCATCGCCCTCCCGCGCCCGGCCGAGGACGCGTACGCAACCCTCCGCCCGTCCTCGGCCGCGAGGACGTACTCGGTCGCCCCCAAGGCGAGGTCGTCCCGGGGGGCGAGCCCCCGCGGGTCCGCCTCCTCGAAGAAGCGGACCATGAGGGCGCATTCGCGGAGCCGGGCGCGCGGGGTCGTGACCCCGTCCCAGCCGTTCGCGAGGACGTACGCCCCTCCCATCGCCATCGCCCAGACCTTCCGGCGGGCCTCCTCGCCGTTACCCAGCCCCTTGTAAGGGATTTCGGACATCGTGACGTGGTATCGGCCTTCCGCGAGCCGTCGGGCCTCCACGACCGCGTCGTGGAGGTCCCGCGCGGTCGACTCGGCGTTCCCGTACTGCATCGCGAAGACCGTGGACGACGGGTCGCCCGCGAGGTCGAACGAGAGGCCGGGGAGTTGATGGACTCCGACCGGTCGCCCGAGCGGGTCGGCCTCCCGCAGAACCCGCGCGATGGCTGCCACTCGCTGTGGAGAGAACCGCTCTTGATACTCCTCCGCGACGATCCAGATCAGCCGGGGCGCGTCGGGGAAGGCGGCGGCGAGCGAGCGAAGGAACGCCTCCTCCTCGGGTGGGACGGCATGGTCGCGCGCGCGGTCGCACCCCCAAACGCAGGCCCCGTCGTCGTAGACGAAAAACCAGGCGACGACCCCGGCGGCGTCCAGGGTCCGGAGCCGTTCGTGCCACCGCGAAAGGACCTCGCGGTCGAGGCCGCGCCTCGGGTCGTTTCCGACGAAGGGGTTGTGGGTGCGGGGGCCGTCCCCGCCGTGAGAACGGATCGCCTGGAAGTAAATCCCGTTCGCCCCCGTCTCCGCGAGCCTCCGGACGATCGCCTCCTGGTCGCGGCGGTAGAGGAAGTCCTCGGGGTCTCCCAGGCCGCAGACGAAGAGCGGGGCGCCGCCTGGGCCTTCGAGCCACGCCGGGTCGGCCGCAGAAGAGACGAGAGCCGCCGCGGCGAGGAGGAGGGGGAGCATCAGGGCAGATGGTACTCGACGCGCACGAACGGCCGGTGCGATTCGGCCTCCGATTGAGAGAGCCCTGTCGAGGTCTCGAGAGGGAATCCCTTGCCGCAGAGGATCTTGCGGTTGCTGGTCGACGACGCCTCCTCGGCGTCGATGGCGCGAAGCATCACACCGTGGTTCGGGGCGGTCCCGCTCACCCACCGCTGCACCATGTCGGCGAGGGCGGAGGAGGAGAACTCAAACCGGGCGTCCAGGTCGGACGTGACGGTGATCGTCGCGAGGGCGGGGCCGGAGTCCGTCGGGCCGTTCGCGCCGGCCTGCTCCCACTGACTGGGGTAGAGGTTGTACCTCCACGTCGTCTCGTCGGCCTCGACCGGCTTCTCGTTGTCTCCGAGATCGTAGGGGTAGGTGAGCGGCTCGTCGTAGTTCCAGGGCTTCAGCATCTCCCGGATCTCGACCGTGATCGGCCCGTCCGACGGAGGGGTGTCGCCGTTCTGGTCGATGTTCAAGGGGTCGCCGCTCGTCGTGTGGTAAACGACGGTGACGGAGACGATGCTCGAGCCCTGCGGGATCGCGGAGAGGTCGAACCAAGCGAGGGTGCGGTAGCGAACGCCGTTCCGGACGCCGACGCGGGAGGACGGCTGCTGCCGGTGCTGCGCCAGGTCCTCGCCGTCGCTGCGGATGTCCTGGTCGACGAGCGGGATGTCGGCGACGACCGGGGCCTCGCAGACGTCCCCCGTTCCGTCGAGGTCTTGATCGGCCTGGTCGGGGTTGAAGACGGTCGGGCAGTTGTCGACGGCCCAGCAGATCCCGTCGGCGTCGGGGTCGTTCCCGGGGTCGCCGAGACACAGGTCGCACGCGTTCCCGACGCCGTCCAAGTCCTCGTCGGCCTGGCCGGGGTTCATCAACGAGGGGCAGTTGTCGACGTCGCCGCAAACCCCGTCGGCATCGGCGTCGTTCAGGGGGTCGTTCGGGCAAGCGTCGCAAGCGTCGCCAAGGCCGTCGGAATCGGCGTCCGACTGCGCCGGGTCGGACACGAGCGGGCAGATGTCGCAGGCGTCGCCGATTCCGTCGGAGTCGGCGTCGTCCTGGCCGGGGTTCGCGACGTAACGGCAGTTGTCGTCGAGGTCGGTCACGCCGTCGTCGTCCGAGTCGAGGTCGCCGAAACTCGGGACGTTCGGCTGGCCCGGGGACGACGGCCCCGTCGTCGTCGTCGCCCCGGATCGCTCCCAGTCGGCTCCGGTGTCGGTGTCGACGACCGGCGCTGCATCGAAGCGCGAGAGGCTCGTCCCCTCGACGTCGCCGTTCGAGGGGTTCGGGCCGGTCCACGCGCAACCCGACGGGAGGGGGCCGACCTGCGTCCCGGTTTCGAAGGCCACGTAATCGCGGCAGAGCGACGCCGCGTCGCGGAGCGTGAGGTCGTCCCCCGACCGGGAAAGGAATGCGGTTCGGCCGAGGAAGATCTCGCGGACCGCACCGACGCAAACCGAGATTCCCGAGCCCTGCCATACGACGAGCCGGTCGCCGGAATCGAGAACGAACGGCTCGGCGCACGGGAAGAACGGATCGGAGGTGTCGAAGGTGAGGGTGAGGTCCTCACCGTCCGAGAGGGTCCAGCCGGTCATGTCGGCCGGCCCCGCAACGGCGAGGATCTCGATGAACTCCTGCTGGGTCGTCGACTGGTCGTAGTGGACCTCGGAGAGGAGGACGACCCCCGGGCCGGCGTCGCAGGCATCGCCGATCCCGTCGAGGTCGGTGTCGGCCTGGTCGGGGTTGGGAACGGTCGGGCAGTTGTCGTCCGCGCCGCAGACGCCGTCAGCGTCTTGGTCGTTCGACGGATCTCCGAGGCAGGGGTCGCAGATGTCGCCGACGCCGTCCGCATCCTCGTCTTCCTGGCCCGGGTTCCCGACGAACGGGCAGTTGTCGACATCGCCGCAAACGCCGTCGAGGTCGGCGTCGTCGGCCGGATCGTTCGGGCAAGCGTCGCAGGCGTCGCCCGCGCCGTCGGCGTCCGAGTCCGCCTGCGTCGGGTTCGCGACGGCCGGGCAGTTGTCGCAGGCGTCCCCGTCCCCGTCCAAATCGGCGTCCTGCTGGCCGGGGTTCGACACGCTGGGGCAGTTGTCCGAGACGTCGGGGATGCCGTCGCCGTCTGAATCGACGAACGCTGGCTCGTTCGGCTGGCCGGGGGTGCGCGGGCCGATCGTCGTGGTCGCGCCGGAGGCCTCCCAGTCGAGGCCGGTGTCGGTGTCGACGAGGGGGGAGCCGTCGAAGCGAGAAAGGCTCGTCCCTTCCACATCGCCGTTCGAGGGGTTCGGGCCGGTCCAAGCGCAGCCGGAAGGAAGCGGGCCGACCTGAACGCCGGTCTCGAAGGCCACGTAGTCTCGGCACGCGGTCGAGGCGTCGCGGAGGGTCACGTCGTCACCGGCGCGAGGGAAGAACCCGGTCCGGTTGAGGAAAATCTCGCGGACGGGGCCCGAGCAGACGGCGGTTCCGGCGCCCTGCCAGACGACGATGCGTTCCGCCGTGTCCACAACGAACGGCTCGGAGCACGGGAACTGCGGGTCCGAGGTCGAGAACGTGAGCGTGACGTCCTCGCCGTCGCTCACGCTCCAGCCGGTGAGGTCGGCGGGACCCGAGACCACGAGGATCTCGATGAACTCCTGCTGAGTGCTCGACTGGTCGTAGTGCACCTCGGTAAGGACGACGACCTCGGAGGTCGTCTCACAGGCGTCGCCGGTTCCGTCTTCGTCGCCGTCCTCCTGACCGGGGTTGTACACGTCGGGGCAGTTGTCGACGTTGCCGCAGACGCCGTCCGAGTCGCTGTCGTTCAGCGGATCGGCCGGGCACGCGTCGCAGGCGTCGCCGAGGGAGTCGGCATCGGCGTTGGCCTGGTCGGCATTGGCCACCGCGGGGCAGTTGTCGACGTTCCCGCACACCCCGTCGGCGTCGGCGTCGTTCA
>CAZVOE010000014.1:0-40545 GCA_964628935.1 uncultured Acidobacteriota bacterium
ACCCGCGTCCGCGCGCACCCACGCCCCGCATCCCCACGATTCGCGTCACGTTGTGAGCGAAGGACCGGGGGGCTCTCGACAGTTTCTGGAAGGGCGGCTGCTGGCTCAGTCGACCTCGATCGCGCCGGAGACGCAGTGTTCCACGCAGATCCAGCAGTTCGTGCAGGCCTCGTTGCGGACGATCGTCGGGCGGCTCGAGGCGAACTCGATCACGTCCTCGGGACAGACCATGGCGCAGACGCCGGTCCCTTCGCACAGGTCTTGGTCGATCGTGATCGCCATGGCGCGTCCTCCCGGGACTGCGGTTCCCGCCTGGAAACGTAGAGCCGGGCCGGCGGTCCGGCAACCCAGGGTCCCCGCCCGCGACGTCGTGCATAATCGCGGATGTGGCCGAATCGATGCGCCTGGCGCTCGAACGCGAGGAAGACTCGCGTCTCGCCCCGTATGCCGCCCGATCGGCTCGGGCGACGCGGCGCTACCCCCTCGAAGATGAAGGGCGCGCCTTCGACTACCGGACGGCGTACCAGCGCGACCGCGACCGCGTGGTCTACTCGCGGGCCTTTCGCCGCCTCAGGCAGAAGGCGGTCGCGGGACTATTACCCGCGTACGAGGACCACCGGCGGAACCGTCTGACCCACACCCTCGAAGTCGCCCAGATGGCCCGGACGATCGCGCGGGCGCTCCGCCTCAACGAGGACCTCGTGGAGGCCATCGCGCTCGCCCACGATCTCGGCCAGCCCCCCTTCGCTTCGGCGGGAGAACGGGCCCTCGACGACCTGCTCTCCGGACGCCGCGACGGTCACGGAGGGCCGTGCCACGGCGATCTCGGCGGGTTCGCGCGGTGCTGGCAGGGCCTTCGGGTCGTCGACCGTCTCGAAAAGCGCTACGATCATCCGGGCCTGAACTTGACCGACGACGTCCGCGAGGGGATCCTCAAGAGCGGTCCCCCGCGAGCGTTTCCAGGCGACGAACTGGTTGGCGTTCGTGCCGGCCTTCCGCCTCCCTTGGAGGCCCAAGTGGTGGCGCTCTCCGACCGGATCGCCAGCGTTCTCGACGATCTCGACGACGCCCTCCAGGCGGGAGCGGTGGCGGTTGCCGACGTCGAACGCATCCAGGCCGTCCGGGAGCTGCGACGGAAGATCGGAGCGCGCTGGCCGAAACGGAGCGGCCGCTTCGTCAAGGCGAACGCGATCCACCGGGGGCTCACCCACCTCCTTGTCACCGGCGTGATTCTCGGGGCGGAGGCGTCGCTCCGGAAGTGGGCGGAGCGGACCCGGATCGTCGGGGCGGGGGACTTCCACGCGCAGCGGGACAGCATCCTCGGTGGAAACGAGATCGCCATGACGACCGCCGCGATGCGCCTCCTCGAGGACCTCGAGGGGTTCGTCGAGGGGCGAGTCCACCGAGGCGCCCCAGCCGACCGCGTCGAGGCGACGGGGCGGCGCGCGGTGCTCGGCCTGTTCGCGGCGTACTGGGCCGACCCCGCTCTCCTCGACGACCACGTTCTCTTCCGGTTCAGGGAAACCGCGGGCGTGCCATACTTCAGGGATCTTCCCCGTCCGACGCGGGAAGAGGTCGCGCGGAGGTGGCGGTCGGATCCGCGGTTCGCGAGGGTCCTCGCCGATCACCTCGCGGCGATGACCGACGCCTACGCTCTGGGCGAGTACGCGCGGTTGCTGGGGATCGGGGCCGTGCCGATCCCCAGCGCGGAGCAATTGCGCCGGGAGGAACGAACGTGAAGATCGCGGTCGGATCGGACCACGCCGGGTACGGCGCGAAAGAGCACGTGAAGCGGACGGTCGCCGCCCTCGGGCACGACGTCGACGACGTGGGGGCCCACGGTACCGCATCGGTCGATTACCCCGATTACGCGGTGCGGGTCGCGCGGCTCGTCGCGGCGGGGGAGGCCGACGCCGGCATCCTCGTTTGCGGGAGCGGGATCGGGATGAGTATCACCGCCAACAAGATCCGGGGGGTCCGCGCCGCGGTCTGCGGAGATCCGTACTCCGCGCGGCTCGCGAGAGAGCACAACGACGCGAACGTGCTCTGCCTCGGGGCTCGGGTGATCGGTCCGGGACTCATGGACGAGATCGTCGGGACCTTCCTGCGCTCCGGCTTCGAGGGGGGGCGTCACACGAAGCGCGTCGAGAAAATTCATCACATCGAATCGGCGGCGCCGGGCGAGTCCCGGTCGGGCTGCTGACAGGAGACCGAAATGAACCCGATGGTCCGCACCCTGCGCGAGGTCGACCCCGAGATCGCGGAGGCGATCTTCCACGAGACCGAACGCCAAGCCCGGGGGCTGGAGCTGATCGCCTCCGAGAACTTCGTCAGCGAAGCGGTGCTCGAAGCCGCGGGCAGCGTTTTTACGAACAAGTATGCCGAAGGGTATCCCGGGCGGCGGTACTACGGTGGGTGCGAGTTCACCGACGTCGTCGAGAGGCTCGCACGGGACCGCGCGAAGGCCCTGTTCGGGGCCGAGCACGCGAACGTGCAGCCGCACTCGGGAAGCCAGGCCAACCAGGCCGTCTACATGACGGTCCTTTCTCCCGGCGACACCGTGCTCGGGATGGACCTCTCCCACGGAGGCCACCTGACACACGGCCACCCGCTCAACCTCTCCGGGAAGCTCTATCGCTTCGTCCCCTACGGGGTCCGCAAGGAGGACGAGCGGCTCGACTACGACGCCCTCGCGGCGCTCGCGGAGCGGGAGCGGCCAAAACTGATCGTCTGCGGAGCCTCCGCTTACCCCAGGATTCTCGACTTCGAGCGGATCGGCGCGATCGCGCGATCGGTCGGGGCGAAGGTGATGGCCGACATCGCCCACATCGCGGGTCCGGTCGCGGTCGGGATGCACCCGAGCCCCGTTCCCCACTGCGATTTCGTGACGACGACGACGCACAAGACGTTGCGCGGCCCACGCGGCGGACTGATCCTGTGCAAGGCCGAGTACGCGAAGGACCTCGACAAGGTCCTCTTCCCCGGCGTTCAGGGGGGGCCGCTCGTCCACATCATCGCGGCAAAGGCGGTCGCCTTCTTCGAGGCGCAGCAACCCTCCTTCCGCGACTACCAGGCCCGGGTGCTCGAGAACGCGAAATTGCTCGCCGATGCGATGGCCCGCGAGGGGTATCGGATCGTCTCCGGCGGGACCGATAACCACCTCTTCCTGATGGACGTGTTCTCGAAAGGGATCACCGGCAAGGTCGCCGAGAAAGCGTGCGAAACGGCGGGGATCACGGTCAACAAGAACACGATCCCGTTCGACCCGAATCCCCCGATGGTCGCGAGCGGGCTGCGGATCGGGACCCCCGCCATCACGACGCGCGGGATGGGTGCGGCCGAGATGCCGGCGGTCGCCGCTCTGATCGCCCGGGCGCTCGACGCGCGCGAGGACGGGAATGCCCTCGCGAAGATCCGCGACGAGGTGGCCGCGCTCGTCTCCCGGTTCCCCCTTTACGCCGACCGCCTCTCCGCCGCGAGAGCGTGAGCGGCGAGGCGGCGTCGTTCTTCGAGCCGGGGGGCGCCCTCGCCCGGGCCCACCCCTCCTACGAGCCCCGTCCCGGCCAGCGGGAGATGGCGGCGGCCGTCGCGCGAATCTTCCGGGACGGCGGGTCGCTCCTCGTCGAGGCTGGGACGGGGACGGGCAAGACCCTCGCGTACCTGGTTCCCGCCGTTCTTTCCGGGCGCCGGGTGATCGTGTCCACGGGGACGAAGAACCTCCAGGACCAGATTTACCGGAAAGACCTCCCTTTCCTGCGGGAGCGGGCGGGACTCCGGGTCTCCGCCTGCCTCGTAAAGGGGCGGGACAACTATCTCTGTCGAACGAAGTGGGCCGAGTTCGAGCGGGAGCCCCTCCTCGAGATTCGAGAGGAAGCCCGATTCCTTCCGGTACTGGCGCGCTGGGCACGGGAGACGGAGACGGGGGATCGCGCCGAGATCGCCGAACTTCCCGACGATCTCCGGTTCTGGCGCGACGTCAACGCGCGCGCAGAGACGTGCGCGGGATCGAACTGTCCGGAGTACGAGCGGTGCTTCCTGACCCGCCTCCGCCGCGAGGCCGAGCGGGCGAAGATCGTGGTGGTCAATCACCACCTCTTCTTCGCCGACCTCGCCGTGCGCGGTCCGTTCGGATCGGTGCTTCCCGATTACGACACGGTGGTGTTCGATGAGGCCCATCTCCTCGACGAGATCGCGACCCAGTTCCTCGGCGTCCAGGCATCCGCAGCGCAGATCGAGGATCTCGCGCGAGACGCCGAAAGACTCGCGGCCGCCTCGGGAGGGGCGGTCACCGGCGGGGGAGGGGCGGCACTCCTCCGCGAGGCGGCGGCCGCCTTTTTCGAGCCGATCCGAGAGGCCCTCCGCTCCGCCGTCGGTCGTGTTCCGTTTCTTCCCCCCGCCGAGGGCGGTCCGCGGCTCGACGAGGAATGGGCGCTTCTGTCTCGCGCGCTCTCCGAGGTCACGAGGGAAACGGGCTCGGGAGAGCACGGGGGAGCGCGGGAGGGGGTGGGACTTCGGGCCGAGGGGCTGCGCCACGCCCTCGAGGCCGTCTGGGCCCGAGACGCCCTCGATACGGTCTACGGGATGGAGCTTCGTGGGCGGGGCAACGTCGTCCTCACCGCCTCGCCGATTCACGTTGGGGAGATCCTGGCAGAGCGACTGTTTCCGGCGCTCCACGCGTCGGTTCTCACGTCGGCGACGCTCGCCGTGGAGGGAACGTTCGACCACGTCGCGCGAGGCCTCGGCGTTCCCCACCCGGAGACGCTCGTCGTCGAGTCCCCGTTCGAGTGGGCGACGCAGGCGGTCCTCTACCTGCCGGCTGGGATCCCGGAACCGAGGCACGAGCTCTTCGTCCCGCGCGCGCTCGACGAGATCCGCGCGCTCCTCCGGATCACCGAGGGGCGCGCCTTTCTCCTCTTCACGTCGTACTCGGTCCTCGACAGGGTCCGTTCGGCGCTCGAGGCGGACGGGGAGTGGGCGCTCTTCGTCCAGGGCGAGGGGAGCAAGGCGGCTCTGGTCGATCGATTCCGGGAAACTCCGGCAGCGGTCCTCCTGGGGACGACTTCGTTTTGGCACGGGGTCGACGTTGCGGGGGAGGCACTCTCGATGGTGATCGTCGACAAGCTCCCGTTCGACGTGCCGAGCGACCCGCTCGTCGCCGCTCGGATCCGGAGGATCCGGGACGCCGGGGGGAACCCCTTTTCCGAGTTCCAGATTCCCGCGGCGGTCCTCGAGTTGAAGCAGGGGCTCGGTCGCCTGATCCGGAGCCGATCGGACCGCGGGATCCTCTGTGTGCTCGATCCCCGAATTCGCACCAAGCCGTACGGGCGCGCTTTTCTCCGATCGCTGCCGCCGGTCCCGATCGTGCGAGACCGCGCGGCGTGCGAACGCTTCTTCCACGGGGAGCGAGCGAGGTGACTCTCGGCGTCGTCGTGCCGGTGCGGGACGAGGAGGAGCGCCTACCCGGGCTTCTCGCGTCGCTCGCGCCTTTCCTCGCGGCGGGAGACCGGCTCGTGGTCGTGGATGACGGGAGCGTCGACCGTTCGGCCGAGATCGCGGCGGGCGCCGGTGCCGTGGTCATCGGTGGACCGAGAACAGGACGGGGGCTCGCCGTCGCCCGGGGCGTGAAGGCGCTCGAACGTCAGGTCGCCGCGATCTTGATCGCGCATGCCGACATGGTCCTTCCTGAAACCGCACGTTCCGCCATCGTCGCCTCGCTTTCGGACCCCCGAGTCGCCGGTGGCGCCCTCGGGCACCGGATCGATGACCCCCGCCTGGTTTTCCGCCTCGTCGAGTGGGGGAACCGTTTCCGCGCGGAACGCCTCCGCCTCCCATACGGGGACCAGGCGCAATTCTTCCGAGTGGGCGCGGTCGATCGTTTCCCGTTGCTCGAGCGCCTCGAGGACCTGGAACTCGCCCTCCGGCTCCGGCGCGCTGGACGCGTCGTCTACCTCGACCGTCCGGTCCAGATTCCGTCCAGGCACTGGCGGCAGGGCCTTGCGCGCACCACCCTTCGGAATTTCTGGAGCGCACTGCGCTACCGGATCGTCCGAGATCCGCCTTGACAGCATTGGATCGATGTGTATATTGTCCTAGGACATTAGGACGTTGATGTGATTCCTGCACCCGACCCCGCGAGCCCCGTTCCGCTCTACGCTCAGATCGTCGAGGAGGTCCGACGGCTCGTCGCCCTCGGCGGCCTCCGCCCGGGAGACCGGTTCCTGACGGTCCGCGAGCTGGCGGCGCGTGCCCGTGTCAACCGGAACACCGCAGCGCGGGCGATCCAGGAGCTGGAACGAGCGGGGGTCGTCCGGGCCCGAGTGGGTCACGGGACGTTCATCGCCGATACCCCCCCCGTCCTTCCGCCGGCCGAGCGGGAGGGGGTCCTCGAAGCCTCGCTCGACCGGGTCGTCGTCGACGCCCAGGCCCTCGGGGTGCCGCTCGAAGAACTCGGCTGGCGTCTCACTCGGCGGATCGAGGCGTTCCGGCGTGCGCGCGCTCGTTCGGAGGAGGAATCCCCATGACCGGAGCAGCCCTCGTGTGCGAGCGGGTCACCCGTTCGTATGGGAAGACGATCGCGCTCGACGCCCTCGACCTGCAGGTCGCGACCGGGGAGGTGGTCGGGGTCGTCGGCCGGAACGGCGCCGGGAAGACGACGCTCCTCCGCCTCGCTGCCGGGATTCTCTGGCCCGATGCCGGGGCGATCCGGACGCTCGGCCTCGACCCGGTGACCCAAGGGCTCGCGGTCCGCGAACGCGCGAGCCTCCTCTCCGAGGAATCCGCGCTCTACCCGTGGATGACGGTCGGCGAGATCCTCGACCTCGCCGCGGCGATCCACCCTCGCTGGGACCACTCGATCGCGAAGCGTACCGTCGCTCGGCTCGCGCTCGACCGGACGGAGAGGATCGAGACCCTCTCCCGCGGGACACGCGCGAAGGTCGCCCTCGCCCTCGCGATCGCGCCGCGTCCGGAACTGCTGCTCCTCGATGATCCCACGGCGGGCCTCGACCCGCTCGTGCGGCGGGAGGTGATGGAAGGGATTCTCGACGCAGTGGCGGGGGAAGGAGGGGCGGTCGTCTACGCCTCCCACCTCGTCCACGATATCGAGCGCGTCGCCGACCGCGTCGTCGTCCTCGACGCGGGGCGGATCGTCCTCCAAGCGAGAGTCGAGGAACTCAAGGCGCGCGTCCGCCGGGCGAGGGCGGTCATCGAATCCGACGCGATCGAAGCGGTGACATTCCCGGGGCTTCTCGACTCGCGGAGGGAGGGGAGGGTCCTCACGGTCGTCGCCGATGCGACGGACGGGTCGCTCGAAGCGACCCTCAGGAAGTTCGGAGGCTCGAGCGTCGAAATCGAGGCGCTCCCGCTCGAGGAGATCCTCGTCGCCGTCCTGCGTCGGGGCGGGGAGACGGCATACCATGGCTAATGCGCTCTTCCGCAAGGAGTGGAAGCAACTCAGGATTCTGCGATGGGCGGGGATCTCGCTCGGTGCCGCGATGCCGGCGATAGAGGCGGCGGGGGCGGAGGCGGGAGCGCGCGGGTGGCTTCCCTTCGGGAAGTCACCCTCGTGGACGGCGCGGGAGGTCTTCGGCGAGTTGACCCCCGCGATCCTCTTCCTCGTCGTCTGGCCGCTCCTCTCGCTCGTTTTCGTTTCTCAGGCGTTCACGGGGGACGCGGCGACGGGAACCGAGTCGTTCCTGCTGGAACGACCTGTCTCGCGTAGACGGATCTGGATCGCGCGCCTCTCCGCCTCCGTTGCCTCGACGGGGGCCCTCGCAGCGCTGACCGGGGCGGTCGCGCTCTCGGTCGCCGCCGCGACCCTCGGTATCGAGGCGGTCTCCGCCCGACCGGTGTGGGTGCTCGCCGGGGCGGGCCTCCTCATCACGGCGGTCGTCGCGGCGGCCGGCCTCGCGGCGGCGTCGTTTCTCCGCTCTCCGGTCGGCGTGGTCCTCCTCGGGCTGATCCTCGCGATGGTCCCTGCGGTTTGGAGCATTCTTCTCGCGTCGATCTTCCCCCATGCGACGCTGCCCTTCGATCTTCGACCCGTCGGGCTTTTCGTTCCCTGGCTTCTTCTTCCGGGATTCGTCGCGGCTTCTTGGACGGCGGCAACGCGGGGCGAGCCGGCCGGACGGGACGGTCGCGCCCGCGCCGTTCGCGTCCTCGGCGTGTTCGCGCTCGGGGTCGTCGTCGTCTTCACGAGTGTGGCCGCCACGTTGGTCCGAACGAACCCGGCGGGATGGGGGGGGTTCACGGTCTCCCCGGACGGAAGCCGGGCGGCATTCGCCGAGTTTCTGGGCCCGCTTCGACTCGTCGACCCCGCGAGCGGGGGAACCGTGCGATGGATGCCGCCGCCGGTCTGGGCATGGGCTTGGAGCGAGGACGGCGGCATCCTCGCGGTGGCGACCAGCGCCGGACCGCTCGGCTCCGACCGAGGGACCTGGCGCGTGGAATATCTACGCCCCGACGGCTCGCAGGCGCACCCGCCGACTCCTGGAGAAGCGGAGACGGACGTGATGGCACTGGCGTGGCAAGCCGGTCGAATCTTCGCGATCGTCGCCCATCGCGATCCTTCCGCCTCCCCGCGCCGGCTCCTTCACGCGACGCCGGGCGAGAGGGTGTGGGAGTCGGTCGAGATTCCAATGGCGGGTGCCCTCCGTCTTCTCGGGGATTCGTCGGCAGGGCTCCACCTCGCGTTGGTTCGAGCGCCGGACGGGTCGGGCGACGGTGAGACCGACATCCTTCTCCTCGGCTGGGACGGATCGGGCTTCCGCGCCCTCGCGTGGTCCACAGTCCCGTACCGGCTTCTCTCGCTCGGACAAGCCGCGTCCCCGGATGGGCGGCTGCTTCAGTACCACGCCGCGCTTCCCGTTCGGGATCCGGATGCGGCGGCCGACGATCCCGGCGCGCAAGTCGAGACGGTACGTCCCGTACTCTTCGACATTCGTTCCGGATCGACTCGATTCCTCGAAGGCCGCGCCAAGCGCGTCGTCTGGCTCGCGAACGACCGCATCGCCTGGGTGGTCCGCGGTGAGAGGGAAGAAGCCATCCTGGTCGGTCCCGTCGCGGGAGGGGCGACGCTGCTCCGCGCCTTCGCGGCGGCGAGCGTCCACATCGAGGCGTCCCCCGACGGACGGCGCCTGCTCGCCGTCGTGCGCCCGCGCGCCGAGGCCGACCCGATGCCCGCGTATGTCGCCGATCGTTTCGAACCTCCCCCGTGGCCGGAAGGTGCCGCGCCGAAGGTCGAGGCACCGGAGGTCTGGATCACCGATCTCGACTCCGGAGCCTGGACGCAACTGCCCTGGTCCCCGGGCGACGCGTTCCGCGAGAACGAATGGTGGCAGATCGGTTGGGTCGGAAACGACCGTCTCGTCCGCCTCGCCCCCGGCTCGGTGGCGTTTGAATCGCTCGCCCGACCGGGCGAGTACGTCTGGGCGCACGGCGGACCCTGACGAGTAGGGTATGCTCCCCGCTTCCCCGGAGCGGGCGATGGCGAAAACCCTCTACCTGATCGACGGAACGTCCCAGCTTTTTCGCGCGTACTTCGCGATCCGTGGCCTCACGAACCCCGAGGGGATCCCGACGAACGCGGTCTTCGGGTTCACGAACATGCTCCGCAAGCTTCTCCAAGAGCGCCGCCCGGAGCACGTCGGCGTCGCCTTCGACCTCGCGGGGCCCACGTTCCGCCACGACAAGTACGCCGAGTACAAGGCGCACCGACCCCCCGTCCCCGAGGAGCTGAACATGCAGTTCCCGTATGCGAAGCAGGTCTGCGAGGGGTTCCGGATCCCCGTCCTGGAGCTCGAGGGGTACGAGGCCGACGACCTGATCGCGACGTACGCCCGGGAAGCCCGAGAGGCCGGATTCGAGGTCGTGGTCGTCGCTTCCGACAAGGACCTCTTGCAGCTCGTGGGCCCGGGGGTCACCGTCTTCAACCCGAGCAAGGAGATCCTCCTCGACGCCGACGGGGTGAAGGAGACGTTCGGGGTCCCTCCGGAGCGGGTCCGGGACGTGCTCGGGCTCCAAGGGGACGCGGTCGACAACATCCCGGGTGTTCCTGGGGTCGGCGAGAAGACCGCCCTTGCGATCGTTTCCACGTACGGCTCGATCGAGGAGATCGTGGAGCGGGCGCGCCGGTTCGGCGCCTTCCTCGCGGCGCGTGACCGGGAAGACGACGCCGCGATCGCGGAGAGCCTCGCCCGGCTGATCGAGGTCGAAAAGGACGCGACGTATCGGGAACGACTCGAACGGGCCGCGGCCCTCCTCGGGGGCGGCGACCGAAAGGCCGCCCGTAGGGCCCTCAAGGACCTCGACAGGGGCTCGTCCCGGCGGACGTGGGAGGCGATCGCGGAGCACGCCGAGCAAGCCTTCCTGAGTCGAGAGCTCGCGACTCTGGATTCGCACGTCCCGATCGCGTTCGATCCGGTCGCTCTAAAGCACGATCCACCCGATCGAGAAGCGCTCGCGACCCTCTTCCGCGCCCTCGGATTCGGACGGCTGACGGCGGAATTCTCGACCCCCGTGGAAGGGGAGGCCTCCACCGTCGCGCCGGGCCGCGCCGGTCCTCGGTGGAGCGCGATCCTGAACCGGGAGGAACTCGAGGTCGCGGCTTCGAGGGCGCGGGAGGCAGGGCGGTTCGCCCTCGACACCGAGACCGACGGGACCGATCCGCAAAGGGCGAAGCTCGTCGGGATCTCCCTCGCGTGGAAGGAAGGGGAAGGGGTCTACATTCCGATCGCCCACCGCTACCTCGGCGCGCCGAACCAGATCCCCCTGGAGACGGTTCGCTCGGTGCTCGGGCCGCTCTTCGAGGACGGGACGGTCGAGAAGGTCGGGCAGAACTTCAAGTACGACGCCCACGTGCTCAGGCGTCACGGGTTGCGGGTCGAAGGCTGGGCGATGGACACGATGGTCGCGGCGTTCCTGCTCCAGCCCGACCGGGTCTCGTTCGGAATGGACGCCCTCGCCCGGGAGTACCTCTCGTACTCACCGATCCCGTACAGCGCCATCGCCGGCACCGGAGCGAAGCAGGTCACCCTCGACCAACTCGAGATCGCGAAGGTCGCCGAGTACGCCGCCGAGGACGCCGAGGTGACGCTTCGCCTCGCGGAAGTGTTCCGGGATCGTCTGCGCGCCGAGGGGCTCGATCGTCTTTACGAGGAGATCGACCACCCGCTTCTCCCGGTTCTCGTGGAAATGGAAGCCCGCGGGATCCGGGTCGACGTGGGAGCGCTCGGCGCCATGTCGAAGGCGATGGAGAGGTCCCTCGACGAGGCGAGGCGCGCCATCCACGCCCTTGCGGGGACCTCGTTCAACGTCGATTCGCCGAAGCAACTCCGGGAGGTCCTGTTCGAGAAGATGGGGCTCAAGCCCCTCCGGAAGACGGTGAAGAGCGGGGTCGCCTCGACCGACGCGTCGACGCTCGAGCAACTCGCCGAGGAGCATGAGATCGCCCGGAGGATCCTCGAGTACCGGGAACTCGCCAAGCTCAAGGGGACCTACGTCGATGCCCTGCCGCGCCTCGTGAACCCCAACACGGGGCGCGTTCACACCGTCTTCCACCCGACCGGCGCCGCGACCGGTCGGCTCTCGTCGTCCGATCCGAATCTCCAGAACATCCCGGCGCGTTCTGCGGTCGGGCTCGAGATCCGCTCGGCGTTCGTCCCCGAGCCGGGCTGGAAGTTCCTCGCGTCCGACTACTCGCAGATCGAACTTCGCGTGCTCGCCCACCTCTGCCGCGATCCGGGGCTCATCGAGGCCTTCCGAAACGGCGAGGACATTCACCGCGTGACCGCTTCGAGGGTCTTCGGCGTCGAGCCCGCCGATGTGGACGACACGATGCGCCGCCGTGCGAAGGCCGTGAACTTCGGGATTCTCTACGGGATGTCGGAGTCGCGTCTCGCGCGCGACCAGGGGATGACCCGGAGCGAGGCGAGGGAGTTCATCCGCGCCTATTTCGATCGGTTCTCCGCGATCCGGGACTACATCGAGCGGGTGCGCCAGGAGGCGACGCGGGAAGGGGCGGTGCGGACGCTCTTTGGGCGGATCCGGCGCTTTCCGCAGCTTCGAGGCCGCGCGAACCGCGGGGAGGTCGAGCAGGCTCTCCGCGCCGCGGTCAACACGACGATCCAGGGGACCGCAGCCGACCTGATGAAGAAGGCGATGGTCGCGGTCGCGCGAGGGCTCGCGAAACGCGCTTTCCGGGCCAGGATCCTGCTCCAGGTCCACGATGAGCTTCTCCTCGAGGTCCCTCCGGAGGAGATCGAGGCGGTCTCCGCGCTCGTCCTCGCGGAGATGGAGGGCGTCTACCCGCTCGAGGTCCCTCTGGTCGCGGATCAGAAAACGGGCGACAACTGGCGGGAGGTCACCTGAGGGCGACCGCTTGGACCGCCGCCCCCCGGACGCTATATTCCACGGGTCCGGAGGAGTCGCGTTGGAGGGAGCGAGGGTGACCGAGGGGCCGCGGAACCGCCTCCTGGTGGTCGACGACGAATTGGCCGTCCAGGAGGTGCTGGCCGACGGTCTCGAGTTCTTCGGCTATCCGGTTACGCGCGCCTCGAACGCCGCCGAAGCGTTCGCGATCGTGCTTCGCGACGGGATCGACCTCGTACTGACCGACATCGAGATGCCCGGGGAAAACGGGCTCCAGCTCCTCGAGCGGATCAAACGCCACGACCCCGACATCGACGTCGTCATGGTCACCGGCCTCGTCGACGTCGATACCGCGATCCAGGCGATCCGGAACGGAGCGAGCGATTACCTCACGAAACCGTTCAACCTTCAGGAAGTGTCGATCGTCGTCGATCGCACCCTCGACAAGCGCCGCCTGATCCGTGAGAACCGCGCCTACCAGGAGAACCTCGAAGCGATGGTCGCCCAGCGCACGGAGGAGCTCGTCCGGAGGCAGGAGGAGATCGAGCGGCTCTACGGCGAGCTCGACGAGGCGTACGAGAGCACCCTTCAATCGCTCGTCACGGCGCTCGACTTCCGGGACAACGAGACACACGGCCACTCGACGCGCGTCGTGCAGTACGCGGTGCTCGTGGCGGAAACCCTCGGCATCGGCGAGCCCGACCTGACCTGGATTCGCCGGGGCGCGATCCTCCACGACATCGGGAAGATCGGCGTCCCCGATTCGATCCTCCGCAAGCCCGGCAAGCTCGATCCCGGGGAATGGGCGGAGATGAGAAAGCACCCCGAGATGGGCTACCGGATGCTCCGGCACATTCGCCAACTCGAGCCGGCGCTCGAGATCGTCCTGTGCCACCAGGAGCGCTGGGACGGGACCGGCTACCCGCGCGGGCTGCGCGGAGAGGAGATCCCGCTCGGGGCGCGGATCTTCGCGGTCGTCGACACGTTCGACGCGATGACCTCGGACCGTCCGTATCGGGCAGCCCTGACGATCGACGACGCCCGCGACGAGATCCGTCGATTCGCCGGCGTCCAATTCGATCCGCGCGTGGCGGAGGCCTTCCTCTCGATCGACGTCGAGGTCTGGCGGAGGATCCGCCGCCTCGCCCACGACCCCGTCGCGACGGGGTTCGCGGAGACCGCCGCGACCGTTCACGGGAAGGGAGGAAGCGGCTCCGAGCCATCCCCCTCGTAGATCTCGATTCGGACGATCCGGTCGCCCGGGAGCACGCGGGCCGCGACACCTTCGAAGTTCTGGGTCACCGTCGCGAAGGCGGTGTACCGCCCGTCGAGATGCGGCTGCGCGGAAAGCGCGACGAACCACTGGCTGCCCGCCGAGTCGGGTCCGTCGGTCGCCATCCCGACGGTGCCGGCCCAGAAGCGTCTCGGTCCGAACTCGTCCCGGATCGCGTAGCCGGGTCCCCCGAGACCGTCGCCGCGGGGATCGCCGTCCTGAACGACGAAGTTCGGCACGAGGCGGTGGACCGCGAGCCCATTGAAGAACCCGGATTCGGCGAGCCGCGCGAAGTTCCGGCAGGTGAGCGGCGCCTCGTCGGGGTGGAGGCGGAGAACGAAACGACCCGGCGCGAAGCCGGGGCGCTGCACGGTCACCACGGCCGCGCGGGGACGGGAGGCCCAATCGACGACCTCCCGGTAGTGCTCGAGCGGGAGATCGACGATCGCTCCGACGTCGGCCCTCCGGTCCTCGCCGTAGGCGTTGAAGAAGAGATCGGCAGCCCGTCGCCGGGTGACCGGGTCCGGCGACTCGAGCCCCGATTCGAGCAGCGCGCGCGCGCGCGTGTCCTCCTTCGCGACGACCGCCGTCTCGAGGACGGCCGTGCGTGCGGCCGGAATCACGTCGTGCGCCGCCCGATCCCACGCCGCGATCAGGACCGGCCAGAGCGCGGCCCTCGCCTCCGGGCCCTCCTCTGGTTTCTTCCATCGGATCGCGATCGCCTCGGCGACCGCCCTCCGAACCCCGGGGTCGTCGTCTTCGAGAGCGCTCGTCCAGAGGGGGCCGTCGAGCGGCTCGAATCGGGACGCGACCGGCACGGCGGCCGCGCGAACCGAGGCCTCCCGTTCGCGCGTGAAGGCGCGCGCGAGGATCTCGGCCTCGTGGTCGTCGTATCGGGCGAGGAGCGACGCGACCCGCGCGCGGACGCGGGGGTCCGGATCGAGCGCGAGCGACGTCAGGTGGGGAGGTGCCAGTGTCTTGTAGGCGTCGACGAGGGAGGTGATGGCGGCCTCGAGCAGGAAGCCGCGCCGCTCGCGCTCGAGCCCCGCGACCAGCACCCCCACCGCCTCCGACGTCCCGACGGCGCCGAGCCCCTCGAGCGCAGCGCGCGAGACGACGATCTCGGTGTCGCGGACGAGTTTCCGCAAGTGAGGCTCCACCGGCGCGCCCTCGTACGAGAACGATCGGGCGGCGTTGACGCGGACGCCCGGGTCGGGATCGGCCGCGAGTGCACCGAGCGCCGACTCCTCCTCCGGGGTCCCGGGACGCGCGAGCCCACGAGCCGCTTGCATTCGGATCTCGGGTTCCTTCGCGACGGCGAGGCTGCGGAGGACCGACCGGACCCGGGCGAGATCGGTCTCGGCCAGCCGGCCGGGCGACGGTCCCGCCGTCCGGGCCGCGAAAGGAGCCGAGCCGAGGCGGGCGAGGGCGTAGGCGGCGGCGAAGCGGACCTTCGGCTCCGGGTCGGCCGTCGCCGAGACCAGCCGGTCGACGAACACGGATGGATCGGAAAAACGCCACGCGGCCAGGGCCGCTTCTTCTCGCACCTCCGGTGCATCGTCGCCGAGCGCGGCGAGAACCAGAGGGGCGGTCGACGGCTCGGCGAGACGTCCGAGCGCCTGCGCCGCGAGCGCGCGAACGCGAGGATCCTCGTCGGCGGCGGGGCGGGTGAGCGCATCTGCGAACTCCGGCCGCGCGAGGAGCCCGAAGCCGAAGGCTGCGGCGGCCCGCACCCGAGGGTCGGGGTCGTCGAGGTGTCCCACGAGAACCGTCCCGGCTTCGGGAGGGGCGATGCGGGCGTAGGCCCGGATCGCCGCGGCGCGAACGACCGGCTCCCGGTCGCGCAGGGCCCTCTCGAGGTCGGCGTCGACCAGTCGACGGTCCTCGGCGCGGAGAATCCGGGAAAGCGCGTCCGCGACGGGCGGGGATGTCCGCTCGGGGCGGTCGCCGACGGTCGGCTTCGGAGCGCACCCGAGAAGCGCGACCGCGGCGGAAACGGCGAGAAGGGAGTTTGGCAGGCGCATGGACCCTCCCGATCGCTGGCATCGAGCGAGCGAGCGAGCGATTATAGAGGGGCGTCTTGACGGCCCGGAAATCGCGCTGCTACCGTCGGATCTCGACCGATTCCGAAGAAGGAGTTTCATGAGCTCTCGCTCGGCCCGATTCGTCGTCTTCCTGGCGGCCGCATGCATCTGGACGGCGGCTCACGCCGGTCCCCCGGATCCGGCGAAGATCGAGGCCCTTCTCGAGCGCTTCGACAAGGTGCAAGGTTCGATCCGGAGCCTGAGCGCCGAGTTCGTCGAGCGCACCGAGAGTCCGCTCCTGAAGGAAGCGATCGTTTCCGAGGGACGCTTTTACCTGACGAAGCCGGAATCGGTGGCCTGGGAATACACCTCCCCCGAGCCGATGCGATTCGTGCTGGCGAACCGGGAATACGTGGGGGTCTTCCCGGAGCGGAAGCGAGCCGAAAGGCGGGACCTCCGCCGGTGGAGCGAGCGGATCTTCCGCTTCTTCGGTGTCGGACAGGGCTCCGAGGAGCTTCGGAAGTTTTACGACATCGCCCTCGCCGACCCCGGGGGCGACATGCCCGGAACCGCTCTCTTGCTTCTGGAGCCGAAGAAGCGCCGCGTAAAGAAGAGCGTCGAAGACGTCCGACTCTGGGTCGACGAGGTGAGCATGCTCCCCACACGGATGGACTTCCAGGGAAAGGACGGGAACGTCCGGTCGATCCGTTTCCGCAACGTGCGCCTCAATCCGGATCTTTCCGCCAGCCTCTACCAGGTCGAGATCCCGGACGGGTTCGACGTCTCCGAGGGCTTCAGCGCGTTCGGCGGCTCCGCGCGCTCCCACTGAAGACCGCTCCGGCGGCGAGTGGGGTGACACCGTGCGAACGATCGGACTCGTTCTGGATCCCGTTTTCGATCGTCACGACACCGGAGCGGGACATCCCGAGAGGCCGCTTCGGACCGAGACGATCCGCAGGCGCCTCGAATGGAGCGGACTGGCGGATCGCTGCCGCAGGCTCCCGCCGGAGGCGGCGGACGACGCGCTTCTGACGGCCGTGCACGACCCCGGCCACCTCGAACGGGTGGCGGGCGGGTGGGCGCGCGGCGATTCGATCGTCGATTCCATGGACACCGCGATCGGACCGGAGAGCGAACGGATCGCACGTCTCGCGGCAGGGAGCGTGGTCGCCCTCTGCCGGGAAACCGTGGAAGGCCGGATTCGGGGCGGCTTCGCGGCGGTACGTCCACCCGGGCACCACGCGGAGCGCGACCTGGCGATGGGGTTCTGTCTGTTCAACAACGTCGCGGTCGCGGCCCGTTGGCTCCGCGACCGCGGCGGTGTCGAGCGCGTCGCCGTCGTCGACTGGGACGTTCACCACGGAAACGGAACCCAACACCTGTTCGAGGAAGACCCGACGATCTTCTACTTCTCGTGCCACCAGATGCCGCTCTACCCCGGCACGGGTGCCGCCCACGAGAGAGGGCGCGGAGCGGGCAAAGGGTTCACCAGGAACTGTCCGCTCGCGGCGGGGGACGGGGACGAGCGGTTCCTCGCGACCCTCTCCGGGCCGTTCACGGAGGAGATGGAACGGTTCCGACCGGAGTTCGTGCTCGTCTCGGCGGGGTTCGATCCGCACGCCCGTGACCCGCTCGGGGGGCTCCGGGTCACGACCGGCGCGTTCGCCGAAGCGACGCGGATCGTTCGCTCGGTCGTGGACCGGCACTGTCCGGGGCGCCTCGTTTCCTCGCTCGAGGGCGGGTACGACGTGGAGGCGCTCGCCGACTCGGTCGCGGCGCACGTCGAGGCGCTGCTCAGCCCGTGAGAATCTCGACGGGGCGACCGCCGATCGTCACTCCCCCCCCTTCGACCTCGCGCGACTTCACGTAGGCGAGGCCGATCGCCCCTCCCTCGGGGAGGACCGCCAGGCTCGTGAGCCGCCCGATCGATCGATGCCCCGCTTCGACCGGGGTGCCCGGTTCGGGAAACGGCCCCGGTCCGGGAATGCGCAACCGCGCGAGCGCGCGGGAGACTTTGTCGTAGGTGTTGAGGCGTGCGACGACCTCCTGGCCCACGTAGCACCCTTTCGTGAAGGAGACGTGGTCGCGGAGGCCCGCTTCAAGCGGGTTCCAGTCCTCCGTCAGCTCGCGCCCGGACGCGGGAAGGCCCCGCTCGATTCGCCAGGCCTCGAAGACTTCCGGTCCGGTCTCGTCCCCCCTCGCGGCGAGAAACGCGCGAAGCCGATCCCGATCGCCGGGTGCGGCGACGATGCTCCTTCCCTCGGAGGTGAAGCCGTCCTGGCCGAGCACGGTCACGGCAATGCCGTCGATCTCGGCCCGGGCCGCCCCCCAAGGGCCCGGGTCCGGAACGACCGCCGCGGAGTCCTTTCCGAGGAGCGCGAAGCAGAGCGTCTCGCCCGTGACGTCGGAGAGGCCGGTGTCCTCTCCGAACGTGTACTTCCGGAGGTGCGCGAGGATCGCTCCGGCCCGGTCCTCGCCGCCGACGAGGAGGACCTCCCGCTCCGCGATGCGGTGGACGAAGAGCCGCTCGACGATGCGGCCTTTCGGGTTCGTGAGGACCGTGGGGAGGCCGCGGCCGACGGGAAGGTCCCGGAGGTCCTGCGTGCTCAGCCGGTTGAGGAGATCGAGAAGATCCTTTCCCGTGCCGGAGAGCCGGGCGCGACCCGAGGCGTCGACGAACCGCGCGCGTCCGACCTTCACGCCGCCTCCTCGACGAACTCGACCTCGCCGAACGCGGGGATGTAGCCGTTTTCGATCCCCTCGTCGAGGAACCGGCGGATCCCCGCGCGGCCGCGTTCGCCGTAGTCGAGGGTGAGATCGTTGACGTACATCCCGACGAACCGATCGGTCAGCGCGTCGTCGAGGCCCCGACCGAAGTCGCGGGCGTAGGCGAGCGCTTCCTCCCGGTTCGCGAGGCCGAAGGCGATGCTCCGCCTGAGCACGCGGGTGAGCGCCGCCATCGTCTTCGGTCCGAGGTCCTTCCGGACCCCGTTTCCGCCCAAGGGAAGGGGAAGGCCGCCGGTCCGGTCTTTCCACCAGTGCCCGAGATCGACGATCCGGTGGAGACCCTTCCGCGAGTAGGTCAGCTGCCCCTCGTGGATGACGAGGCCGACGTCGGCGCGTCCCGCGAGGACGTGTTCCAGGATCGCGTCGAAGGGGACGACGACATGCTCGGGCTTCCCGCCGAGGTACAGCTCGAGGGCGAGGAACGCCGACGTCAGAGTGCCGGGCACCGCGAACGTGAGGCGCGCAAGGGAGACCGGGTTCGGGGCGAAAGGCTCCTTCGCGACGAGCATCGGGCCGTAGCCGTCCCCCATGCTCGCGCCGCACGGCATCAGCGCGTAGCGGTCGGCGAGGTGGGCGTAGGCGTGGATGCTGAGCGCCGTGACCTCGAGTTCTCCCGCGAGGGCGCGGCGGTTCAGGCTCTCGATGTCCTCGAGGACCTGGTCGATCGCGAACCCCTCGGTGTCGACCTTTCCCGCAGCGATGCCGTAGAACATGAAGGCGTCGTCGGGATCGGGGCTGTGCCCCACACGGATCCGCTCGGGCACCCTTTCCGTCACGGCATGTCTCCTCGAGTGTGCGAAGGCGGCCAATCGGGCATTATAACGGCCGGTCGAGGGAGGACCACGTCGTGAGCGACCCCCTTCGAAAGGACGCCGAGTCGTTGGCGCCGCTGCTCTCGGAGTGGCGGCGCGACCTCCATCGCCACCCGGAGCTGGCGTTCGAGGAGCATCGCACCGCCGCGTTCGTCGCGTCGCATCTGACCGCGCTCCCCCTCGACGAGGTTCGCACCGGCGTCGGCCGGACGGGGGTCGTGGGGGTACTTCGGGCCCTCCGCGCGGAACATGCGGCCGTCCTCCTGCGGGCGGACATGGACGCCCTTCCGATCCACGAGGTCGAGGGGCGAGCGTACGGTTCGACGGTTCCGGGGAAGATGCACGCGTGCGGACACGACGGGCACACCGCGATGCTCCTCGGGGCCGCGACCCTCCTCGCGTCGCGCCGCGCGGAACTTTCCCGCGACGTCGTCTTCTGCTTCCAGCCAGCGGAGGAAGGGCAGGGAGGGGCGGAGGCGGTTTTGGGGGAAGGGATACTCGGTGACTACCGCGTCGCCGAGGCGTTCGGCATCCACCTCTGGTCACTCTACCGGGCGGGGACGGTCCACGTGAGGCCCGGCGCGGTGATGGCGGCGCAGGACGAGTTCGTCGCGCGCATCGTCGGAAAGGGCGGGCACGGTGCGGCCCCGCATTTGTGCAACGACCCGGTGCTTGCCGCGGCCCAGGGGCTCGTGGCGCTCCAGTCGGTGGTCGCCCGGTCGCTCGACCCTCTCGACGCGGGGGTCGTCTCCGTCGGCTCCTTCCACGGCGGGGCCGCCCCGAACGTGATCCCCGACGACGCCCGGATGCACGGAACCCTGAGGTCGTTCTCGGAGGGGGTCCGGCGCACCCTACGGTCCCGCGTGCGCGACGTCCTCGACGGGGTCTCCGTCGCGCACGGGTGCCGGCTCGAGTTCGAGCTGCGTCCCGGGTTTCCCGCCGTCGTCAACGACCCGGCATGCGTCGATGCGGTGCGCGAGGAGGCCTCCCGGATCGTCGGCCGGGACGCTGTGATCGACTCGCCGGCGATGTTGGCTTCCGAGGACTTCGCCTTTTTCCTGCGCGAGGTCCCGGGCGCCTTCGTCTTCATCGGGGCGGGGAACCCCGAGAAGGGGATCGAGGCCCCCCACCACTCGCCGCGGTTCGACATCGACGAGCGCGCGCTACCGATCGGGGCGGAGCTGCTCGCGCGGCTCGCGCTTCGCGGCCCGGCCTCCGGTTGAGGTCGCGAGCCAGACGCCGGTGAAGAGTAGCGCTGCTCCCGCGTAGGTTGAGGCTTCGGGGCGCTCCCCGAGCACGATCGCGGAGAGCACCCCCGCGAGGAGCGGCTGCAGGTAGATGAAGATCGCGACGAGGGACGACTCGGCGCGCGCGAGCGCCCAATAGATCAGGAAGTAGGCGCCGGCGGTGGGGAAGACGACGATCAGGGCGCCGAGCCCCCAGATCGCGGCCGGCACGGAGCGCGGGTCGAAGTCGACGAGGGCCGGCATGGCGACGAAGCCGATTCCGATCGTCCCGAACAGTAAGAGGAGCGCGGTCGCGGCGAGCGGGTCGGTCCGGGAAAGGATGCGCTTCGAGATCACGAGAAAAAAGGCGTAGGACGTCCCGTTCACGAGCGTGAGGAGGTCGCCCGTGATCGTCGCCTCGCCGGCCGAGGGCCGGTCGGGGCGGATGACGAGGAGGACCCCCGCGATCGCGAGCGCGAGAGAGGAGGCCTTCCGTCCGGTCATTGACTCGCGGCCGAGGAGGACCGCGAAGAGGAGGGTCCCGACGGGGATCCAGGCGTTGATCAGGGCGGAGTGCGTGGCGGTCGTCCGGTACAGCCCCTCGACGAAGCAGATCTGGTTGATGACGACGCCGAAGACGGAGAAGAGGGCGAGGGTGAGTAGGTCGCGGCGGCTCCGCGGGAACGGGCGGCCCATGGCGGCCGCCGCGGCGAGGAGGATGGCGGCCCCTCCCGCGACGCGGATCGGCGCCCAGACCATGGGCGGGATCGTCTGGAGCAGAACCTTCGCCATCAGGTAGTGGACGCCGAAGAAGACCTGGACCGCGACCAGCGCAGCGACGACCCGGGCTCGGTCGGTGTTGGGCGCTCCGGTCATCGGGGGGCTCCGGGGAGGGTGAAGAACGATCCGTGGTGTCTCCTCCCGGCCCGGAGAGGAGGGACCCCGGCGGATGAGCCGGGAGCCGCCGCATGATCTCGCGCCGCGATGCGGTGTGCAAGGGTCCGAGGCTGTTCCTCTTCCGCGCGCGTCAGCCGACCGTTTTCAACTCGGGCCAGTCGAGGGCATAGCCGAGGGCGCGCTTGACCTCGGCGTGGCGTGGAGCGGGAAGCGCGCCGCGCGGAAAAAAAAGCCCGGTCCCTCACGGGACCGGGCCTGCAAAGCGCTGCGGGGCGGTTCGCCGCCCCGGCCGGATCGAGCGATCAGAAGTCGCCGCCCATCCCGCCGCCCATCCCGGCGGGGGCGCCCTTCTTCTCCTCCTCGGGGATCTCGTTGACGATGGCTTCGGTCGTGAGCATGAGCCCGGCGATCGACGCCGCGTTCTGGAGGGCGGAGCGTACGACCTTGGTCGGGTCGATGATTCCAGCCTCGATCATGTTCACGAACTTCTCGTTCTGGGCGTCGAAGCCTTTGTCCTTCTCGAGCTCTTTCACCTGGTTGACGATGACGGAACCCTCGTACCCGGCGTTGTTCGCGATCTGCCGGATCGGCTCTTCGAGGGCGCGCTTCACGATGCGCACACCGATCGCCATGTCCTCGTTCTTCAGTTCCTTGCCGAGCTTGTCGAGAGCGCCGACGCAGCGAATCAGGGAGACGCCGCCTCCGGGAACGATCCCCTCCTCGACGGCGGCCTTAGTCGCGTGCATCGCGTCCTCGACGCGGGCCTTCTTCTCCTTCATTTCGGACTCGGTCGCTGCGCCGACCTTGATGACCGCCACGCCGCCGACGAGCTTCGCGAGCCGCTCCTGGAGCTTCTCGCGGTCGTAGTCCGAGGTCGTCTCGTCGATCTGGGTCCGGATCTGCTTGACGCGCCCTTCGATCGCCTTCGCCTTCCCGGCGCCCTCGACGATCGTCGTGTTCTCCTTGTCGATGACGATCTTCTTGGCGCGGCCGAGGTCCTCGAGCTTGATGTTCTCGAGGCGGATCCCCAGGTCCTCGGTGATGCACTTGCCGGCGGTCAAGATCGCGATGTCCTCGAGCATCGCCTTCCGGCGATCGCCGAATCCAGGCGCCTTGACGGCAGCGGCGTGGAGGGTGCCGCGGAGCTTGTTGACGACGAGCGTCGCGAGCGCTTCACCCTCTACGTCCTCCGCGATGATCACGAGCGGCTTCCCGCTCTTCGCGACCTGCTCGAGGATCGGGAGCAGGTCCTTCATCGAGGAGATCTTCTTCTCGTGGATGAGAATGTAGGCGTCCTCGAGGATGACCTCCATGCGCTCCGGATCGGTCACGAAGTAGGGGGAGAGGTAGCCGCGGTCGAACTGCATCCCCTCGACCACCTCGAGGGAAGTCTCGAGGCCCTTCGCCTCCTCGACCGTGATCACGCCATCCTTACCGACTTTCTCCATCGCCTCGGCGATGATGGCGCCGATCGACTCGTCGTTGTTCGCGGAGATCGTGCCGACCTGGGCGATCGCCTTCCCCGCGACGGGGCGGGAGAGCTTCTTGATCTCGGCGGTCGCGGCCTCGACGGCCTTGTCGATCCCGCGCTTGATGTCCATCGGGTTCGAGCCGGCAGTCACGGCCTTCACGCCTTCGCGGAAGATCGCCTGGGCGAGGACCGTCGCGGTCGTGGTGCCGTCCCCGGCGATGTCCGAGGTCTTGCTCGCGACCTCGCGCACGAGCTGAGCGCCCATGTTCTCGCGAGGATCCTCGAGTTCGATCTCCTTCGCGACCGACACGCCGTCCTTGGTGGAAAGGGGCGAGCCGAACTTCTTCTCGAGGACGACGTTGCGACCCTTCGGGCCGAGGGTGATCTTCACGGCGTCGGCGAGCTTGTTCACGCCGCGGAGCATCGCCTGCCGGGCGTCCTCCGCGTAGCTGATGTTCTTTGCGGCCATCTGCGTTCTACCTCCTCGTTTCCGGTTACTCGATGATTCCGAGGACCTCGTCTTCCCGCAGGATGACGTGCTCCTCGTCGTCGATCTTGATCTCAGTCCCCGCGTACTTGCCGAAGAGAACGCGGTCCCCCGCCTTCACCTCGAGCGGGGTGCGCTTGCCTTCCTTGTTGAGCGCGCCCGCGCCGACCGCGATCACCTTGCCCTCCATCGGCTTCTCCTTGGCCGTGTCGGGGATGATGATCCCCCCCTTCTTCTGCTCTTTCTCCTCGATCCTCTTGACCAGGATCCGATCGTAGAGCGGCTTGATCTTCATTCTGGACCCTCCTAGAGTCTAAGTCCCTATTTTCGTTGGCCTTAGCCGGTCTTGTCAGCACTCGCACGAGACGAGTGCCAGTACGTTAGGATTGGGTGGGGGACTTGTCAAGGCGGCCGACGATCGTTCTCGAGAAATCTTCACCGAAACGGTGGGAATTGTGGGCCTCGACCGGCGTCCTCGCCGGGTTGCCGGCGGGAATCGCGTGCCGTATTCGTATCTTTACGCCCGCGTGGCCAAACGGGGGGGGCGGGAGGCGAAGCGTTGGGCATCGAGATCCCGGAACGGCGGTTCGTCGACGGCACGGACGAGACGCGCCTCGAGGAACGCCTGCGGCACGCCGCGCGCGCGGTCGCGGCGGACCGCGTGATCGACGATCTGGAGGTGCGCCATCTCGCCCGGGTGATCACCGGGTGCTCCCTTCTCATGACCGACGTCTATTCCGAGGAGCGGATCGCGCGGATCATGCACCCCGGCGGAACGCTCCTCTCCGGTTTGGTCGGGAAGCTGATCGAGGAGCAGCGGAGCGCGGGAGGAGAGGTTCTGTACCGGGTTCGTCGACTTCCGGACGACGTGCGGGTCGTCGGCGACATGGCCCTGTTCGATCATGGCCTCCGCGGGCTGACCCACGTCAAAGGGTACGACCTCGTGGAATTGGGCGCGCGCGCGTACAAGGCGGCCGGCCAAGCCCTGCGACTCCTCGCCGAGGACCGGCGGCTACTCGAGTTCTTCCGGAGCAACAAGCTCCTCGTTCTTCCTTTCGAGCAGGAGATCGGTTTTCTGGAGCAGTGCTCCAAGAGCTTTTCCCTGTACGCCGAGATGCTCCGGTGGCTCGCGCACCCGCCGGCGCAGGAGACCGTCGAACGAACGGCGCCGCCGCGGGTGGACCTCCGGGAGGCGGTCGAGGAAGCTCCTCCGTTGGTCGAGGCCGTGAGCGGAGACGAGCACCTCGGAACCCTCCTGACCCGGGAGCAGCTCCTGTCGGCGTACGAGCGGATGGTCCTCTTCTCCGGCCTCCGGATGGACCACCTCCGTGCTGCGCTCCGCGCGACCGTCGTCGATCAGGACGAGGCGATCGACGCTCTGTGCGACGAGTTCAGCCTTTTCGCATCGGGGACGCGGGACCTGCGGCGTCCCCCTTCGTACTTCCTGGTCGGGCCGACCGGAGTCGGAAAGAACCACCTCGTGGAGAGCCTGAAGCGGATTCTCGAATCGACGTGGGCCGTCGAGATCCCGCTCCTGACGATCGAGGGGCCGAGCTACACCTACCCGAGCGACATCAACGAGCTCCGGGGGGCGACGCGCGGGTTCATCCGCTCGGACGAGAGCGGCCTCCTCACCGCGTTTCACGATCGCTCGTCCAACGCGCCTTTGAGCATCATCCTCGTGGACGAGGTGGAGAAGGCGCACCCGCAGCTGCGTACCTTCTTCCTTTCGATTCTCGACCGTGGAACCGTGACCGACAACCGGGGGAACCTCCTGAACTTCGCGAACTCGATGGTCTTCTTCACGTCCAACCTGGGCTACAGCGATGCGCAACAGGGGATCGGTCCGATCGGCTACCTCGACGAGACCGGCCGCCGGGATGCGTCGGACGCGGACGTCCGCCGAGACCTCCGGCGCGCCCTGAGCCCTGAGTTCGCGAACCGGGTGCGCACGCTCCACTTCCGGCGGCTCGGCAGGGCGAGCGCGGAGCGGATCCTCCTCCTCGAGTTCCGTAAGATCGCGGAACGCTACCGGGACGTCCACGGTCTCGAGATTCGCCTCGAGGATTCCGCACGCGAAGAGCTTCTCCGCCGCGGTTTCTCGCCGCTCCACGGCGCGAGGCCGCTCGCTGCGGTCCTCGAACAGGTCCTGAACGTCGAGATCTCCAAGCGAATCCGCCTCGACGATGCCGGAGGGCGGTCGGAGCGCGACGCCGTGGTCTCCTGGCTCCGCGCGATGCGCGCCGGGGAGCGGGCCTTCGACGCGAACGAGGTGCGGCGGCGCGTCCTCGAGACCGTCCGGGCCAAGCTCGGCTACACGGCGCTGGCGATCCGATTCCACGAAGGGAAGTTCGAGTACGTGCCCGCCGACGAGACGACCCCGTGAACGGCGAGCCCCTCCTCGGGAGCGTCACGGGGCTCCTCCGGCGCACCTACCGGATCGAGCGAGAGGTGCCGTCCCCCGCGGAGTTCCTGATCGGAGACCGGGGACTCCGGCGGTTCTACATGGGCGACGGCGACGTCCGCATCTGCGGGACGGCCGCAGAAGGGGAGGGGGCGCGGACGATGGTGCGCGAGACCGTCGAGGGGTTGCGCGCCGCGATCTACTTGCCGGACGCGATGGTTCGGGCGCTCGAGGTCGACCCGCCGCAGCGCGGGGTCCACGAGCGGAACGTCGACGCGTTCGCGACCTTCGTCGAGGAGGTCGACCACTTCCTGTGCATCGCCGACCGCGCTCTCCTCGGACGGCCGGTCAGCCTCTTCGAACTCGAGTTGCACGCGAACGTCAGCAAACGACTGGTCGTCGGGCGGTTCCTCGCGGGGCGGACGGGGAGGTTGTCGGAGCGCGACCGCCTCTGGCTGGAATGGCACCTGTTCCACAAGGGGACGTGGAGCGACCCCGATCCGGAGGTCCGGCAGAGGTACGTGGACGCCGCGCGTTGGGCGATCCGTTTCCTCGGGCGCTGCGCCCCGCTCGGCCCGGGGGAGAGACTGAACGTGCTGCGCAGGTTCCACCGCGCATCGGCATCCGGAAAGATCCGACTGATCGAGGCGATGGCGGGGTGAGCTAGCCTCTCGGCGGGGCGAGTCGAGCGGCCTCCCGCTGCCGTTCGCGGCGGCTCCGTTCGCCGGCCCGGGCGAGGTTCGCGGCCTCCTCGAAGAGCGTGAGCGCTTTCGCCACCTGCGGGTCGGCCTCGGCGAGAACGCCGCTCTCCGCTTCGGCGCCCCACTTCACCCGGAAGATCTGCGCGAGCACCTCGAGCTGAATCCGGTCCACGGACTCCTCGAAGGCCGCCGGTTCGAACGCGAAGTTTCGGGACCGTAGGAAATCGCGGAACGCGGCGGTTTCCTCGTCGCCGACACGGAACTCCCGCGTGAGGTCCGGGTGGGACGCGACGAAGCGGACGGCGAAATCGAAGAATAGATTCTCCCGCCGCATTCTCGAGACGATCATGGGCAGCCTCGGCGTCGCGACGTAATAGTCGGGGGTGATGCCGCCGCCGCCGTAGACGATCCGACCACTGTCGGTGTGGCGCACCTCCCGGTCGGAGGGATCGTTCCGTTCCGTCTCGCGGGACTCGTCGCCGATCTCGTTCTCCAGGAAGTACTCGTCGACATCGGAGTAGTCCCGTTGGATGAGCCGTCCCGACGGCGTGTAGTACTTCGCGGTCGTGAGGGCGAGCGCTCCGCCGTCGCGCAGCGGGATGACGCGCTGCACGAGACCTTTCCCGAAGGTCGTCTCGCCGACGACGAGGCCGCGGTCATGGTCCTGGATCGCCCCCGAGACGATCTCGCTCGCCGACGCGGAATGGCGGTCGACGAGGACGACGAGGCTCCCCTCGTAAGGGGTGGCTCCCTTGGAGGCGCGGTAATCCGTGTCCGAACCCGGCACGCGGCCGCGGGTGTAGACCACCATCTTCCCCGCGGGGATGAACCGTTCCGAGACGGCAACGGCTTGATCGAGCAGGCCGCCCGGGTTGCTCCGGAGGTCGAGGAGGAGGCGGTCCATCCCCTTGGCCGAGAGGTCCCGGATCGCCGCGTCGAGCTCTTTCGAGGTCGTGCTCGTGAAATTCGAGATTCGGATGAGCCCGATCCCGGGCCGTACGAGGAAGGCCACCGGGATGCTGTGGGTCGGGATCTCGTCCCGGTGGATCGTGACGTCGAAGGGAGCGTCCTCACCGGGGCGTTGGATCGTGATCGTGACCGGCGTCCCCTTTGGCCCCTTGAGACGGCGGACCGCTTCCTGGATCGTCAGGCCGATCGTCTCCTCGCCCTCGATCTTGAAGATGATGTCCCCCGCCTGGAGGCCGGCCCTCGATGCGGGAGTCCCGTCGATCGGCGCGATGATCGTGAGGGGTTTGTCCGGACCCCGCTTGTTGATCTGGATTCCGAGTCCGTAGAAGTGGCCTCTCTGCTCGTCCTTCATCTCGCCGTAGGAAGTCGGGTCGAGAAAACTGCTGTGGGGATCGAGCGTCCGGAGCATCCCCTGGATCGCGCCCTCGACGAGCTCCTTCGAATCGACGGGGCCCACGTAGTGCTCTTCGACGAGGGCGAGGATCCTCCCGAACTCGCGCAACTGCTCGGTCGTCGCATCCCCGTCGGCGCGGGCCGGACTCCCGGCCCAACCGCCCAAGAGGGTGGACACGGTCAGGACGGCGGTCGCTGCGATCCAGGGGAGGGAGCGGGACCGGCTCATGGAGACTCCTCTCGGCGCGATTCCGGAGCCTCTGGAGTATAGGGTGAGCCCCGCGCACCGGCAACCGCCGGGGGCGTTTCTTGACACCCGCGGACGGCGGGAAGTAGCCTGCCGCCGCGTGCGGGCGCGATCGCGCGCCCCGGAGCAGCGGCATGTTCGGATTGGGGGGAACGGAGGTCCTCGTCCTGTTCGTACTCGCCCTCCTCCTGTTCGGGCCCCGAAAACTCCCGGAGATCGGCCAGATGCTCGGGAAGACCATGAGTGACCTCCGCCGCGCAACCATGGATTTCCGGACGAGCCTCGAGCGCGAGGTGCAACTGGACAAGCTGCGCGAAGCGGGCGATTCGCTGCGTCGCGAGGTGTCGCTGACCGAGCCGGCCCGACCGGCCCCGCGCCCCGCCGAGGACTCGACCCCTCGCGTCCCCGCGGGGACCGAGCCCCCCCCACCCGATGCGAGCCGACGAGAATCCGGCTGAGGCGGGAATGACGTTTCTGGAGCACCTCGAGGAACTGCGCTCGAGGCTGTTCCGGTGCGCGGTGGCGTTCGTGGCCGCCATGGCGATCGCGTGGGCGGCGAGCGGGCGGATCCTCGAGTTCCTCCTTCGCCCGATCCGCGAGAAGCTCTTCGCGGGCGGCGACATCGTCTTCATCGAGATCACGGAGCCCTTCTTCGTGTACATGAAGGCCTCCGCCCTGGCGGCGGTCTTCCTCGCCGCGCCGTACCTGCTCTGGCAGATTTGGGGATTCGTGGCGCCTGGCCTCTACAAGCGAGAGAGGCGGATGGGGGCGGCGTTCATCGTTTTCGGCACGCTCTTCTTCCTGCTGGGCGGGGGGTTCGGGTACGCGGTCGCGACCCCCGTCGCGGCCGACTGGCTGATCCGGCTCGGCGGCGACTTCAAGGCGCAGCTGACGCTCCGCTCGGCGTTCGCGTTCGAGAGCCGCGTGATCCTGGGTATGGGGGCGGTCTTCGAGTTGCCGATCCTCATCTTCTTCTTGGCGCGAATCGGGATCGTCACCCCGCAGTTTCTCATCAAGCACTTCCGCATCGCCGTGGTCGTGATCGCGATCCTCGCGGCCGTCGTGACTCCGACGGGAGACGCCCTCACCATGGGGGTCTTCGCAGTTCCGATGATCCTCCTCTACCTCCTCGGGGTGGGCGTCGCCTGGGCCTTCGCACGGGACCGCGGGGCGGAGACGGCCCGGGGCGACCGCAAGTGATCGGGGGGACGTGGCCCCCTCCGCCGTCCGGGTTCCTCCGGATCGACGCCGAGCGGGCGGCGCTCTTCGTTCGGGAGGATCTCGCCGGCCCGTTCGTCGGCGCGGGACTCGTCGAGGAGGTCGCCTGGTCGTCGCGCCTCGAGAGGGCCCACCCGGTGGCGGGGCGGGGCAGGACCGGCACGCTCGACCTCCCGTCCGGCGAGTGTCTCTTCCTCAAGGATCTCCGCCGCGGAGGTCTCCTCGGGCGCGTCGTCCGAACGACCTTCCGCGACTCCGAGCGGCTCCTCTTGAACCTCACGCTGCCCGCGTCGCTCGCTCGCAGGGGAGTGCCGACGCCTCCCGCCGTTGCGCTCCTGCTGGTCCGCACCGGTCCCGGACGCTTCCTCGGCTACCTCGCCTTAGGGCGCATCGACGGGGCCGAGGACCTCACGACGCGTCTCATCCAGGGTGGTGGGGACGACGACGTTCGCGCCGCGCTCAGCGTCGTTCTTCGGATGCACGACGCGGGGTTCCGTCATCGCGACCTCAATCTCGGGAACATCCTGCTTCGGGGACGGCCACCCGAGGCATGGGTGATCGACCTCGACGGCGGGGCGCTCGGGAGCGCTCCGCTCGGGCCGTGGGAGCGGGCGCGTGGGCTCGCGCGTCTCGAACGGTCGTACGTGAAACGCTTCGGGGACAAAGGCCCGCTCGGGCCGGACGGAGGGTCGCGATTCTGGGACGGCTATGCCGTGGGCGAACCCGCCCTGCGCCGGGCGATCGCCAGGCTCCGGTGGACGGGACGCATCGAAGTCGCGTGGCACCGCTTGGGATGGCGGTTCGCCGGGGGTGAACGAAGGGAGGGTGGATCGTGAGTCCGACGAGAATCGAACTCCTGCGTGCTGCGGTCGCGAGGGACCCGGCGGACCCCCGCGCCCGGTTCTTCCTGGCGAGCGAGTTGTTTCGGGCGAGGGAGTGGGCGAACGCGGCGACCCAGTTCGAAACCTATCTCGATTCGTCGCCGCCCGATCCCGCCGCCGCGATGAGGAGTCTCGGCCTCTGCTACGAGCGACTGGGCCGGACCGCCGACGCGGCCGCGGCCTACCGGAGGGCCATCGATGAGGCGCTCGCGCACGGCCACTCCGGCCTTGCGGAGGAGATCCGGACGCTTCTGGAGGACGTCGAAACTTGACCGCGCCGACGCCACGCGAATCGTGGCGAGGGATGAGGGCGAACCGGGACGAGGAAGACTCACGGTGGGTGAGAGAGTTCGAGCGCTCGACTCGCGGACGGCTCGTTTCCGGTCCCGAAGTCGGTCCGCCGGTCTGCGCGACGGGTGACCGCCTTCAAGCGGGGCCGGCCGTCTCGTCGAGGAGCTCGGCGACCGAACGCGCGATCTCGGCCGGGCGGATCCCCTCGAAACCTCCCGCGGCGCGGTCGATGCGCTTGATCCCCGTGTAGGAGCGGCCCGGCGGCGTGACGACACGACTGGGGACGTTCCACGGGGCGTTCACTGCGGGGTCGGTCGGCCCGTAGAGCCCGACGACGGGACACCCGACGCCGCACGCGAGGTGGAGCGGCCCGGAGTCGCCGCCGACGAGGAGCCGCGCTCCGGCGACGAGCGGGACGAGGACCTTTAGCGTCGTCGGAGGCGCGAGCAGGGCCTCCCCGCCCGCCTCGGCCACAACAGCGCGCGCGGCGGATTCCTCTCCCGGACCGTGGATCACCACGGGGGCGATTCCCCGTTCCACGAGCGGGCGCGCCGCCGCGGCGAGGAGCGCGGGGGGCGGCTGCTTGTAGGCCTGCGCCGCGCTCGCCCCAGGGTTCAGGATCGCGTAGGGCCGATCCCCCTGCACCCCGGCGGCGCGCACGGCCTCGCGGGCTGCCGCTCGATCGTTCGGTGCCGGTCGGAAGCCGGCATCGGGGAGGACGTCATCGAGCACGCCGAGCACCCGCACGAGGGAGAGATGGCGCTCGACCCGTGATCGTCTTCTCTCGGGCCCCGGCTCGACGCGGTGAGTCGTCAGGAACCGATTCCCTTCCTTCTGTTGGTGGGCGGCGTGGCCGAGGCGGACCGCTGCATGGGTCCAGCGGGCGACGATCCCGCTCCGCAGGTTCCCGTGGAAGTCGATCGCGAGACCGCAGTCGAGGTCCCGGAGGAGACGTCGTACATGGAGGACTCCCCGCGCGAACGCCGGCCAGCCGGCAGGACGCCGATACTCTCGCCTCCAGCGGGACCGGGGAAGCGCCACGACGGAATCGAGGTCGCGGTGGCCTTCGAGGAGAGGGGCCCATCGGTCGTCGCAAATCCAGTGGATGCGCGCGTCCGGCAGATGGATCCGCAGGAGCCGGACCGCGGGGAGGACGCGGACGATGTCTCCCATCGCCCCGAGCCGAACGACCGCGATCGAAAGGTCCTCCCCCGAACGGGCGTGCGCGGCTTCGAGCTCGGCGGGAAAAGGCCGCATGGGAGGGCGATTCTAAACGGCGTCGGGCTAGAATTCCGCTCGAAGCGAGGTACCCATGGCGATCGACCCGCGGCTCCTCCGAATTCTGATCTGCCCTGCCTGCCACGGAGACGTGCGCGAAATCGATGCGGGCGCCGGACTGGAATGCTCGCGCTGCGGTCGCGTGTACCCCGTCCGTGACGGGATCCCCGTCATGTTGGTGGAGGAGGCCTCCCCACCCCGCGGCGGGGGAGAGGCGGGTTCGTGACCCCGCTCTCGCGGGCCCGCGCCGAACGCCTGCTCGAGTCGATCCGAGGTCGCGAGGTTCTCGTCGCGGGAGACGTGATCCTCGATCGGTTCGTCTGGGGTTCGGTCGACCGGATCTCGCCCGAAGCGCCGGTTCCGGTCGTTCGCGTGGTGCGCGAGACCGTCCACCTCGGCGGGGCGGCGAACGTGGCCGCGAACCTCGCGGCGCTCGAGGCGCGGCCGATCCTCGCCGGGATCGTGGGGGAGGATGCCTCCGCGGCTTCGCTCCGGGAGTCCGCCCTTGCGCAGGGAGTCTCAACCGAGTTCGTGACCGACCCCGGTCGCCCGACGACCACGAAGACGAGGGTGCTCGCCCGGTCGCAGCAGGTCGTCCGGGTCGACCGGGAGGCCGACCGCGGGCCGTCGGCGACGGCGCTCGACGCACTCGGCGAGGCCCTCCAACGCAGGATCTCCACCGTCGCGGCGGTCGTCGTCTCCGATTACGCGAAGGGGACCGTCGATCCCCGGGTCCTCGCGCCGCTGCTCTCGCGTGCGCGGGAACGGGGAATCCCCGTGGTCGTCGACCCGAAGCCCCCTCGTCTCGCCCTCTACCAGCCGATCACGGTGATGACCCCGAACCAGGCGGAAGCCGCCCGACTCGCCGGAATCGAGATCCGCTCCGACGCCGACTGCGCCGCGGCGTCCGAGGTCCTCCTCTCGCGCGTCGAGACCGAAGCGGTGCTCATCACCCGCGGCGAGGAGGGGATGATGCTGCGGGAGCGGGGAGCGGCGCCGGTGTTCGTCCACGCCGCTGCGAGGGAGGTCTTCGACGTGACCGGGGCTGGCGACACCGTCGCCGCCGTCGTGGCTGCCGCGCTCGCCGCCGGGGCGGCGCTCGAGGAGGCGATGCGGCTCGCGAATCACGCCGGGGGGGTCGCCGTGGGCAAGGTCGGCACCGTGGCGGTCCGCCCGGAGGAGATCCTCGCCCACCTGGAGGCGGCCCCCGACCCCGAAACTTGACGGCATTTTCCGGGGGCATAAGTTTCCAACGTCGCGTCAGGACGCCCCGGGTCGGGGCGGCGGCGACGGGGCGGGCGGGCCATGCAGATGGTGATCTCCAGCATTCCGACGAGTCTCACCGCGGGGCGCCTCGAGGGGATCGGCGTTCCCGAGCTCCTCTGGAACCTCTGCCGTCGCCGGAGCACCGGAGTCCTCCACCTGACCGAGCGCGGCCTGACGAAGAAGATTTACCTCGCGGAGGGCCGGATCATCTTCGCGGCCTCGAGCGATCCGGACGACCGTCTCGGAGAGATGCTCCTTCGGGAAGGGGTCGTCCGTCTCGCCGCGCTGGACCGCGCCGTCGCGAGGCTGCACGAGGGGAAACGGCTGGGGACGCTGCTCGTCGAGTCCGGGGACCTTTCGCCGGAGCAGCTCGTGCGCTCGGTGGTTGGCCAGGTCCGCGCGATCGTCCTCGGCGTCTTCGCCTGGGAGACCGGCGACTACCGTTTCGTCGAAGGCCCGTTGCCGACCGAGGAGCTGATCACCCTCGAGATGCGGACCGGGGAAATCCTGCTCCAGGGGATCCGCTCGGTGACGTCGTTCACCCGGATCCGGCGCAGCGTCGGCTCCGACCGGGCTCGGTACCGGGCCGCCCCTGACTGGAGGATCGCGGTCGATGGGCTCGCGCTCGGAGACGGGGAGCGGTCGCTCCTCGAGTGTCTCGAAGGGGACGGGGAGACCGTCCATCGACTTTGCGAACGGGTCTCCCTGTCGAACTTCGAGGTGTACCAGGCCCTCTGGGCGTTCCGGGTGCTGGGGGCCGTCCAGGAGGTCGACCGAGCCCTCGAGTTCGGCCCGGCCGGCGCCGGCGCGGGGGGTCTCGCCGGCGAGTCGTTTCCCGCCCTCCTCGTGCGCATGTGCCGAAAGGGAGCGACCGGCGTCCTCTATGTGGCGCGCGGCTCGCACGAGCGGACGTTCCACCTCCGGGACGGTCGCTGCGTCTTCGCCACCAGCAACAACCCCGACGACGGGCTGCTCGCGCACCTGCTCCGCAGGGGGGTGATCTCCATCCGGGACCGGGAGGAGACCGCAAAACGCCTCCTGTCCAACAAACGGGTGGGGACGATCCTCCTCGAAATGGGAGTGATCGACGAGATCGACCTGGCCCGGATGGTGCGAGAGCAGCTCGCGGAGGTCGTCTACGACACGTTCCGGTGGACGGACGGAGATTGGACGTTCGCCGCCGGCGACCTCCCGACCCTCGAAGGGATCACGGTCGATCGAAGCCTCGAGGAGCTGGTTCTCGAGGGTGTGCGCCGCGTCACCTCGTGGACCCGGATTCGCGAGGGTCTCGGCGGTCTGGGCACCCGGCTCGTCCTCGCGCCCGACTATCTCTCGATCCTCGACCGGATGACGGTCGGCCCGGACGATTGGGCCCTCGTGGCGCGGTTCCGCCAACCGCTGAGCCCCGCCGAGGCCTGTGCCTCGGCCAGCCTCCCCGACTTCCGCGTCGCCCAAACCCTCTGGGCGCTCCGGCTCCTCGGCGTCGTCGAAGAGGTGGGGACGACCGAGGCGGTCGAGATGGCGCTCGGGGGGACCGCTTCCGAGACCGCGGACACGCCGGTCGAGGGCGCGCGGGAGCGGGAACCGATCCCCCCCGTCCCCGTCCCTTCCGACGCTTCCTTCGAGGTGACGACCCCAGACGAAGTCATCCCACCCCCTGCGTTCGAGGAGGACGCGGCGATCCCTCCGTCCAACTGGGAAGACCCGGTTCCGGAGGCGGAGGTCGAATCCGCCTGGACCCCGGCCGAAGACCTCCCGACGCTCCGGCTCTCCCAGGTCGAGGAGGCGAACGACGCGGTGGTGCACGAGCCCTGGCAACTCGTCGCCGAGGACGCGAGGCAAACCTTCTCCCCGATGTCCGATGTCGAGTCGCGCGAATCCCCGGGGGCGGCCGAGGAAGCGCCTTCGTCCTCCGGCGCCGACTTCGGGTTCGAGATGGCGGAGCCTCCGCGGCGCGACGAGGACGATGCCCCGCGGCTTCCCGCGTGGGGTCTCGAGTCGGAAGTGGTGGAGGCCGATCGCGCTCCGGGGGCCACCCCGGGTTGGACCCTCGAGGAGGATCCCGCCGCGATCGCTCAAACGCAGGAGGAAATCGGCGGCGAGGCCTCTGCGCTCGACTCGTCCACCGTGCGGATCCCGCGCGAGGAAGTCGAGGCGGCGTTGCGCGAGGGTCCCGCGGTCGCGGGGCCCGCGCAGGAAGTCGTGCCCCACAGGGAGCCCGAGCCCGAACTGCCTCCGAAGCAGGGGACCTGGCAGGTTCCGGCGAACCTCGAAGGCGAGATCGCCCGGTTCAACGCGCGGCAGAAAGCGATTTTCCGGGTGCTCCGATCGGAGATCGGCGCGGGAGCCGTCCCGTTCGTGCGGAACTGCCGGGCCGCCCTTCCCGAGGGGATGGCCGCGGTGATCGGGGAGACCACCCTCCTTCCCGACGGAACGTGGGACTCGATCGAACTCCAAAAGGCGATCGCCGCCGCTCGCTGCGACGCCTTCGTCGAGGTCTTCGACCGGCTGCTCGGGGACCAGATCGAGCGCATCCGCCCTCAGATCGGGGAGAAGCGCGCTCAGGCTCTCGTGGATCTCCTCGCGGGCGACCGCTAGACGGCTCGGCCCCCGGTGTACGGGTCGTCGTCGGCGTCCCCGTAGACCGGGGCGCTGCTCGGCGGGCTCCCGTCGTCGTCCGGTTCGTCTGTGAGGCGAGAGACGCCGGAGTCGACGAGCGCATCCGGCTCGGCGCGCGGCGCGCCGGCGGGCTGCGTGCGCAGGTAGGCGAGCTCCCGCTCGAGGCGCTCCACCTCCCGGGTCAGCTTCCGGTTTCGGAAACGGATCGCGGCTCCCTCCGCGAGGGCGATTCCCCCGGCGTAGACGATCCCGACCACGATCGCGAGCAGAACGACGGCGTAGAGCGGAACGTCCTCATGAAGGGTTTTCAGGAACGTCACGCCGACCCTCGCGTCGTAGTTCGTCGAGACGAACCCGAGGACCAGGATCAAGAGCACGACGGTCATCAGACTGACGAAAAGTCGCATTCGTCCCTCACGAACCGGCGACGATCGACCGGAGCACTTCGTCCCAGACACCCTGCGCCCGCAGGATCGTCTCCACGAGATCCCGGACGGCACCCCGGCCGCCGGGGGACGGGGACACCCAGTCGGCCTCCGCGAGCACCGAAGGATCGGCGTCCGCCGGCGCGGCGGAGAACCCCGCCCGTCGAATCGCGCCGAGGTCGACGAGGTCGTCCCCCATGTAACAGACCGCCTCGAGGGGGACTCGCTGGCGGGCCGCGATCGCGGCGAGGGCCGTCCCCTTGTCGTCCGAACCCTGCCGGACGTCCACGAAGTCGAGCTCGCGCGCCCGGATCGAGACCGCCTCGGACGTTCGACCCGAGAGGAGCGCGAAGCGGAGCCCCGCGCGCTGTCCGAGGCGGGTGCCGAGGCCGTCGCGCGTCGAGAAGGCGCGGCTGTCGGTCCCGTCCGAGTGGATCACGATCCGTCCGTCGGTGAGAACGCCGTCGGCGTCGAGCACGACGAGTCGGACGCGCCGCGCCCGCTCGCGGAGTTCCTCGTTCGTTCCTCGCGCGTTCAAAACAGCTCCGTACGCCACAAGTCGTGGATCTGGATCACGCCTTCGAGCACGCCGTCCGAGTCCACGACGGGGAGCGACGTGATCTTCCGCGCCTCCATCATTCGGAGGGCTTCGCTCGCGAGGGCCGAGGCGCCGATCGTCCGCGGCTCGCGGATCATCGCGTCGCTCACGCGTCCTTCGAGCGGGCGGTCGACGCGGAGCAGGAGACGCCTGAGGTCCCCGTCGGTGAGGATGCCGGCGAGTTTTCCGTGCTCCCCGACGACACACGTCATGCCGAGGCGCTTCGCCGACATCTCGCGGACCGCGTCGGCCACGCTCGCCGTCACCGGTACGGCCGGGACGTCCTCCCCGCGGTGCATGAGGGTGCCGACCTTGAGGAGTTTTCGTCCGATCCGTCCTCCCGGGTGGTAGGTCGCGAACTGGTCGGGCGTGAGCCCCCTGTGTTCGGAACAGGCGACCGCGAGGGCGTCGCCCATGGCGAGCGCCGCGGTCGTCGAGGCGGTCGGGACGAGGTCGAGACCGCAGGCCTCCTCCCGGACCGCGACGTCGAGATGAACGTCGGCATGGCGGGCGAGCGTGGAATCGGCCCGCCCGCTCATGGCGACGATCGTCGCGCCGAGCCGGCGGATGATCTCGAGCAGCCGGACGAGCTCGTCGGTCTCGCCCGAGTTCGAGACCGCCAGAACGACGTCCCCCCCGACGATCATGCCGAGGTCGCCGTGAATCGCCTCGGCGGGGTGCATGAAATAGGCGGGCATGCCGATGGAGGAGAAAGTGGCGGCGATCTTCTGGGCGACGATCCCCGACTTCCCCATGCCGGTCAGGACGATGCGGCCGCGGCACGCGAGACAGACGCGGACGGCGGCGTCGAAACGCTCGTCGAGCCGCAGGGCCATCTCCTCGATGCCGCGCGCCTCGATCGCGAGGACGCGGCGGGCCGTTTCGATGGACACGGGAGGATCCTCCGCCTGCGCATCATAACGCGGCCCGGCGGATCGCGAGGAGCGTGTCGAGCAGGGTGGGGAACTCGTCGAGTCGCATCTGATTCGGCCCGTCGCACGGCGCACGGTCCGGTTCGTCGTGAACCTCGAAGAAGAGGGCGTCGACCCCGACCGCGACCGCGGCCTTCGCGAGACCGGCGATCCACTCCCGTTCCCCTCCCGACGCGTCGCCCTGTCCCCCGGGGATCTGCACGGAGTGCGTCGCGTCGAAGCAGACCGGAACGCCGAACGCGCGCATCCGACCCAGGCTGCGGAAGTCGACCACGAGGTTGTTGTAACCGAAGGTGGTCCCGCGTTCGGTCAGCATGACCCCTTGGTTGCCGGTCGAGCGGACCTTCTCGACGGCGTACCGCATGTCCCACGGCGCGACGAACTGTCCCTTCTTGACGTTCACGGCCCGCCCGGTCCGACCCGCCGCCACGAGCATGTCGGTCTGACGGCACAGGAACGCCGGGACCTGGAGGAGGTCGATCGTCGGCGCGAGCCGGGCGGCCTGCTCCGGGACGTGGAAGTCGGTCGTGAGGGGGAGACCGGTCTCCTCCTTGACCCTCCGGAGGATCCGGACCCCCTCGTCCAGTCCCGGTCCACGGAAGGACGCGATCGAAGTCCGGTTGGCCTTGTCGAATGACGACTTGAACACGAGCGGCACCCCGCGGCAGGAGGCGATCTCGCGAAGCGCCCGGGCGATGCGGAGGGCGTGGCCCTCGCTTTCGAGGACGTCCGGTCCGGCGATGAGAAGGAGGGGAGCGCCGTCCCCCGCCTCCACCCCCTCAGCGATGCGGATCGGAGGCGACGGCATCGCGGTTCTCCCGGTCGGCAGCCGCGAGCCGCACCTTGCGATGCCGGTACGAGGCGGCGACGAAATCCCGAAAGAGGGGATGGGGGTCGAGCGGACGCGACTTGTACTCGGGGTGGAACTGGCACGCGAGGAACCAAGGGTGGTCGGCGTATTCGACGATCTCCACGAACTTGCCGTCGGGGGAGATGCCGGTCACGCGCAAGCCGGCTGCCTCCAGGCGGTCCCGGAACTCTTGGTTCACCTCGTAGCGATGGCGGTGACGCTCGGAGATCCGGTCCTCTCCGTACGCGGCCCTTGCGAAGGAGTCGGGCGCGAGATCGGCGGGACACGCGCCGAGCCGCATCGTGCCTCCCATCTCCTCGATGCCCAGGAGGTCGCGCAACTTGTAGATGACCCTGTGGGGCGTGTTCTCGTCGAACTCGGTCGAATCGGCCCCGGCGAGGCCCGCGAGGTTCCGGGCGCATTCGATGACCGCGCACTGGAGGCCCAGACAGATGCCGAAGAACGGGACCTTCTTCTCGCGCGCGAAGCGGATCGCCTCGATCATGCCCGCGACGCCGCGAATCCCGAACCCCCCGGGGACGAGGATACCGTCGACCCGTCCGAGCTCGGCCGTGAGCCGGCCGTCGGCCATGTCCTCGGCCTCGATCCAGCGGAGCTGGACGCGAAGGTTCGAGGCGACTCCGCCGTGGAGGAGGGCCTCCGAGAGCGACTTGTAGGAATCCTCGTACGCCACGTACTTGCCCACGATCCCGATGACCACCTCGTCGGCCGGCCGTCGGATCCGGTCGACCAGCTCCTGCCAACTCGCCAGGTTTTTCCGGCGGTACGGGAGGTCGAGGAACTTCATGATGATTTCGTCGATCCCCTCCGCCGAGAGGGCGAGGGGAACCTCGTAGATCGTGTCGACGTCCCGCGCCGTGATCACGGCGTCCTCCGAGATGTTGCAGAACAGGGCGATCTTCCGCTTCACCTCTTGCGGGATCGGCCGGTCGCAGCGGCACAGGAGGATGTCGGGCTGGATTCCGATGGCGCGCAACTCGCGAACGGAGTGCTGCGTCGGCTTCGTCTTGAGTTCCCCCGAGGCGGCGATCCAGGGGACCAGGGTGAGATGGACGAAGATCGCGTTGTTCCGTCCGACGTCGAGGCGGAACTGGCGGATCGCCTCGAGAAACGGGAGGGACTCGATATCGCCCACCGTTCCCCCGATCTCCACGATCTGGACCTCGACCCCCTCCGAGACCTTCAGAATGCTCTCCTTGATCTCGTCGGTGATGTGGGGGATCACCTGCACGGTGGCGCCGAGATAGTCCCCCTTGCGCTCCTTCTCGATGACGCGGGAGTAGATCTTACCGGTGGTGAAGTTCGTGTTCCGGGTCGCGATCATCGAAGTGAACCGTTCGTAGTGGCCGAGGTCGAGGTCGGTCTCCGTGCCGTCGTCGGTGACGAAGACCTCGCCGTGCTGGAACGGGCTCATCGTCCCCGGATCGACGTTGATGTACGGGTCGAGCTTCTGGAGGGTCACCTTGAACCCGCGGGTCTCGAGGATCCGGCCGATCGAGGCGGCGGCGAGGCCCTTCCCGAGCGACGAGACGACCCCTCCCGTCACGAAGATGTATTTGGTCGCCCGCTTCCCCCGGTTCATCCGTCTGACCTCCTCAAGGCGTTCGTGTCGAAAGGCGGCGCTTGACGCGCTCCAGGTCGGCCGGCGTGTCGACGGCGATGGAGCGGAAATCGGACGGGACGACCACGATCGAATACCCGGCGCCGAGCGCGCGGAGCTGCTCGAGCCCCTCGTCGAGCTCGAGCGGCGAGGGGCGGAGTCGAGTGACGGCCCGGAGGACCCCGGTCCGGTAGGCGTAAATCCCCTGGTGCTTCCTGTAGCCGGAGAGACCTCCGGGGCGGCGAGCGAGCGCCTTCCGGAAATCGGCCTCGAGGACCGCCCCGTCCCCACGGTGATACGGGATCGGCGCGCGCGAGAAGTAGAGGGCCCTGCCGGCGTCGTCGAGCACGACCTTGACCACGTGCGGGTCGAAGAGGTCGTCCGCGTCGTCGAGCGGCTCGGCGAGGGTCGCGATGTCGGCGGAAGGGGAGACCTCGAGCGCCTCGACCAGGCAGTCGAGGCTCGATCCGGTGACGAACGGTTCGTCCCCCTGGATGTTCACCACGACA
>CAZVOE010000015.1:0-25995 GCA_964628935.1 uncultured Acidobacteriota bacterium
GCCGAGGAACCTCGCCAAGAGCGTGACGGTCGAATAGGGGACATTCCGCTTTTTCTTGAAATCGTTCCAAGCGTGCGGAGCGGGCTCTCGGCGCCGTCCTTCCGAGACCTGCATGCGTACCATGCCCAGGAGGGTTGCGCATGCACTCTTGCGTCCTGACCGCGTTCCTGCTCCTCGCGTCCCCGACAGCGGCCGAGGGCTCTCCGGCTTTCGCGAAGTTCGCGGAACTGATGGCGGTGATGGACGGGGGGGACGAGGCCCGCCTCCGTTCGTGGGTCCAGGCGAACGTCTCTGCCGCGATGCTCCGGGCCAGCCCGGGCGATCCCGGAATCGCGCAGTTCCTCGTCGATCAACAGCGAAATCTGGAGGGCTTCGAGGTACGGGGCATCCTGAAATCCCACCCGACCCAGGTCGAGGTCCAGGTGCAGCCGCGGAAGGGGGCGCGACGGGACCTCCGCTACGTCGTGAACGTCGAGCCGGAACCTCCGCACCGGATTGCCGGGATCTTCGTCTTCCCGATGGCTGGAAACGTACTCCCCGCCGAGGGGCAGCCTCTCACCCGCGAGGCCGCGGTCGCCGCCCTCGAGAAGGACATCGATCGGCTCGCCGACGAGGGGAAGTTCTCGGGAGCCGTGCTCCTCGCGAAGGACGGAAAGGCCGTTCTCCGGAAAGCGTGGGGCGAGGCGGAGCGTTCGTTCCACGTCCCGAACCGTCCCGACACGCTCTTCAGCCTCGGCTCGCTCAACAAGATGTTCACCGCCGTCGCGATCGCTCGGCTCGTCGAGGAGGGGAGAGTCGGGTGGGATGATCCGGTCGGAAAGCACCTGCGGGGGTGGCTTCCCGACGACCTCGCTGCGAAGATCACGATCCGGCACCTGCTCACGCACACGTCGGGGCTCGGCGACTTCCTCGACCGCTTGCGCGACGGTGACTCGCGCCTCTTCCTCGATGGCGTAGCCGCCCACCGGCGGCTCGTCGAAGGGTCGCGTCCCGCGTTCGAGCCCGGCTCCCGCTTCCAGTACAGCAATGCGGGGTACCTGCTGCTCGGGGCGGTGATCGAGGCGGCCTCGGGAAAGAACTACCACGATTTCGTTCACGATGAGGTCTACGTTCGCGCCGACATGAAGCGCTCGGGTTCGTACGCGATGGACGACGTCGTCGAGAATCTGGCCGTCGGCTACATTCGCCCGGGAGAAGGCGTCGAGGGGTGGAAAACGAACCGCTCGCTCGGGGGGCTTCGCGGAACGCCCGCAGGGGGCGGCTATTCGACCTGCGACGACCTCCTCGCCTTCTCGAACGCCCTTCGCGGAAACCGCCTCCTCTCGAAGGAAACCACGGAGGAGATCCTGACTCCGCGCGTCACCGCCCCGTTCGGCGAGTATGGCTTCGGCTTCGGAGTCGAGACGGCTCCCGGCGGGGGGACCGTCGTCGGTCACGCGGGGGGATTCCCCGGAGTGAGCGCCGTTCTCCGGATTTACCGCGACGCCGGCTGGACGCTCTGCGCCCTCGCGAATGTCTCTTCCGGACCCGGGGAAATCGCGAGGGCCTGGGACGGGTTGGTCGGAAGGGTGAGATGAGGGTCCCGGGCTCTGCGACGGAGAAGCCTCTGCGCGAGCCCTGTCCCCCGATCCCGCAGCGCGAGCGCCGGCGCGAGATTCGGGTTGTTCCTCCCCCATGAGGCGGTGTCTCGCTCGCGGCGGATCCGCCCAAACACCGCCTCGGCCCGTCGGAGAATCTTCCGACCGCGGGGCCGGTCGAGTCGTCCGACGAAGATCAGGAGTGCCCCCGCTTCTCCATCTTTGCCCACGTGTCCCGGAGCGTGACCGCACGGTTGAAGACGAGGCGGCCCGGCTTCGAGTCGCGGGAATCCGCGCAGAAATACCCCTGCCGCTCGAACTGCCAGGTCGCGCCGGGGGCGGCGTCGGCGAGAGATGGCTCGAGCTTGCACCCGGTCAGCACCTCGAGCGACGCGGGGTTCAGCAGATCGCGCCAGTCCTTCCCGTCCGGGACATCGTCGGGGTTCTCGACCGTGAACAGCCGGTCGTAAAGACGCACCTCGGCATCGATGGCGTGGGCCGCCGACACCCAATGCGACACGCCCTTGATCCTCCGGCCGTCGGCCGGGTTTCTCCCGAGCGTGTCGGGATCGTGGGTACAACGCACCTCGACGACCTCCCCCGCCCGGTCCTTCACGACGTCGACGCACCTCACGACGTAGGCGCTCCGGAGCCGGATCTCGTTTCCGGGGTGGAGGCGGTGGAACCCCTTGGGCGGAACCTCCCGGAAGTCGTCTCGCTCGATCCAGAGTTCGCGGGAGAACGGGACTCTCCTTGTCCCCGCGGCGGGATCCTCCGGGTTGTTCTGCGACTCGACCCACTCGACCTTCCCCTCCGGGTAGTCGACGAGGACGAGCTTGAGCGGACGCAGCACCGCCATCGCCCGCGGCGCCCGCTGGTTGAGGTCGTCCCGGAGGGCATTCTCGAGGAGCGCGACGTCGACCCGGCTGTCGCGCTTCGCCACGCCGATCCGGTCGCAAAACGCCCGAATCGACTCCGGCGTGTAGCCGCGGCGCCGGTAGCCCGAGAGCGTCGGCATGCGGGGATCGTCCCATCCGGCGACGTGCTTCTCTTGGACGAGGGTGAGGAGCTTTCGCTTGCTCAGGACGGTGTAGGTCAAGTTGAGTCGGGCGAACTCGATCTGCTGCGGCCGGTCCTCCGCGTCCACCATGACGAGGAGCCAGTCGTAGAGCGGACGGTGCGCCTCGAACTCGAGCGTGCAGATCGAGTGCGTGATTCCCTCGATCCAGTCCGAGTAACCGTGAGCCATGTCGTACATGGGGTAGATGCACCACTCGTCGCCGGTCCTGTGGTGGTGGGCCCGCCGGATCCGGTAGAGGACCGGGTCGCGCAAGTTGATGTTCGGCGAGGCCATGTCGATCTTCGCCCGCAAGACCTTCGACCCGTCGGCGAACTCCCCTGCCCGCATCCTTCGGAACAGGTCGAGGCTCTCCTCCGGGGGCCGTTCCCGGTACGGGCTCTCCCGGCCGGGTTCGGTCAGCGTTCCGCGGTGCTCCCGGATCTCCTCCGCGGTCAACTCGTCGACGTAGGCGTGCCCCTTCCGGATGAGGGTCTCGCCGAGCTCGTAGATCCTCTCGAAGTAGTCCGACGCGTAGTAGAGGTGCTCGCCCCAGTCGAAGCCGAGCCAGCGAACGTCCTCGAGGATCGAGTCCACGTACTCCTGTTCCTCCTTGATCGGGTTCGTGTCGTCGAACCGGAGGTGACAGCGTCCCCCGAAATCCCGGGCCAATCCGAAGTTGAGGCAAATCGACTTCGCGTGCCCGATGTGCAGGTAGCCGTTCGGCTCCGGGGGAAACCTCGTGACCACCGTTCGACGGCGACCACTCTCCAAGTCCTCGATCACGCGCTCCCGGATGAAGTCGCTGGCCTCGGGACGGCCGGTTCGATCCGCCATGGCGCCTATCCCCGTGGAAAGCGGGGAATATAGCGCACCTTGCTACAATGCGTGGGTTCCCGAGCCTCCAATGGAGACCACGTGACCCCACCGGAGCGAGCGGGCGGTCTTCTGGCCGCCCTCAATCCCGCGCAGCAGGAGGCGGTCGCCCACGGCGACGGCCCCGTTCTCGTCCTCGCGGGGGCCGGTTCCGGCAAGACCCGCGTGATCACCCATCGCATCGCCTGGCTCGTCTCGGAGCGGCGGGAAGATCCCCGCCGGATCGTCGCGGTCACCTTCACGAACAAGGCCGCCGCGGAGATGCGGGGGCGCATCCGCGCGCTTCTCGGAGGCGAAGCCGAGGGGATGTGGGTCGGGACCTTCCACGCCCTCGGCCTGCGCCTGTTGCGCCGGGACGGCGCGCGTGTCGGCCTCTCGCCGGGGTTCAACGTCTACGACGCCGACGACCAGCTCGTTCTCGTCAAGCGGATTCTCAAGGAGCTGGGGGCGGACGATGCCGCCGGGGGTGCGCGCGCGGTGCTCTCGCGGATCAGCCGCGCGAAGAACGCCATGGAGTCCCCTTCGTCGCTCGCGAAGCGCGCCTTCTCCCCCGACGCCAAGCTCGTCGCGCAGGCGTACGCCCTCTACGAGGAGGGTCTCGAGAAGGCGAACGCGGTCGACTTCGACGACCTCCTCCTCAAGGCGCTCGATCTCCTCGACCCGGAGCGGAACCCGGAGACGCTCGAGAAGTACGCGTCGCGATGTCGGCACCTCCTGGTCGACGAGTACCAGGACACGAATCGCCCCCAGTACCTCCTCGTCCGGGCGCTCTCCTCGCGCCACGGGAACATCTTCGTCGTGGGCGACGAGGACCAGTCGATCTACAAATTCCGCGGCGCCGAGATCCGGAACATCCTGGACTTCGAGCGGGACCATCCCGGCGCGCGCACGATCCAGCTCGAGCAGAATTACCGATCCACCGGGACGATCCTCGACGTCGCCGGAGCGGTGATCGCCCACAACACGGCTCGGAAGGGAAAGCGCCTCTGGACCGAGAACGCGCGCGGCGAGGCGGTGGAGCTTTTCCGCGCCCCGGACGACCGAGCCGAGGCCACCTGGATCGCCCGCCGGATCCGCGAATGGGCGGGGTGCCGCCCCTACGAGGACGTGGCCGTTCTCTACCGGACGAACGCCCAGTCCCGACAACTCGAAGAAGCGTTCCGCCGCGACAAGATTCCCTACCAGGTCGTCGGCTCGGTCCAGTTCTACGAGAGGAAGGAGGTCAAGGACGTTCTCGCGTACCTGAAGCTCCTCGCGAACCCCGCGGACGACGTCGCGTTCCGGCGGATCGTCAACACCCCCGCCCGCGGGATCGGCGAGGGCACTCTCCGCGTCGTGGACGATGTCGCCCGGACCCACGGAATCCCATCGCTCGCCGCCGCCCGGCGCGTGAGCGGCGAGGGGCTGATCCCCTCGCGCTCGGCGCGGATGCTCCAGGCGTTCATCGACCTCGTCGACGAGCTGTCGGCGCTCGCGTCCGAGGAGCCCGCGGCGCTCGTCTTGGAAGCGGTACTCGAGCGGACGAAGTTCGAAGTCCACCTCGAGAAGTCCCATCCCGGGGAGGCGCAGGACCGCATCGAGAACGTCCGCGCACTCGTCTCGGCCGCCGTCGAATATGAGAGAGAGTCGGAGAACGCGGGCCTGCAGGGATTCCTCGACCGCTCGGCCCTCGTCTCCGACGCCGACGAGGTCGGCGCCCGGCCCGGGGTGACGCTCATGACGATCCACTGCGCGAAGGGCCTCGAGTTTCCCGCCGTGTTCCTCGCCGGACTCGAGGAGAACCTGTTCCCCCACGCCCGTTCCGCCGCCTCGCCGGACGACTTGGAAGAGGAGCGGCGGCTTTGCTACGTCGCCATGACGCGCGCCCGGGAGCGGCTCTTCCTATCGCACGCGTACTCTCGGCTCCAGCAGGGCGTACCCATGTCGAACGAGCCCTCCCGGTTCCTCGACGAGGTCCCCGCCGAGCTCGTCGTGGAAGTCGGGGGCTTCCCTCGGACCCTGGGGGGAGGGCGGACGATGGTCCGCGAGCCGTCGCCCGACGCCTGGGGATCGTCCGCAGTCCGAGCGGCGTCGCGCCCCGCCTACGGTGCCGCCCCCCTCGGGCTGACGGCAGGCCCGAGCGGTCCCCCGCCTCCCGACGGCCTCGCGGTGGGCGCCACCGTCGAGCACCCGATGTTCGGCGCTGGGCGCATCCTCGACCGGGAGGGGGACGGAAAGGGGCTCAAGTTGACCATTCACTTCGTGGGATACGGAAAGAAGCGAATCCTCCCGGCCTACACCAGGCTGGAAGTGGTCGCGGGACAGGAAAGGAACTCGAGATGAAGGCGAACGACATCCGCAACGGACAGATCTTGAGAATCGACGGGGAGCTCTTCCGGGTGCTCTCGTTCCAACACCGCACGCCGGGGAACCTTCGTGCGTTCGTGCAGGCGAAGCTTCGGAACTTGAGGACCGGAACCCAGACCGACGTGCGATTCAGCTCCACCGAGGAACTCGACCGTGTCGCGCTCGACACGCGGCAAATGCAGTACCTCTACCACGACGCGTCCGGCTACCACTTCATGGATAACGAATCGTACGAACAGGTCGCTCTCGCGGACGACGTCGTTGGCGACGTCATGCCCTACGTCGTGCCGAACTCGTCCGTCGTGATGGACTGGTTCGAGGGTCTCCCGGTCGGGATCGAGCTTCCCGCCTCGGTCGATCTGAAGGTCGTCGAAACCGCGCCGGGGATCAGGGGAGCCACCGCCTCCGCCCAGAAAAAGCCGGCGACTCTCGAGACCGGACTCGTCGTCCAGGTCCCTTCCTTCATCGAAGAAGGGGAGACGATCCGTGTCAGCACGCAGGACGGGTCGTATCTCGGTCGCGCGAACTGAACGCCGACGGAGGCCTTCGGCGCGCCCCGACGTGGCTCGGCCGCTGACCCACCTCGAGCGGGCACTTTCGAAGGCGGGGCTCGGATCGCGCACCGAGGCCGCGGGCTGGATCGGGGCCGGCCGGGTCCGAGTGAACGGCCGGGTGGAGCGGGACCCGCTCCGCTGGGTCGATCTCGCGCGCGACCGAATCTCCCTCGACGGCCGTGCGGTGAAGGCGCCGACGGCACGGATCTACCTCCTGCTCTACAAGCCGAAGGGAGTCCTGACGACCGCGAGGGACGAACGGGGGCGCAAGACGGTGATGGACCTCCTGCCGCCGGGGACCCCGTACGTCTTCCCCGTCGGGCGCCTCGATCGGGACACGACGGGCCTCCTGATCCTCACGAACGACTCGGCCTTCTCCGAACGGATCCAGAACCCGGAGTTCGAGGTGCCGAAGACGTACCAGGTGAAGGCGTCGACCCGCCTGACCGACGAGCAGCTGGAGCGGCTCCGGAGCGGGGTCGATCTCCGCGACGGCCCCACCCGCCCCGCCGCGGTGACCCGGCTCCGGGAGGCCGGAGGCCGCACGGTCTTCACGATCACGATCACAGAGGGTCGCAATCGGCAGGTCCGGCGGATGGTGGAGGCGGTCGGAAGCAAGGTCCTGAAGCTCGTCCGGGTGGCGATCGGGCCGGTCCGGATCGGAGACCTCCCGATCGGACGGTGCAGGCCGCTCGAACCCGAAGAAATACGGGGCCTGACTCGACGAACGGGACGATAGAATGCGACGGCGGCAGGTGACCATGCGACTCGCGCTCCTCGGCTTTCTGCTGGCCGGCGTCGCGGTCTCTCCATCGCTCGCCCAGACGGAATCGGAGCTCGCGCCCTTGCGCGACCGGCCGAGTCTCGCGCTCGTCCTGAGCGGCGGCGGTGCGCGGGGAGCCGCTCACATCGGCGTCCTCAAGGTTCTGGAAGAAAACCGGATCGTACCCGACCTCATCGTGGGGACGAGCATGGGCTCGATCGTCGGCGGTCTGTACGCCGCCGGATACACGCCGGACGAGATCGAGGAGATCCTGGCGACGATCGACTGGGACGAAGTCTTCTTCGACACCGTCAAACGGACCGATCGGCCGCTTCGGAGAAAGGGGGACGACACCCCCTACCTGATCCCACTGAAGCTCCGATTCGACGGGTTCAAGCCGTACCTGCCGGGAGGGCTCTTCGGCGGCCAGAAGCTCGAGTTGATGCTGCGAGACCTCGTCGTCCACGCGACCGACGTGACCGACTTCGACGACCTCCCGATCCCCTACCGCGCGGTGGCCATGGACCTCGGAACGAGCGAGGCGGTGGTCCTCGGGAAGGGGAACCTCGCGGACGCGATGCGGGCGAGCATGTCGATCCCCGCGGCGTTCGCTCCGGTCGAGATCGACGGCCGGCCGCTCGTCGACGGCGGCTCGGCGGCGAACCTCCCCGTCGGGATCGCCCAGAAGCTCGGAGCGCGGCGAATCATCGCCGTGAACATTTCGACCCCGCTCGATACCGAGGTGCGCGGGCTGTCGTTTCTCGGCGTGATGAGCCAGTTGACGGCGTTCCTCACGGCGGGCAGCGTCGACCACGACAAGGAAAAACTGCGCGAGGGCGACGTACTGATCGAGCCCGATCTGGGCGACATCACCTTCAAGAGCTTCGACCGCGCGCGGGAGGCGGTGGCCATCGGAGAGGCTGCCGCCCGGGAACAAGCGGAGCGCCTGCGTCCGCTCGGAACCGACGCGACTCGCTGGGACGCGTTCCAGGCCCGCCACAGGCGGTCCGACTCGACCTCCGTTCCCGTCAAGGAGTTCCGCCTCGAGAACTCCTCCTGGCTCGATGACCGGGTCGTGGAGCGCCGACTGCACGTCGAGATGGGGGCGCCGCTCGATGTCGGCCGGTTCCGGGACGATCTGATCCGTCTGTCGGCCTTCGATACGTTCGGCCTCATGTCGTACGACGTCGACGTCGTGGACGGCGCGAGCCGCGTCACGCTTCGGACTCCGTCGAAGACGTACAGCCGCGGGAGTCTCCAATTCGGGTTGAACTTTCGGAGCGACTTCGAGGGAGACGCCTCGTACGGACTCCTCGTCCGGCATCGTGTCTACGCGGTGAACCGCAGGAACGGCGAATGGGTGAACACCCTCCAGATCGGCGAGACGTCCCTCGCCGCGACGGAGTTCTACCAGCCCCTGGATTGGGGACTCCGGTGGTTCGCGTCCGCCGGGGCGGCCGTCTCGCGCACGAACCAGACGATCTGGGTCGACGGCGTTCCCTACGCGGAGGCGCGCCTCGAAGGGTACGAAGGGAACCTCGCCGCCGGACGGATCTTCGGAAATTGGGGGCAGCTGAGCGCCGAGGTCTTCCGGGGGAAGGGGCGCGGCGACGTGCGGATCGGCGCACCCCTCGGCGACGACATCGAGGAAGATCTCGGTGGGGTTCGCGGGGCGTTCCTCGTGGACACCCACGATCGGGCCGTCTTTCCCGCTCACGGGACCTTCGGGACGGTCTCCGTCGAGCGGAGCCTCGAAGCGATGGGCGGTTCCGAGAACGCGACGGTCGCCCGCCTCGACTGGGCGCTGAACCTCTCCGCCGGCCGGAGCATCTTCGCTCCGTTCGCGTCCGTCGCGGCGAATCTGTCGAACGAGTCGACGCTCCGGTCGGCGGCCACGATCGGTGGATTCGGACGGCTCTCCGGATTGGGAGAGAACGAGTTGATCGACGACCACGGAGGGGTCTTCGGCCTCTTCTACTACTACGAGATCAAGGGACTGAGCCTCGGCCCGATCGGGAACCGCTTGTACGCCGGAATGAGCCTCGAGGCCGGCAACGTGTACGCGCGTGACGAAACGATCACGTGGGAGTCGCTCCGCTACGGCGGCGCGATCTTCGCGGGCGCCGAGACCCCGCTCGGCCCCGCCTACCTGGGATGGGGTTGGACCGAGCCCGACCGCGAGCGGTTCTATCTCGTGATCGGGGACCGGTTCTGAGGGACGTTCCCGTCAGATCTCGATCTTCTCCCCCGGCCGGACGACGACCACCCGCCTGCCCTGCTCCTCGACCCGCCTCCGGAAGGCCTCGGGGTCGGCCTTGATGAAGCCGAAGGTGTCGAAGTGCATCGGGACGTGGACCTTCGCGGCGAGGAGCTCGGTCGCCTTCACCGCATCGTCGATTCCCATCGTGAAATTGTCGCCGATCGGAAGGAGGGCCGCGTCGAGAGGTCCGTTCATCTCGGCGATCAGCTTCATGTCGTAGAACAATCCCGTGTCTCCGGCGTGGTACACCGTCCTTCCGCCCATCTTGAGGATCACCCCCGCGGGGTTCCCCAGCGGCTCGCCTTCGGGTCCGGTCGACCCGTGGTGGGCGATGGTCAGCTTCACGCGGCCGAACGGGAAGTCGGCGCCCCCGCCGATGTGGAGCGGGTGCCCCTCGATCCCGTGGGCGGCGAACCAGTTCACGATCTCGAAGTTCGCGATCACCTTCGCGTGGACCTTCTTGGCGATCTGCACCGCGTCGCCGACGTGGTCCCCGTGGCCGTGGGTGACGATGATCGCGTCGAGTTTCTTGAACTCGTCCGGTTCGACGTCGGCGAGGGGGTTTCCGGTCAGGAACGGATCGATCAGAACGGTGTGGGAGCCATCGGTCGCCTCCCAGCACGAATGGCCGTGAAAGGTGAGCTCGAGCATCGGTGCCTCCTTCTAGACCGCCGCGGCCTCGCGGAAGGCCGCCTCGGATGCGGCGAGCGTCTTTTCGACGTCGGCATTCCCGTGAGCGGTGGACACGAACCAGCACTCGAACTGGGACGGTGGGAGGTAGATCCCCCGCTTCAACATCCCGTGGAAGAAGGCGGCGTACCGCTTCGTCTCGGAGCGCCCGGCGGAGTCGGAGTCGACGACGGGTCCCGCCGTGAAGAATACGGTGAACATCGAGCCGACCCGGTTCAACGTGATCTCGAGCCCAACGGCCCGTGCGCGCTCTTCGAGCCCTGCCGCGAGCGCCGCGGACGTCCGCTCGAGCCGCTCGTACGCTCCCTCTTCGTCGAGGAGATCGAGAGTCTCGATGCCGGCGCGCATCGCGAGCGGGTTTCCCGAAAGCGTCCCCGCCTGGTAGACCGGTCCCTCGGGCGCGACCATCGACATGAGCGAGTCCTTCCCGCCGTACGCCCCGACGGGGAGCCCTCCCCCGATCACTTTCCCGAAGCAGGTCAGGTCCCCTTCCACTCCGTACCGGGTCGTCGCCCCCCCACGGTCGACCCGGAAGCCGGTCATCACTTCGTCGAGGACGAGAACGACCCCGTGCCTGCGGGTGACGTCCCGAACCGCCTCGAGGTACCCGGGAGCCGGCGGGACGAGCCCCATGTTCCCCGCAACCGGCTCGACGATCACGCACGCGATCGACGATCCGCGCTCGGCGAGCAACCGCTCGAGTGCGGGCGCGTCGTTGTACGGGACGACGTGCGTGAGCGCCGCGAGCCCGGCGGGAACCCCGGGACTTCCCGGGATCGCGAGCGTCATGACCCCGGAACCGGCCTTCACGAGGAGCGAGTCGACGTGGCCGTGGTAGCAGCCGTCGACCTTGACGACCCCGTCCCGTCCGGTGGCCCCCCGCGCCACGCGGATCGCCGACATGCACGCTTCGGTCCCGCTCGAGACGAGACGCACGCGGTCGCAACCGGGGACGCGCTCGACGACGCGGCGGGCGAGCTCGGTCTCGAGCTCGGAGGGAGCGCCGAACGAGCACCCCTTCGCGATCTGCTCACGGAGGGCCGCCACCACACGCGGATGCGAGTGACCGACGATCATCGGCCCCCACGAACCGACGTAGTCGACGTACTCCGCTCCGTCGGCGTCCCGCAGCGTCGCGCCCTGGGCGCTTTCGAAGAAGACGGGAGTTCCCCCGACCGACCGAAACGCACGGACCGGACTGTTGACCCCGCCGGGGATGTACCGCTTCGCTTCCTCGAACCGACGTTCCATGGTCTTCATGTCGGGCGAATCTCCTTCGTCGCCTCCCGGCGGAGGAAACAGGTGCGGTCGTCGAAGAGCGAGCGTTGGCCCACGTCCGCGGCGTTCTCGCCGGAACCGGGCCGGTAGTAGCCGAGGCGGCGCGCCTCGTCCTGGATGTTCCGGTGAAGGCGCCGGAAGCGCTCGGAATGGTCGAAGTGTCGGAGGTGGGCCAGTTCGTGGCATAGAGTGTCGACGAGGCTCGATTCCTTGAGCAACCTCCCGGTCCTCGCGTGGCGCAGGCGGATCCGGATCGTCCCGTCCCTGTAGCAGACCCCATAGTGCCCGTTGACCCCCTCCGTCTCCGCCTCGAGCGCTTTCCACGCCAGCCGGAAGCGAGACGCGAGCTCGAGCCCGATCGCGCGCAGACGGTCCATCGCGGCCCGATCCTCCTCCAGCCGTGACCTCGACGGCCGGCTCGCCGGAGGGCGCCCCGCCGGCGTCGCGCGGAGCCGCTCGAGATCGAAAAGCGCGGGCCCCCGTCCGTTCATCGGAGCAGGCGGGCCGCCTCCCGGGCGTGATAGGTCAGCACGAGATCGGCCCCCGCCCGGCGGATCGCGGTGAGCACCTCGAGTACGGCGCGCTCCCGGTCGATCCAGCCGCGTTCGGCGGCCGCGGCGAGCATCGAGAATTCGCCGCTCACGTTATAGGCCGCCACCGGCATCTCGAAGGCGTCCTTGACCCTTCGGATGACGTCGAGGTAGGCGAGAGCCGGCTTGACCATGACGATGTCGGCCCCTTCCTCGACGTCGAGCGCGACTTCGCGGAGCGCTTCCTCGGCGTTCGCCGGGTCCATCTGATACGCCCGACGGTCCCCGAACTGCGGGGTCGAGCCGGCCGCTTCGCGGAACGGCCCGTAGAAGGCCGAGGCGTACTTGGCCGCATAGGAGAGGATCGCGACGTCCGCGAAGCCGGCGCCGTCGAGGGCCGACCGGATCGCCCCGACTCTCCCGTCCATCATGTCCGAGGGCGCGACGACGTCCGCCCCCGCCCTGGCGTGGGAAACCGCGCACCGGGAGAGCAACTCGAGAGTCGGGTCGTTCAGGACGGCGCCGTCGCGGACGATGCCGCAGTGACCATGGCTCGTGTACTCGCACATGCAGACGTCGGTGATCACCACGAGATCCGGGTAGGCTCTCTTGAGCGCGCGGATCGCGCGCTGGACGGGGGCCTCGTCGTTCCAGCCCTCCGAGCCGGTTTCGTCCTTCCGCTCCGGGATGCCGAACAGAATCACGGAACGGATCCCGTCGTCCCAGGCGCCGCCGACCTCCTCGACGACCCGGTCGACCGACAGCTGGAAATTCCCCGGCATCGAGGGAATCTCCCGCCGCACTCCGTCGCCGAAGGTCACGAAGAGCGGGTAAATGAAGTCGCTCGGGGCGAGGGTCGTCTCCCGGACCATTTCTCGGAGGTGGGGAGTCCTTCGCAGGCGGCGCGGGCGCGTTACCGGAAACACGGGGGTACCTCCTGGTGGGCCGGCGATTCGCCGGCGCGGGCGGTCAATCGTCCGGGTCGGAAAAGAAGAAGTACTCGGCGCACTGCCGGCTGCAAAACGAACGTCCGCTCCAGAGGTACTGGTGGTCATCGCAGTAATGGCGGAAGCAGATCGGACACTTCCGGAGCGTCGTCTCGTTCTCCGTCCGCTTGCACTCGTGGCACTCCACGGCCGGGATTATAGCCGCTCGGGGGGCGTCGCCCGGCACCCTTGACGCTCTTCCGCGCGCTTGGCTAGATTGGCGCTTCCCCCGAAGGGCCGGCGTAGCTCAGCGGTCAGAGCGAGGGTCTCATAATCCCTAGGTCGGTGGTTCGATTCCACCCGCCGGTACCAGGGCGCTTTTCTCCTTGCCGGATCGGCCCTCCTCACGGTACGGTTCTTGTTGTATACGCAAATCGCCCGCCGGGGTCCGGGTGTCGCGCTCGGGGTCTGCGTGCGGGACCAGGGGGATTTCATGCAAGAGACTCGGAATCTCGTGCGCCTCGTGGCGCCTCTCCTCGTACTCGCCTTCGTCGCCGCCCCCGCGGCCGCTCTGGAAGAGGGCACCTACGTACCCGGTCGATTGCTCGTCAAGTTCCAGCCCGGAGTGGACGAGACCCTGAGGAACGCCATCCACGGCCGGTTCGGCGGGAACGTGGCCTTGAAATTCCGCCTGGACCCGGACCTCCAGCTCGTCGCTTTCCCCGAGAACGTCGATATCGGCTCGCTCCTCGAACGCTACGCCTCCCTCCCTGAGGTGAAGTACGCCGAGCCCGATTTCCTCTACCACACCCAGGTCATCCCCAACGATCCCCGCTTCGGCTCGCTGTGGGGAATGCACAACACCGGCCAGAGCGGGGGCCTCGTCGACTTCGACATCGACGCTCCCGAGGGCTGGGACATCAACACCGACGCGTCGCAGATCGTGATCGGGAGCATCGACACGGGTGTGGACGTCGCCCACGAGGATCTCTCGGCGAACATCTGGCAGAACCCCGGCGAGATCCCCGGGAACGGGGTCGACGACGACTCGAACGGCTACGCGGACGACGTCGACGGCTGGGACTTCCTCTCGAACGACCCCGTCGCCCAGGACGACCACTCGCACGGCTCCCACACGATGGGGACCGCAGCGGCGGTCGGGAACAACGCGCTCGGGGTCGCGGGGGTCGCCTGGTCGGCGCGGATCATGCGCCTCAAGATCTGCAACTCGTTCGGCTCCTGCACCTTGAGCGCCGCCGTCTCCGCGACCGACTACGCGACCGAGAACGGCGCCCGGATGACGAGCAACTCGTGGGGCGGCGGCTCCTATTCGCAGGCGATGAAGGACGCGATCGACCGCGCCGACGCCGCGGGGGTCCTCTACATCGCCGCGGCGGGAAACAACGGGAGCAACAACGACGCGAGCCCGTTCTATCCTGCGAGCTACTCGAGCCCGAACATCATTTCGGTCGCGAGCATGACGCGCTTCGGCGGCCGGTCGAGCTTCTCGAACTACGGCGCCACCACCGTCGACCTCGGGGCCCCCGGGAGCGAAATCCTCTCGACCACTCCCAACAACGGCTACTCGACGATGAGCGGGACCTCGATGGCCTGCCCGCACGTGACCGGAGCGGTCGCGAACCTCATGGGATTCAACCCGAACCTGCCGCACCTCGACTACAAGGACATCCTCCTCCAGAGCGTCGAGCCGAACGACGCTCTGGCGGGCGTGACCGTCAGCGGCGGCATGCTCAATCTCAAGAAGGCGCTCGACCTGACGCCTCCCCTCGAGATCCCCCCCGACAACGTCCCCCCGGTGGCGGACGCCGGCGGTCCTTACAAGGGCCGCGCGTTCAGCCCCGTGACCTTCGACGGTTCGGGTTCCTCCGACGCGAACGCGGGCGACTTCGTCTCCAGCTACATCTGGAACTTCGGCGACGGGACGACGGTGACCTCGTCCTCGCCCGTCGTGACCCACAGCTACGGCGCCGGAAACGCGGACTACACGGTGACGCTGACCGTGAAGGACAAGTACCGCGTTTCCTCCGCGCCCGTGACCACGACGTGTCGAATCCGGGGCGGCGGCAGGAAGTGACGTTTCGTCCGCCCCTTCCGTTCCGTCTCGGCAGGGCCGCCGCCTTTCTGGCGGCGGCCCTGTTCGCCTTCCCCGCGCGGGCGATCGTCTGGACCGTCGACGACAACGGCACGGCCGACTTCTCGTCGATCCAGAGCGCGATCAACGCCGCCTCGAACGGCGACGAGATCGTCGTCCGACCCGGGCGGTACCGTGAAACCCTGAACTTCCTCGGCAAGGCGATCACCGTACGGAGCGAGGCCGGACCCGAGGCGACGACGGTTTTCCTCGAACAGGAAACCCGCATCGTCCTCCTCGACGGCGACGCCACCCTCCGAGGCTTCACGATCACCGGGGGGTTCGCTCGGGTCGGCGGGGGGATCCGCGTCACGGCTGGGGCGGACGCCGTGATCGACCGCAACGTGATCGTCGGCAACACGGCCGACCGCGGCGGCACGGGGCTCGCCTTGGGGGGCGGGATCGCGGTCGAGAACCTTTCCCGCGCGGTGATCACCCGGAACGTGATCGAGGGAAACAGCGCGATCGGCGACGCCCAGGGGCTTTACGCCTACGGCGCCGCGATCGACGTCGGAGACGACTGCACGGCGGTGATCACGGACAACGTGATCGCCGGGAACCACGCGAGCGATTCGGGGGGCGCCGTTTCCGTCGGCGCCGCCGGAACGACCGCCCCCGTCGAGATCGCCCACAACACGTTCGTCGGGAATTCGGCCGGCGAGGCGGGGCAGACCGCCTCTCTCGGGGGCGGGATCCTCGTCGATCGCGAAGCGGTGGCGATCGTGCGGAACAACTTGATCGCGAGCAATTCGGCGGTGACCTCCGGCGGTGGGGTCTACTTCGGCTCCGGAACGCTTTCGGGGATCGTCTACGAGACGAACGACTTCGACGCGAACGTCCCGAACGACTGCGCCGGCGCGACGGGGAGCCGTTGCACGAACGGGCAGTTCTTCCTGGCGCCGCGCTTTCTCGACGCGGCGACGGGAAACCATCGCCCCCGCTCCGACTCCCCGATCCTCGACCTCGGCTCGACGGGCGGATCTTCGACCACCGACTTCGACGGGCGTCCTCGGAGCGTCGACGGGGACTACGACGGTTCGGCCGCGCCGGACATCGGCGCCCACGAGAATGCGAAAGAGGTGACTCGCCTGCGGTTCGAATCGAAGACCTCTCTCGTTTGGGACGGCAGCACGAACGCCTCCGCCGTCTTCGACCTCTTCCGCGACGGTTTCTCCGCTCTGGGGTCGCCCGCGATCGGAACCTGTCTCGCCCCGTCGCTTCCTTCCCCCACGGCTTCGGACACGGTCACCCCGCCGATCGGCGACGGGTTCCTCTACCTCGTGCGCGCGCGTGCGACGGCGACGGGAAGCCTCGGGTACCGGTCGGACGGAAGCGAGCGGCAGCCGGGCACGACCTGCCCCTGACTCAGAACGTCCCCGCGAACGTCAACGCACCGGAACGGCCCGCAGCGACCGCGGCGGCCTCGTCCGCGCCTCCCGGATACGTGTGGTCGAGGAGGTTGTCGACGCGGAGCCGGACCTCCAACCCTCGAGGCAGCGGAACGCGGAAGGAGACGCCGAAGATTCCGTACCCCGGCGTCGTCGTCTCCGTGGGGCCGGGGTCGTCTTTCCGCAAGACCCCGTAGGCGCGAACTTCCCAGTCGAATCGGTCGTGGACCCGTCCCACCGCGAGCGTCGCCGTCGGCGGCGGGATGTCGGCCGCCGGCGAGCGGTCCTCCTCGATCCGGCCTCGCACCCACGAAGCTCCCGCGCGGATCGTCCATCGCGGAGCGGGGGCGACGTCGGCCTCAAGCTCGAGCCCCCACATCCGCTGCTCGCCGCGGTTCCGGAAGAAGAAGTCGTCTCCTTCGCGGTAGCGCTCCACGAGGTCGAAGATCCGGTACCGGTACGCGTAGAACGCGACGTGCCCCCTCGGGATCGCCGAGCGCAGCGAGAGGTCCCACTGCAGGCTCGTCTCCGGAACGAGATCGGGGTTGCCGGTCGCGAAGCCCCGACCCGTGACACCCCGGAAGTAGCGGTCCGAGAGGCTCGGATCGCGGAATCCGCGGGCGACCTGGAGAGTCGCGCTCCGAGACGAACCCCTCCGCAACGTCGCGGCCGCGAAGCCGGTCGCCGTCCCCTGCGAGGTCGACCGGTCGCCGAAGTAGCCTCCCCGGTTCTCGGTCCGCACCCGGTCGTACCGGACACCCCCCGAGAGTTCCATCCACTCCGCCACCGGGTGCTCGACCTCGGCGAACGCCCCGAGGGCGAGGCGGCTCGCGTCCTCGATCGAGCTTTCGGCCTCGACGTCGACGGCGTCGCCGGTCGCGTCGACCGAGGTTGTCGTCCCGACCGCCTCGAGGCCGAAGCGACCCGCCGCGTCGACACCGAAGCGGAGGACCCCGTCCCCGATCCCACGACTCGCGGAGGCCCGAACGGAAGCGTCGTTCGCGTCCACGTCGGCGTCCTGAACCTGGCGGAGGTCGGTGCCCGACGCCGGACGGTCCCGGCGCGTCACGAGGCGGTAGCGCCCCGCGAAGAGGCCGAAGTCGATCGAGTCGAAGCCGCCTGCGGGGTCGAAGGCGAACGCCGCCCGGAGGCGGGTCGAGTCCTCGCGCGGGTAGGAGGTCCGTGTCGCGACTTCGGGCGAGGTCGGCTTCCCTACGTCCCGCGCGGTGTCGATCTGGATCCCGAGATCGAGCGTGCCCGGCCCGAACGGGAAGAGCCCACCGAGCGCGGCACCCCGGTCCTCCGCCGCGGTGTTCGGAACCGTCCCTCCCGGCGCGTCGTAGTCGTCGAACGTGCGCGCGCGGGCCTGGAAGAGGATCGCCCCGTCGCCGACGGGGGCGTTCACCGCCACGCCTCCGCCCAGGTAGGGCTGACCCGCGCCTGCGCCGATCTCGAACCGGCCGCCCCATTCCGCGGGGGTCGGCCGGCCGGTGCGCGCGTGGATCACCCCGCCGATCGCGTCCGAGCCGTACGCCACGGAACCGGGTCCCCGCACGACCTCCACCGACTCGAGGAGGAACGGGTCGAGGAAGGTGGCCGAGGGCCCCGCCCTGCGCTCGGCGGTGACGCGCCCGTCATCGAGGAGGATGAGCGTGCGACCCCGCGCGAGCCCGCGCACGGTCGGCACCCCGGTTTGCCCCTCGTCGAGTTTCCCGACCCCCGGCACCGACGCGATCTGGTCGACCAGGCGTTCCGGGGCTTCTCGCTCCCGGTCCGCGCGCGTTTGGAGCGTGGCCGCGGCAGCGGGCGGAGCCTCCGTCGCCGGGGCGAGGCCGGCCCGGACCGTGATCTCGGCGGAAGGTTCCGGATCGAGCCGGATGGGGGCCCCCGCCGTCCAGGCGGTCTCGTCCAGGACCAAGACCCCGAGCAAGGCGCCCGTGGCGTCGAAGACCGCGAGCTCGAGCGGAGGCCGCAAGGAAGGGTCGAGGCGGAAAATGCCTCGGGCGTCCGTGCGGACCGAGCCCGGCTTCCCCACCACCGCGACGCGCGCCTCGGCGACGACGCGGCCCTCGGCGTCCAGCAACGTGAAGGCCGGGTTCGACTCGCTCCGAACCGGTAGCGCCGTCGCGACCCACGCGGAGAGGAGCGCCGCTGCCGTCCGCCCTGTCACCTTGGTGTCAGCGAACCGCGTCGAGGAGAACGCGGATTCGGGGAAAGGAGGCCTCGATCGCGGCGGGCGAGACGGCGCCGACGGAGAGGCGGAACCAGCCCGTCTCGCCCTGGAGGCCGAACGCCTGGAAGGGGACGACCGCGAAGCCGGCGCGCTCGAGAAGCAGGCGCCGGATCGCCTCGTTCGACCGGAGGGGTTCCCCGTCGACGCGCTTCCCGATCAAGTCGAGGTGGAGCGTCAGGTAGATCGCCCCCCGGGGACGGATGGAAGCGATCGGGTACCCGTCCGTCCGCAGGCGCTCGATCCCCCCGTGAAGCGCGTCCAGCCTCGCGCGCACCCTTTCGTCCATCTCGGCCCGGAACGCGGCGATCGCCCGCTCGTCTCGGAGGAACGCGGCCGTCGCGACCTGCTCCGCACGCGGGGCCCAGGCGCCGACGTGACCGAGGAAATCGCGCATGCGAGCGGTGACCGCTGGGGCGGCGAGGGTCCAGCCGACGCGCAAGCCGGTCGAGGCGAACGTTTTCGAGATCCCGTCGACCGTGATGACCCACGGCGCGCACTCGGGAACGAGCGCCGCGGGGTGGGCATGACGCGCCCCGCCGAAAACCAGCGAACCGTACACCTGATCGTAGAGGAAAAACAGCGGGCGGTCCCCGGAGCGTGCTCGCCTCTCGTTTTCGGCGACGACCGCCTCGGCGATCGCCCGGAGATCCGCGGGCTCGATGACGGAACCCGACGGATTGAGGGGGCTGTTCAGGACCAAAAGACGCGCCGAGCCCAGGTGGGGACGGAGTTCGTCGAGCGTCGGGAGGAACCCGTTCTCGGCGCGCGCGGGAACGGGGATGCCTCGTGCGGCGGAGAGCCACGTGTAGTGGTTGTTGTTCCACGAGGGAACCGGGTAGAGGACGGTCTCCCCGGGATCGAGGACGCAACGATAGGCGGCGTAGAGGATCGGCCTCGCGCCTCCCGCGATCAGGACCGATTCGATCGGATACCCGACCCCCCACTCTCGGAGCGCGTACGCGGCAACCGCCTCGCGCAGAACGGGCATTCCGTCCGACGGGGGGTAGTTCGTCTCTCCCGCCTCAAGCGAACGGACGAGCGCGTCGAGCAGCCGCCGCGGAACCGGAAACTGCTTCGGGTCGAAGTCACCGACGGTCAGGTTGCAGACCTCTGCCCCTTCCGCGATCCGCGCCCGAATCTCCGCGGCGATCTTCAGGATTTCGGAGCCGACGAGCCCTCGGGCCCGCTCGGAAAGCGCGGCGTCGAGACGCGCGGGGTCTCCGAATCGCAGCGGGGCGGAACCGGGTTCGAGCATCCCCGGATTCTAGGGACGGGAGCGGGCGTTGGCAACGGACGGCCCTTATACTGCGCGGGTTCTCCGGGAGGGCTTCGATGCGGACTCCTGCGGCGAAAGCGGCGGTTCTCACGGCGGCCCTCGCCGCCGTCACGATCGGCGTGATCGCGCTCGGGGTCCGGAGCGCGACGCGCTCGACCTGCGAGGCGTGCGTGACCTTCTTGGGGCGCACCGAGTGCAGGATCGCTTCGGGGCGCACGCCGGAGGAGGCGGTCCGCACCGCGGTGGACAACGCGTGCGCCTTCCTCGCCACCGGCATGACCGACTCGGTCGCGTGTACGACCCGCTCCCCGGTCCGTTCGCGCTGCGACCTCCGCTGAACGGTCCCGTTCAGATTCCGGCGACCGCCGGAGCGGAGACGATCCGCTCGGCCGCGGCGAGGGCGCTCTCGAGATCGTCCCAGAGGTCCTCCGGGTCCTCGAGCCCGACCGAAACGCGGAGAAGACCTTCCGAGATTCCGGTCCGCTCGCGCGCCGCGGGTTCGACGACTCGGTGCGTGAGGCCGGCGGGGTGCTGGATCAGGGTGTCGGTCGAACCGAGGCTGACCGCCGCGGTGATCAGCTTCACCCCTCGCATCACGGCCGCCGCCGCGTCGTACCCGCCTTTCATCACGAACGAGAGAACCGCGCCCGGTCCGCGCATCTGTCGCCCGAGCAGGCCCTCGGGGTCGCCGCCGCCAAGACCGGGGTAAAGGACCCGCGAGACCGCCGCGTGCGCGACGAGCCGTTCCGCGAGGATCGCGGCGCTCTCCTGCGCTCTCCGCACGCGCACCGGAAGGGTCGGGAGGGCGCGGTGGAGGAGGAACGCCCCCAGGGGATGGAGGAGCGCGCCGGTCATCACCCGGACCCGCCGAAGACCCCTCGCCCGCTCCTCCGAGCAGGCGACGATCCCCCCGATGACGTCCCCGTGGCCGCTCAGGAACTTGGTCGCGCTATGGAGAGCGTAGGCCGCGCCGAGCGCGAGCGGGTTTTGCAGGATCGGCGTGGCGAACGTGGAATCGACGAGGACGGGAACTCGCCCCGCCTGCTGAACGACCGCCGCGATGTCGATCATCTTGAGGGTGGGGTTTCCCGGCGTCTCGAGCAAGACGAGCGCCGTGTCCGCGTCGATCGCCTCGCCGACGCGGCCGGGCTCGGTCCAGCGGACCTCGAGTCCGAGCATCCCGCTCTCGAGGAGGTGATCGGTGGTGCCGTAGAGAGGCCGGATCGCGACGACGTTCCGGCCGCGAGTCCGGGCGTCGAGGAGGCACGCGGTGACGGCCGCCATTCCCGATGCGAAGGCCACCGCCGCTTCGGCGCCCTCCATGGCGGCGAGCGCGTCTTCGTAGCGCGCGACGGTCGGGTTATGCAACCGGGCGTAGATCGGGTTCGCGGCGTGGGCCTTCCCCGCGACCCAGGCGTCGAAATCGGCGGTGGCCCACTCGAGATCGGCGAGCGGGTAGGTCGAGGACAGGTCGAGCGGCGGGGCATGCGCGGGAATCCGGTGGAGATCCTCCCTCCCGGCGTGGACGGCGATGGAGTCGGTACCGAGCTGCTTGTGTTGAATCATATTCGGATCGCCCTCCTCCTCATATTTTTCATTCGTCTATGCTAGATTTCTACCGAATTTATTTCGGAAGGAGGGGGTTCATGAAGCCTCTTGACCGAATCGAGCGCGCCTTGTGCGAGGCGTTGGCGAACAATGCACGGCTCTCAAACAAGGAACTCGCCGCCCGCGTCGGCCTCGCGCCCTCGTCGTGCCTCGAACGAACCCGGCGCCTCGTCGCGGACGGCGTGCTCCGGGCGTTCCGCGCGGAGGTCGACCCCGCCGCCCTGGGCTTCGGGATCGAGGCGATGGTCGCGATTCGTCTGAAGCAGCACTCCCGCACCGACTTCGAGTCGTTCCGCGCCTACGCTCTGGGGATTCCGGAAGCGATCGCCGTCTACCACATGTCGGGGGAAAACGACTTCCTGATTCACGTCGCCGCCCGCGACGCGCACCACCTCCGCGACATGGCGATCGACTACTTCACCACGCGCCCGGAGGTCGGTCATCTCGAGACGGCGCTCATCTTCGAGCACCGCCGCGGGCCTATGCCCGTTTGAGCTTCGCCTTCTCCTCGTCGACGAGGATGCGCCGCAACACCTTTCCGACGAGCGACTTCGGCAGCTCGGCCCGAAATTCGACCGCGGTCGGAACCTTGAACGCGGCGAGGTGGATCCGGCAGAAATCGATGATCTCCCGCTCGGTCGCCGACTTCCCGTCCTTCAGCACGACGTACGCCTTCACCGTCTCCCCGCGGTATTCGTCCGGCACGCCGGCGACGACCGCCTCGGCGACCGCGGGGTGCATGTAGAGGACGTTCTCCACCTCGCCGGGAAGGACCTTGAGCCCGCCGCAGATGATCATCTCCTTCGCGCGGCCGACGATGTAGAAGTAGCCGTCCTCGTCCATCTTCGCGAGGTCGCCCGTGTGGAGCCACCCGTCGCGGATCATGTGCTCCGTCTCGACGGGACGGTTCCAATACCCGAGCATCACCTGCGGACCCCGCACGCAGAGCTCCCCTTCCTGGCCCGGAGGGAGCGGCTCCCGGGTCTCGAGGTCGACGACCCGCGAATCGGTGTCGGGGACGGGAATCCCGATGCTCCCCTTGCGCCGCCCCCCTTCGAGCGGGTTGCAGTGGGAAACGGGCGACATCTCGCTCATCCCGTACCCCTCGACGAGGTGCCCGCCGGTCAGACGCTCGAACGTCTCGGCGACCTCGATCGGAAGGGGCGCCGACCCGCTGATGCAGTACTTCACGCTCGAGAGATCGAACTCCTTGACGTTGGGGTGGTTGTTGATCGCGGCGTAGAGGGTCGGGACGCCCGGGAAAATCGTCGACCGCGTCTTCTGGAGGAGGGTCATCACGTCGTCGACCGGCCGCGGACGAGGAAGCAGGACGATTTCGCCCCCGGCGTAAACCGCGTAGAGCATGCAGGCGGTCATCCCGTAGACGTGGAAGAACGGGATCGCCCCCATGAAGACCTCGTTTCCCTCCCGAGCCCCGACGAACCACGCCGCGACCTGCAGAGTGTTCGCGACGAGGTTCCGGTGGGTGAGCATGCAGGCTTTGGGGGTCCCGGTCGTCCCCCCGGAGTATTGAAAGAGCGCGACGTCGGAGGGTTTCAGGTCCGCCCCCGGCGGCATCGGCGGGTAGTGGAGGAGGAGGCGCTCGAAAAAGAAGATGTCGGATTGAGGCTTCACCTTCACATAGTCGCCGCCTTGGCGCTGCTTGAGTCGGATCAGCTGGCGGAAAGGGAAACCGAAGGAGCTCGCGATGTCGACCACGATCACCCGCTTCACCTTCGTGGCGGCGTGGATCTCTCGCAGTTTCGGGAAAAACTGGTTCAGGAGGACCACCGTCTCGCAACCGGAGTCCGAGAACTGCTCTTTCATCTCGCGCGAGACGTAGAGCGGATTCGTGTTCACGGCGATCGCGCCGATCCGGAGGATCCCGTAGAAGGCCACCACGAATTGGGGACAGTTCGGGAGCATCACCGCGACGCGGTCCCCCTTTCGCACCCCCATCTGGAACAGGGCGGTCGCGAAACGCCGCGTCCCCTCCTGCAGCGCGCGGTAGGTCATCGTCGCGGGGGGGAGCTTCGGGTTCACGAAGAACCGGAGCGCGACCTTTCCAGGGAACTTCTCCGCCGTCTCGTCGAGGAGATCGGGGAGCGTCTTGTCGGGGTACGCGACGGTGGTGGGGACCCCCTCCTGGTAGTGACGGATCCAAGGTCGGTCCATGGTGTCGTCCTCCGTTCCTTGCGGGGGAATCCTACATGGACCGGACTAGAATGGGGCCGGCGATGGGCGGCGACGCGATCCTCGGCCTCATCCTCTTGGGCGACTGCATCCTCGTCTCCCTCCTCTTCCTGGTGCTGCCCAGGATCTCTCCTCGCGGGCTCCTCTTCGGCGTCCACGCGGGCGAGGAGGCGGCGAAGGGGAACCGGGCGCGGGAGCTGACCGCGTCGTGGACGCGGTGGGGATCTCTGGTCCTCCTCGGCTCGGTGTCGGTCGCGGCCGCGGCGCTTTGGAGGATGGAGCCGCCCGCGTCCGCCCTCGTCGCGACGCTTCTCCCCGTGCCCGCCTTCCTCGGGCTCTACCTCGTCTTCCACCGCCGCGCGCGGGAGATCGGGGGCCCCGCGCCGGCCTCTCTTCCCGAGGAGGAGCTCCCCGTCCCGGCGCGCGGCGGACCGCACGCCGCCCTGTTCGTCGTCGCGATCTGCATCGGACTCGCCCTGGTCCTCCTCGCCCGGACCATGGAGGCCTGGCCGCGGCTCCCGGAGCGGGTGCCGGTCCACTTCGGCGCCTCGGGCTTGCCCGACGGCTGGGCGGCGAAGAGCGTGGCCTCGGTCTTCGTCGTCCCGATCCTGGCGCTCGCCACGGCGGTCGTGCTGGGCGCCTCGACCGCGCTCGTCTCGCTCGCGCGCGACGCGACCCGCACCCTGATGACGGTGTACATGGGTGGGATCGCCCTGATCGTGCAGGCGATGCTCCTCGTCCTCGGCTCCCGCTCGCTCGACGTCGCCCTCGGGGTCCGGGAGGGGTTGGGGCCGTCGACGTGGATCTTCTTCGCCCTGCTTCTCGGCTGGACGTTCGGCGGCGTCGTATGGATCGCCGTTCGGACCCGCAAGATGGTGCTCTCCGCCCCGGTCGCGGACGATCGGTTCTGGAGGGCCGGCCTCATCTACGTCAATCGCGACGACCCGTCGATCCTCGTCCCGAAACGCCTCGGGATCGGGTACACGCTCAACTTCGGGAACCGCTGGGCGCTCCTGTTCCTCGTCCTGATCGTGGGGCTTCCGCTCGTGGTGCTGTGGGTCGTGATCGCGGGCACTTGACGGCCCCCCGGCCTCCCGGTACAAGTACGAGGGTTCGGGAGGCCTCTTTGCTTCGATCCCGGTCCGGAAGACGATCGGTCGCGTGGGGCGCCGCTCTGGCGCTCGTCGCGTTCGCCCTTCTCGGGACGTGGCACCATCACGACTCCCCCGACCCGGGCAGCAGCACCTGCCACGTGTGCAAGCTCACGACGGTCGGGGCCGCCCTCCCGGAGAGCGAGGCCTCTCCCTCCGCTCCCGCCCCCGAAACTGACGTCCTCGCGAGCGAAGGGAGCCGCGCCGCGGAGGCCGGACACGACCCCTTCTCCCCCGCCCGCGCCCCCCCCGCTCCCGCGAACGCCTGACCGCGCCGCCGTTCGTTCGGTCCGGGGGGGCTTTCCGGCCCTCCGGGGTTCCGCCCTCGCTCCGGCACGTTCCGTTCACGGGAGAATTTCCGCCATGACGCGTTCCTTGCGTTCGCTTTTCCTCGCGGCGCTCGCCGCGGTTTGCTTCGTCCCCTCCTTCGCCGCTTCGGGATCGATCTCCGGGACCGTCGTCACACGCGCCGGGGAGCCCGCCGCGGGCACCCGCGTCTCGATCCCGGAGCTGCGACGGCGCGTCACGACCGACGACCGCGGCGCCTTCCGCTTCGAGGAACTCGCCGCCGGTCACTACGACCTCGAGGCGATGAATCCCCGCTTCGGGAGCTCCGTCGTGGAAGTCGACCTCGACGATGGCGCCTCCGTCGAGATCACGATCCGCCTCGATCTCGGGATCCACACCGAGAGCGTCGTCGTCACGGCGAGCCCCGAGGCGAAGGCGATCGCCGAGATCGCGCAGCCGGTCACGGTGCTCGACTCGCGGACGATCCAGGCTTCCTCGCAGGCCACGCTCGGAGAAACCCTCGCCGGCGAGCCTGGGGTCGCGTCGACCTACTACTCCCCCGGCGCGAGCCGCCCCGTGATCCGAGGCTTTTCGGGCGACCGGATCCGCATTCTCGAAAACGGCGTCGGCACCGGCGACGCGTCGAGCATCAGCCCCGACCACGCCGTCGCCGTCGACGCGATGATGGCCGACCGGATCGAGATCGTGCGCGGTCCGGCGAGCCTCCTGTACGGAAACGCCGCCGTCGGCGGGGTCGTGAACGTCCTGGACGGCCGCATCCCCGACCATCGTATGGGCTCCCCCCTGACCGGGGACGTCCAGTTCCGCGTCGCCTCGGCGGCCGAGGAG
>CAZVOE010000015.1:26005-40237 GCA_964628935.1 uncultured Acidobacteriota bacterium
GCTCGCGGGCGACGCCGGCAGCCTCGCCTGTACCGTTCTCGCTCTCGATCGGCGCGCCGGCGACCTCGAGACCCCCGAAGGGACCGTCCCGAACAGCGACCTCGACGCGACGACCTTCTCCGGCGGCGCCTCGTGGATCGGCGAGAAGGGATTCGTCGGCCTCGCGTACACCGACTACACGACGAATTACGGCGCCGCGGTCGAGGAGGAGGTCCGCGTCGACCTCGACCAGCAGCGCTGGGACCTCCGCGGGGAGGTCAACGCCCCGTTCGGGCCCTTCCGCTCGTTCAAGGGGCGTTTCGGGGTTTCCGACTACGAGCACCGCGAGCTCGAGGGGGAGGAGGTCGGCACCCTCTTCGCGAACGAATCGTGGGAGGGCCGATTCGAACTGGGGCACAAGGCGGTCGGCCCGTTCGCCGGCACGGTCGGGCTTCAGCTGTCGCAGCGGGACTTCTCGGCGATCGGCGAGGAGGCCTACGTCCGGCCGAACACGACCGACAATCAGTCGCTCTTCCTGTTCGAGGAGGTCGGCGCGGGCCCCCTCCGCGGCGAGATCGGCCTGCGGTGGGAGCATCAGGAGTCGGACATCGAAGATCCCGGCCTTCCCGACCGGGATTTCGACGGGATCTCCGGGTCGGCGGGGCTCGTCTGGCTTCCCGGGGACGTCTGGTCGCTCGCAGCCTCCGTGAGCCGCACCTCCCGGCTCCCCACCGCAGAGGAGCTTTACTCGAACGGCCCCCACGTCGCCACGAACGCGTTCGAGGTCGGCGACGCGAATCTCGAGGAGGAGACGGGGGTGGGCGTCGACGTGGCGCTTCGCAAGCGTGAGGGCCGCGTGAAGGGAGAGCTTTCGGTCTTCTGGAACGACATCGCCGACTACATCTACGACCGGGAAACGGGCGAGGTAGATCCCGACGCGGGGCTTCCGGTCTTCCGGTTCACCCAGGACGACGCCCGCTTCCGGGGGGTCGAGGCCGAATTGCACGTCGAGCTGCTCCACACCGAGCCCCACCACCTCGGGCTCGAGGTTCGCGGCGATTCCGTGCGCGCAGATCTGACGGGCCGGGACGAAGACCTCCCCCGCATCCCCCCGCTCCGGTACGCGGTCGCCCTCCGTTACCAGGGGAAGGCCCTCTGGAGCTACGTCGAGGTGCAGCGGGTCGAGGAGCAGGACCGTGTCGCGCCGAACGAGACGGCGACGCCCGGGTACACTTGGCTGAACGCCGCCGTCGGGTACCGGATCTTGGCGAAACGCCTGGTCCACGATCTCGTCCTGCGTGGGGTGAACCTGACCGACGAGCTTTCGCGGAATCATCTCTCCCGGTTCAAGGACGCGGTCCCCTTGGCCGGGATCGACGTCTCGCTGTCGTACCGGCTGACGTTCTGATTCAGTGATGGCCGAAGGTCTTCTCCCCCGCCTCGATCCGCACCGGGAGCCAGTTCCTCTTGGGCGGGAGCGGGCAGGTCGCGTAGGGGGAGAAAACGCATGGCGGGTTGTAGGCCTTGTTGAAATCGAGCACGACCTTCCCCTCGCGGGGCATCCCGGCGTAGAGGAACCGTCCGGCCCCGTACGTCTCCTTCCCCGACGTCTCGTCCCGGAAAATGAACCAGAGCATCGGCGGGTCCCCCTCGGCGAGGACCGGCTCGAGGGAGACCTCCTTTCCCTCGACGGAGAACCGCGCGAGTCCCGGAGCCTGCATCGTCTCGACCTGGCCGAGCACGTTCGGGATCTTCGCCTCCCTGGGTGACGCATAGGCCTCCCAGCGGGCCTCGATCCTCCACTTCGGGTCGGCCGGGAAGTAGTCCATGCCGCGGAACTCGGCGAGGGCCTTCGCCTTCGCGTCCCGGACGCGCACGCCCAGCCGGTCTCCCCTCCGGATGACGTGGAAGGAGAGGTCCCCGAGCGTGATCACGTCGGGATCGCCCTTCGCATCGTCCGAGAGCACCCGCTCGCCGACGGGCTTTCCGTCGAGGAGGAGGGTCACGCCGGCCGCCGGGCGCAGGCGCACCGTCTCCTTCTCGAGGAAGAGCGACCCGACGTAGGCTGGAGCCTTCCCCGCCGGGAGGGCGACGGCGGAATCGGGATCGGAACCGACCCGGTTCTCTCCGGGCGCGAGCCACGAGAGCCCGACGAGGGTGAGCCATCCCGTCTCGGAGCGGAGCCGCTCGTCGCGCTTTTTCCGCCAGTCGTTCTGGTCGTCCATGAAGGGGTCTCCCGCGACGATCGTTGCGGCGGTGGCGCATCCGGCCGCGAGGAGGAACAAGATGCGGATGGAGGTTCGCACGCCCCCTTTTATACTCCGGGTCGCTTTGGAGCGCTTTCTCGCCGTCCTCTACTGGTCGGTGATCCCGGCGGCCTTCGTCGGTCCCGGCACGGTGACGACCTGCATCACCGCCGGGGCGCGACACGGCACCGCGCTCCTCTGGGCGCTGACCTTCTCGACCGTGGCCTGCATCGCGCTCCAGCAGGGTTCCGCCCGGGTGGCCGCGACGACCGGACTCGACATGGGAGAGGCGCTCCGCCGGAAGCACCCTCGAGCGGAAGGCCTCGTCGCGGTCGCCGTTCTGATCGCCGTGGTCGCCGGATGCGCAGCATACGAGGCGGGAAACATCCTCGGCGCGGCGGCGGGCGCGGCGCTCCGCCTTCCCGTTCCGGCGCCGGGGCTCGCCGCCGCGATCGCGATCGCGGCCGCTCTCCTCCTCTGGACCGCCCGAACCGCGACGATCGCGCGCATCCTCGGCGGGATGGTCGCGGTGATGGGGCTCGCCTTCGCCGCGACCGCCGCCGAGGTCGCCCCGCCGTTCGGCGAGATCGCTCGGGGGCTCGCGCTTCCCTCGGTGCCGGAGGGATCGTCCGTCCTCGTCCTCGGCCTCGTCGGGACGACCGTCGTCCCGTACAACCTCTTCCTCGGCGCCGGACTCGCGCGGGGCCGCTCGCTCCGCGAGGCGCGATTCGGCATCGCGACCGCGGTCGTCCTCGGGGGAGCCCTCTCCGCCGCGATCGTCGTCGCCGGCACCGCCGTGGGGGACATCGGCTCCTTCGAGGCGATGGCCGCGGCGCTCGAGGGCCGTTTCGGCGCGGCGGGGCCGTGGCTCTTCTCGGTCGGACTCTTCGCGGCCGGGTTCACCTCGGCGCTCACCGCCCCGCTTGCCGCGGCGCTCGCCGCGCGGGGGGTGTTCTCGGTCCGCGGGGGAGACTGGTCCGACCGCTCGCCGCGTTTCCGCGCCGTGTGGCTCGGCGTGCTCGGCTTCGGCGCGGCGTTCGGGATCGCCGGGGTGAACCCGATCCCCGCGATCCTCCTCGCGCAGGCGCTCAACGGGGTCATGCTCCCCTTCGTGGCGGTCTCGCTTCTCGTCCTCGTGAACGACCGCCGGCTCTTGGGCCCGGAGGCGGTCGCCGGGCCCGTCGCCAATGCGGTGCTCGCGCCGGCGACCGCCGTGACCCTGCTTCTCGGCGTGCAGGGGGTGCTCCGTGCGGCGACCTCGGCGGGGCTTCCGGATCCAGGCGAGGTCGCCCTTTACGGGATCGCGGCCGTCGTGACGATCGCGCTCGGCTGGCCGGTCGGTCGGGCGATCGCGCGGGGACGCCGTGCGTGACGCCGCCTACGCAAACCGGGGCGGCCGCTTCCGGTGGAACCCCGTCGCCTCCTGGTAGAGCCGCGCAACGGCGAGCACCCGGTCGTCCTCGTGGAGCCGCCCCTGAAAGGTGATGCTCGTCGGCGTTCCGTCGCTTTCCCGGAACCCGTTCGGGACGCAAACCGCCGGCTGACCGGTCAGGTTCGTGGCGAGGAGGTTGTCGCCGCCGTAGGTCGGAACGACGAGGACGTCGATCCCTCGCATCGCCTCGTCCATCGCGCGGATCAGGAGGGTCCGGATCCGGTTGGCGCGGATGTATTCGACCGCGGGGATGAGTTGGCCCTGCCGGAAGACGTTCGGCCACGCCTGCTCGACCTGGCGGACGAGGAGGTCGTCCTTGCCGGTCCGCGTCAGGTCGTCGAAGGCGGCCGCCGCCTCGGCGGTCAGGATCGTCGAGAGCGCGCCCACGGGGAGGTCCCCGGGGAGGGCCACCGGGACGAGGTCGAACCCGAGGGCGCGGAGGTCTTCGAGGACTTTCCGGTCGTTCGCCTGCCACTCGGCGTACCCCTTCGGGTCCTCGCCTTCGTCGGCCCACTTCGTGTAGTCGAAGTCGAAGAAATCGGGAACGAACCCCACTCGGAGCTTTCTCGCGTCGCCCCCGAACGGCCACGAGAACGGTCGGGAGACCGCAGTCGGATCGCGGTCGTCGGCGCCGTGGATCGCGGCGAAAACGAGGGCGAGATCGTCGACCGAACGCGCGATCGGCCCGATCTTGTCCATCGTCCACGAGAGCGCCATCGCTCCGTGGCGGCTGACCCGCCCGAAGCTCGGACGGAGCCCGCTCACCCCGCATCGCGTGCACGGCGACACGATGCTCCCCCAGGTCTCGGTGCCGATGGCGAAGGCGAAGAAGCCCGCGGAGGCGCCCGCGGCCGAGCCGGCCGACGAGCCGCTCGATCCCTGATCGGTCTTCCACGGATTCTTCGTCGTCCCGTCGAACCAGACGTCGCCCCAGGCGAGTTCCCCCACGGCGGTCTTCGCGACGAGCACCGCGCCCCCGGCCTCGAGCCTCTCGAAGACGGTCGCCGACTCCGGACGCACCTGCTCCCGGTAGGGCACCGAACCCCACGTCGTCCGATACCCGGGGACGGCGAGGAGATCCTTCGCCCCCCAGGGGATCCCGTGGAGCGGTCCGCGCCGTCGTCCGGCCGCGATCTCACGATCGGCCGCCTCGGCCTCGCGGAGGGCGAGCGCGTCGGTTCGCGTGATCACCGCGCGCAACACCGGGTCGTACCGCTCGATCCGGTCGAGGCACAGGCGCGTGAGTTCGACCGCCGAGATCTTCCGCCGCTCGAGGAGCGCGGAAAGAGCGGCCACCCCCGCGAAGGCGAGATCCGCGTCCGACGCGGGTCTCTCCCCTGCTTCCGCCGGCTTCCACGCCTCCGTTCCCGCCCCCCTCGCGGACACCCGACCCGCGGAAGGGCCTTCCGGGTCGAAGCGGAAGGCGGGAGGCACCGCGTTGTCGAGCGGAACGGCCCGGCACGCCTCGAAGGCGGCGCGGCTCCGCTCCACCCCCGCCGCCATGAGGCCGCGTTCCTCGTCGGTGAGCGGCACCCCCGCGATCCACTCGGCGTCCCGGATCATCCGGGGCGTCACCGGGCTCCCCTCCTCGGCGAGGGCCCGCGCGAAGACCGTCGTTCCGGCTCCCGCGGCGGCCGCCGTCTTGAGAAATGCCCTTCGCCGCAGCGTCATTCGGGGATTCCCATGCTGTTCTCCTCGAGCCATGCGTGCCGTCCCTCCACGACGTGCCGTCCGAGGCGGAGCTTGAGCGCGTCGTCGTTCGACCAGAGTTCCCGGAAAAGGGCCCGAACCCGGCGCCGGGACTGCCTGCAGAAGAGGTCGGCGAGCGCGACCGCCTTCTCGGCGTCGGGGCTCCGCTCTTCGCGCATGACGCGGACTCGGGAGGCGGATGCCGCCATCGCGAACAGCTCGAGCCCGATGTCGACGATGCGGAAGAGGAACGCCTGCTTGTGGGGGAGTTTCGGGCCGTGCACGAGCATCCCGTGGAAGGTTTGCCGCGCGAGCTTGCGGGAGGCGCGCTCGACGAAACGGACGTGGCGCGCGATCGGCCCGAACCCCCCGTACTGCGGCCAGCGCCCCCAGCCGAGCCAGCGGGTCGGGTACCACCAGGCGTAGAAGAGGGCGATCTTCGGGAGGGCGGCGAGCTTGGCGGCGACCGGCTTCTGCGGATCGACGAGCGCCCCCGCGACCTGCAAGTGGGTGTCGACCGCCTCCCGGGCCATGAAGAGGTGCATGATCTCGCTCGACCCCTCGAAGATCCGGTTGATCCGAGAATCCCGCATCATGCGCTCGACCGGGATCGGGGCCTCCCCGCGCTCCGCGAGGGAAACTTCGGTCTCGTATCCCCGCCCCCCGCGGATCTGCATCGCGTCGTCCACGATCCACCACGCGCGGACGGTGTTCCACTCCTTGCCGGCCGCCGCTTCGAGACGGATGTCGTACCCCCCTTTGTCGGCCATCCGGCTCACGAGGTCGGAGATCGCTTCCATCGCGAACGCGTGCGCCGCCATGTCGGCCATCTTGTGCGCGATCGCCTCGTGCCGCCCGACCGGCTGTCCCCACTGTTCCCGTTCGCTCGCCCAGGTTCGGCAGATCTGGAGGCAGAGCTTGGCGATCCCCGTCGTGCCGGCGGGGAGGGCCAGCCTGCCGGTGTTCAGCGTGACGAGCGCGATCTTGAGGCCCTGCCCCTCGCTTCCGATGAGATTCTCCCGCGGGATGCGCACGTTCGTGAAGGAGAGGACCCCGTTCTCGATCGCGCGGAGGCCCATGAAACGGCAGCGGTGCTCGACCTTCACTCCGGGAGTGCTCGTGTCGACGACGAACGCGCTGATCTTCCGGCTTTTCGGATCGCGCGCCATCACGACGAGGAGTTCCGCGATCGTCCCGTTCGTGCACCAGAGCTTCTCGCCGTTCAGGACGTAGGCGTCCCCTTCGGCGGTCCGCTCGGCGGTCGTGGCGAGACGGGCCGGGTCGGAGCCGACCCCCTCCTCCGTGAGGGCGAACGCCGAGATCGCCCCCGCGGCGCACCGAGGCAGGAAGCGTCGCTTCTGCTCCTCCGTCCCGAAGAGCTTGATCGGTTGCGGCACGCCGATCGATTGATGCGCCGACACGAGAGCGGCGAGGTTTCCGTCGAAGGTTCCGATCAACTCCATGATCCGGCTGTACTCGACTTGCGAGAACCCGAGCCCGCCGTACTCCCGGGGAATCTTCATTCCGAAGGCCCCGAGCCGTTTGAGCCCCTCCACCGCCTCCTTCGGGTACTCGCCCGACGCGTCGACCTCGACCGGATTCCAGTGCGTGCGGAGGAACGACCGGAGAGAGTCGTAGAACGCGCGGAACTCCGCCCGCTCGGGCTCGGCGGCCGGAAGCGGGCGGATGAGGCTCATCTTCAAGTTCCCGAGGAAGAGTTCCCTCAGGAACGAGGGCTCCCTCCACTCGGTCTGGCGCGCCGATTCCGCGACCCGCATCGACTCCTGCTCGCTGACGTGCTGCTGGGGCTTCCGCATCGCGCTCATGGGGACCTCGATTCCCGGAATGTATACAACGGCACCGCGACAATGTATGCTCGCTCGCTTCGCGCGACCGTCCCCGAATCCCGGTCGCGAGGAGAATCCGGTGGCGAAACCCCGCTCGGAGCGAACCCCCCGTCGACGCTCGGCCGGCCTCGGTCCCGGGAAGGCTCCCGCCTTCCGGTCGGTCGACGCGCTCGACCGCGAGTGCCTCGACCATTTCTGGGCGGGAAGGTTCTCCCAGGCGGTCGGCGTCTGTTACGCCCTGCTCGAGCGCATCGACGAGTCGGCCGCGCCCGGGGATCCGGAAGGGGACCGGCTCCGCGGGGTGGTCGAGCTGAGGCGCGGCGCGGCCCTCTCGCGGTCGGGGGCCCTCGAGGCGGCCAAGCGCGCCGCGGAACGCGCGGTGAGCGTCGCCCCGGACTCCCCCGACGTCACGGCGGCCGGCCTCGCTCTCCTCGCCGAGGTCCACCTTTTGCTCGGCCAGCCGATGCTCGCCGAGATCCTTCTCGACCGCGCCGGGGAGCTCGCGAGGCGCGCGAAGGCGCCGGTGCCGGCGTGGGTCGCCTGCGCCCGTGGCCGCCAACGATGGGCCGCGGGAAGAACGAACGCGGCGCACGGGGACTTTCTGCGGGCCCACGATGCCGCGAGGCGTGTCCGGGACCTTCCCGGCTCGATCCAGACGGCCGGAAACGTCGGGATGTGCCTGCTGGCTCAGGGAAGCGTGGCGGAGTCTCGCATCTGGATGCGGCGGGCCGTCGATCAGGCCCGCTCCGCGCATCTCACGCCGCTCGAGGCGACCTGGCTCGCCGGCCTCGCAAGGATCGAACTCGCCGACGGGGCGCACGAGGAGGCGGAGCTGCTCGCGGAGGCGTCGCTCGCGCTCTCTCGCCCGCTCGATCTGCCGCTGACGGTCTTCCGGGCCGAGTGGGTTCGCCACTATGTGGGGACGCTCGCCTCTCCCGGGGTCGGCGAATCGCCGTCGCGGGAGTCGCTGTCGCGACTCTGCGGACTTCTCGCGGAGTTCGACGGCGATCGCGAGGTGAGAGACCTGAAGTCGGTGCTCGACGGGGGGCCGTTCCCGCTCGCGTCGGTCGCGGCGTTCACGGAGGGCTGCGACCCCGTGCTCGCGCCGGCGGGAGGACGACCGTGAGCGATCTCTCGACCCGCTCGTGTCGCCCCCTCAAGGGCCCCTCGCACGCGCTCCGGGGCGAGGACGCGCGAGCGCTCCTCGCGCAACTCGACGGCTGGGAGATGAGTGCGGGCGAGGACGCGATCTCCCGCACCTTCCGGTTCGAGGACTACCACCGCACGATGGCGTTCGTGAACGCCGTCGCGTGGATCGCCCACCGCGAGGACCATCACCCCGATCTCGAAGTCGGCTACAACCGCTGCACGGTGCGGTACTCGACGCACGACGTGGGCGGCCTGAGCGAGAACGACTTCATCTCCGCGGCGAAGGTCGATCGCTTGCTCCGCTGAGGGACTCGGCCGATTCCCGGGTTGCCCGGCGGAAGAGTTCCGCGTAAGGTTCCCCGTTCGTCCGGGGAGGAATCCATGCTGGCTGGCCTGCTCTTCGTGCTTCTCGTGTTCGGTCCCCTGCTCCTCGCGATCGCCTTCGCGTTTCGCGAGATGCGGCGGCACCCCCGGGGTCTCGTGGTGCTCTTCTTCACGGAGATGTGGGAACGCTTCGGCTACTACCTCATGATCGGGATCTTCACCCTCTACATGGTCGACACCCTGAAGGACGGCCTCGGCTTCGACAAGGCGACGGCGGCGCAGATCTACGGCACCTTCATCGCGCTCGTCTACCTCACCCCGTTCGTCGGTGGACTGATCGCCGACCAGTTCCTCGGGTACCGGAAGAGCGTCGTCCTCGGCGGCGTCCTCATGGGGATCGGATACATCGGCGTCGGGTTCTTCCCCGGGATGGCCGGCTTTTACACCGCCCTCGCGCTCGTGGCGCTCGGAAACGGCTTCTTCAAGCCCTCGATGAGCACCCTCGTCGGAAGGCTCTACCCCGAGGGTAGCCCGCTCAAGGATTCGGGCTACTCGATCTTCTACATGGGGATCAACGTCGGGGCTTTCATCTGCAACTTCATCGCCGCGATCCTCAGGAACCAGTTCGGATGGTCCTACGCTTTCGCGGCGGCGGGGATCGGGATGTTCCTCGGCGTGGTCATCTTCCTCGCGGGGCAGAAGCGGCTCCGAGGCGCCGCCGACCGTGGAGACGGCTCGGCGGTGCCGCAAGGGGCGCTCCTCAACCTGACGGTCCAGGTCCTGCTTCCCGCGGCGATCGCGGGATTCCTCGGCTACACCTACCTGGGCCCCTACCTCGGAGGCGCGCAGACGGCGGCCTTCGTGACCGCGACGATCCCGGTCGTCCTGTACTACCTCGTGGTCTGGGCGATGGCGCCGCGCGAGGAGAAGGGGCCGATCGGCGCGATCCTCGCGATGGCGGGGGTCGTCGTGATCTTCTGGATGGTCTTCCACCAGAACGGCTCGTCGCTCACCTACTGGGCGGAGGAGAACACGCGGCGCGAGGCCAGCGCCCTCGCCCCGACCCTTCGCGCTCTTTACATGGACCAGGATGCGACGATCGGGGAAACGATCGTCGACCCCGACGCCGCGGGGTCGTACTGGCGGAACGTCCCTCTCCCCGATCGACCCGCTCCCGGGGAGAAGGCGACCCTCGTTTCCACCGAGATCTTCCAGTCGGTCAATCCATGGTTCGTCGTGGTGTTCACCCCTCTCGTGGTCGGGTTCCTCGGCTGGCTCCGGCGACGCGGGAAGGAACCGTCCACCCCGGGGAAGATCGCGTGGGGGATGATGATCACGGCGGCGAGCACCCTCTTCATGATCGGGGCGGTCCTGATCACGACGGGCGGCGAGTTCAAGGCTTCGGCGGCTTGGCTCGTCGCCTCCTACGGGGTGATCACCGTGGGCGAGCTGTTCTTGAGCCCGATGGGTCTCGCGCTCGTCTCGAAGCTCTCCCCGGCGCGCGTCACCGCCCTCATGATGGGGGGCTGGTTCCTCGCCACCGCGATCGGGAACAAGCTCGCCGGCGTCCTCGCCGGCTTCTGGGAGAAGATCCCTCTCCTCTGGATCTTCGGCATCAACTGTCTCGCGGCCCTCGCGGCGGCCCTGGCGATCGGGATCATGACCCCGTGGATCAAGCGGATCATGGCGGAGCATGCGGACCGTGCCGCCGCGCGATCGACGGCGGAGAAGGAACCGTCTTGAGCGTCGGTCTCTCCCTCGCCCTCCTGCTCTCGACGGCTCCCGCGGCCGTCCCGGCCCCGCTCGCGGACACTCCGATCCAGAACGAACAGGCGCTCCGGCGGGCGACGGAGCGGTTCGAGGAGGTCGCGGGCCCTCTCGACCCGGTCGCGTACGCCCCCCCGGACGTCCCGGGTTCCGAGAACGCCGCGACCGCGCTCCTCGCGGCGGCCGCGGTCGTTCCTCGATCGACGGGGGAGCGCGATTCCCTCCAGGCGCTTTCGAAGACGCCGGTGTCGGCCTGGTCGTCCGGCGAGATCGAGGCCGGCCTTCGGCTCGTCGAAGCCCATCCCGCCGCACTCGCCCTCCTCGATCGTGCCGCGTCCCGCGGCCGGTCTCGGTTCGACATCAACTACAGGGAAGGGACCTTCGCGAACCCTCCCCCGCTCATGCGGCTCCTCGACGCGGCGAAGCTCGCCGCCGTCGAAGCGCGGCTCGCGCTCGCCTCCGGGGACGCGGCGCGCGCCGTCCTCGGCGTCGAGCGCGTCGGCGCCGTCGCTCGCGCCCTCGAAGGCGAATCGATGCTGATCGCCTTCCTCGTCGGGCTCGGGGCCGAGCGGATCCAGCTCGACCTGGCGGCCGAGATCGCCGCGGCCCCCGGTCTCGACGAGGCATTCCTCCACCGAGTCGAGGCGGCGCTGCTCGACGACGACCCGGCGAGACGAGCCCGGCGCGCGGTCGCGCTCGACTTCGCCGCCCTCGCCTCGCGGATCGGCGACGAGCCGGGGCTCGAAAGACTCCTCGCCGACGTCCTCGACCACGGCTCCGACCTGCTCTCGGCCGCCGGGGGCGACTGGGCGGAAGTCGCGGCCGAGGTGGAGCGGGTAGCCGCCTCGGCGCGCCGCTGCAGGAAAATCGACGCGACCGACGAGGCGACGCAGCGGGGAATCGCCTCGGTCCACGAGGTTCTCGGAACGTGGACCGGCCCGTTCTCGCGCGCCGCCGCGATCGTGGCGGGCCGCGCGGTCGTCCGGTTCGCGCTCGAGGTCCGACGTCGCGGTCTCCGGGACGGCGCCTACCCCGTCGACGTGACCGACGACCCTGCGACCGCGACTCCCCTCTCCTTCACCGGCCGGCCGCTCCGCGTCGAGCGGCTCGAGGACGGGCGGGCGGTCGTGGAAGCGGTCGGGGCGGAGGAAGCCTGGCGGGGGCAGCACGGCGAGGACACCCCCGCCCCGCCGTTCCGGGTGGCGCTCCCCGCGGTCATGCAACCGGCCCCCCGCGGGCAAGACGCCGCCGCGTCGTGAGAGTGCGGCTCCCGTCGGGGTAGGTCCCCTCGTCCCGCGCGACGAACGGGACGCTGGACGCGCCCGCGTCAGAGGCCTCCGAGCTTCGTCACGATCTTCCACTCGGCCGGGGTGACCGGCTGGACCGAAAGTCTCGACCCCTTCCGGAGCAGGACCATCCCCTCGAGGCCGGCGGCTCGACGCATCGCCTCGAGGGAGACCGGGCTCGGAAGCCGGCGATCGACGGCGAGATCGACGGCGAACCAGCGCGGAGAGCCGGCGGAGGATTGCGGATCGTACCCGGCGTGCTTCGGGTCGAACTGGGTCGGGTCGGGATGCGCGCCCTTCACCACGGTGGCGAGGCCGACGACGGCCCGTTCGGCCCCGGAATGATAGAAGAGAACGCCGTCGCCGACCCGCACGCCGTCGCGGAGGGAGTTGCGGGCCTCATAGTTCCGGACGCCGTCCCAGCAGGTCTTCCTTCCCGGACTGCGTTCGAGGTCGTCCCACGAGAACGTCTCGGGGTCGCTCTTCACGAGCCAGAAGCGACGGGCCATGAACTCCCCCTTCACCCGGAACGTCGGAGTTCGTATGCTATCAGCGGCCGCGCGGATTCCGCTCGCGTCCGCGCCGGGAGGAACGGTGGCCGGGAAGTCGGTCGATCGCGCGTCCGTGTCGATGCGGTACCGATCCGTCCTGTCGAGCACGACCGAATCGATCAACCGCGCGGTGACCGAAGTGCTCGCGCTCGCGGCGAAGACGCGTTGCCTGGACGGTGCGGGGGCGGAAGTGGAGATCGCGCTCCGGGAGGCTCTCGCGAACGCCGTGTTTCATGGCAACCGGGGCGACCCCGACCGGCACGTCCTCGTCCGGGCCTACGGCGCTCCCCGATGTGGTCTCGTGATGGCCGTGCGCGACGAGGGCCCGGGCTTCGAGCCGTCCTCGGTCCCCGACCCGCGCAGCGAGGAGCGCCTGCACCTGACCCACGGGCGCGGGATCTTCCTCATGCAGGCCCTCATGGATCGAGTCGAGTATCGCCGGGGCGGCACGGAAGTCGTCCTGTTCAAGCAGCCGACCCCGCGGGCCCTGCGGGCGGCGAGGCGACGCTCGACGAAGTGACGCCCGGGGTCGTCGGCCCCCCTCGACTCCGCTACCATGCGCCCCCGATGGGTTCCCGCTCCGTCCGCGCCGCCCTCTGGGTCGCTGCGGCTCTGGCCGCGCTCGTCGCCCTCCGGTTCACCGTTTTCCGGGAGAAGCCGATCCCCGTGGACGTCGTCGCCGTCGCGAGAGGTCGCGTGGAAAACACGGTGACGAACAGCAAGTCCGGCACGGTGGAATCGCGCAGGCGGGCTTCCCTGTCTCCCGAGACCGGGGGCCGCGTGGCCGCCCTTCCCGTCCGCGAGGGAGACCGGGTGAAGGTCGGCGATCCGATCCTCCGCCTCGCCGACGAGGACGCACGATCGCAGCTCGCCTTCCAGGAGCGCTCGCTCGAGGCCGCACGGGCCGGCGCCGCCGAGGCGTGCGCCGCGGCGGCCCAGGCCGAGCGCGACCTCGCCCGGAACCGCGCCCTCGCCCTCGACCGGATCGTCTCCGCCGCGGTCCTGGACCAGTTCGAGAGTCGCAAGGAGACGGCGGACGCCGCCGGCGTCACGCGGCGCGGCTATCCGACCCAGGATGGGACGCGGGCCGCCGACATCACGCTCTCGGGCGTCAAGGTCGGCGCCGATGCCGTCATCGGCGAAGCCGGCAAGGCTTATCCGGTGATCGAGCGCACCGTACAGAACGGCATTGCCTATCTTGCGGCCGAGGCCGTCGGCGCGATGTCGGCGCTGCACGAGCTGACCGTCGAGTACCTCAAGACGCGCAAGCAGTTCGGCGTGCCGATCGGCTCCTTCCAGGTGCTGCAGCACAAGTCGGTCGACATGTTCACCGCGCTTGAGCAGGCGCGCAGCATGGCCTACTACGCCACCATGATGGCGGGAGAGGCCGACGCCAGGGAGCGCAGCCGCGCGCTGTCCGCCGCCAAGGTGCAGATCGGCCGCTCGGCCCGCTTCGTCGGCGAGACCGCCATCCAGCTGCACGGCGGCATCGGCATGACCATGGAGTACAAGGCCGGCCACTACTTCAAGCGGCTGACCATGATCGACATGGCCTACGGCGATGCCGACCACCACCTGCGCCTGCTGGGCCGGGCCGGCGGCCTGAGTTGACGGCCGCACTGCCTCGTCCTCGAGGCCTGTGATTGCCGCCCGCAGGGGTGGATGTTTCACGTGAAGCACCTATCCCCGTTCGCGCTGTCCTCTTTGACCAGCGCGACGCGCGCGCCCGGCGGCAGCGGATGTCGGTTCCCATCTTTGCCCGGTGCGTGGGCTGATGCCGCCTTCCAGCAAGTCAGCCGTAGCGCTTGCGCGCCAGCGCCGCCCCTTTTGCCAGCGCCGCCAGCTTGCCATAGGCGACGTCCCGGCTCATGGGCGCCATGCCACAGTTGGTGCACAGCAGCATGCGTTCCTTGGGCACGTGCTTGGCGGCGGCCTCCCCCACCGCCCGCACGTCCTCGGGCG
>CAZVOE010000016.1:0-39050 GCA_964628935.1 uncultured Acidobacteriota bacterium
CTCGTGCTCCTCGACGAGATCGGCCGCGGGACCTCGACCTTCGACGGTCTGGCCATCGCGTGGTCGGTCGTCGAACACTTGCTCGCGACCCCCGGGGGGACCCCGCGGACGATATTCGCGACCCACTATCACGAGTTGACCGAGCTCGCCGTGACGGCGGACGGAGTGGTCAATTGCCGGATGTCGGTGCGGGAGGCCGGCGGAAGCGTCCTGTTCACGCACCGGATCGAGGAAGGCGCTGCGGACCGCTCGTACGGGATTCACGTCGCGAGGCTCGCCGGAGTGCCCCCGGCGGTTCTCGACCGCGCCTCCGAGATTCTCCGGAATCTGGAGAGCGACGAGTTCGGGGGCGACGGGCTCCCCCGGCGCGCGCGGAGCAGCCGAGAAAGGAGCCCGCGCCGGAGAGAGGTGCCGCTCTTCCCCCCCTTCGAGCGTTCGGAGCCGGCATCGCCTCTCCCGGACCCCGCCGCCGCCGAGGTTCTGTCCGAGATCCGCCTCCGGGAGCCGGAGCGAACGACCCCCCTCGAGGCGCTTCAACTCCTCGCGGAATGGAAGCGCCGTCTCCGCAATCGGGACGAGGCCTGACGGCGCCTCAGAACGACGCGAGCGCCGCTTTCTCGTCGGCGAAGTTCTCGAAGACCTCCTCGAGCTTCGTGAGGACGAGGAGATCCTGGACCTTTCCCGACGGGCGGAGGAGCTTCACGGTCCCCCCCTTTTCCCTCGCGCGTTTGTAGCACGCGACGAGCTCGCCGATCCCCGCCGAATCCATGTAGGAGACCCCCTCGAGGTTGAGGAGAATCTTCGAGCGGCCGCCTTCGAGCAGGTGGTGCACCTGCTCGCGCAGGAGCGCGTCCCCCTCTCCGATCGTGATCTTGCCGGAGAGGTCCAGCACGGAAACGGTCCCGACCTCACGCATTGTCGTCTTGAGACTCATGAACATCCTCCGTGAGGGCCGCTTCCCGCGGCCCCGGAAGCGCTACCGGGTTTCGACTTCTCGAGAATCACTTCCATCCCGCCCCCCGAGGGGCGCCGGAACTCGACGCGATCGACGAAGGCTCGGACGAGCAGTAGACCCCGACCCGAGGTGTTCAGGAGGTTCGACGCGGCGGTCGGATCGGGGGAGGCGGAAGGGTCGAACCCCTCGCCCTGATCCCGCACCGAAGCCTCGATGCCGTCCCCCCTCAGGCGGAAGCGGATGTCCACCTCCGTGCCGGGGTCGCGGCGATTGCCGTGGACGATCGCGTTGATCACCGCCTCCCGGACCGCGATCCCAAAGTCGAGCGAGGCCTCGTCGGCGAATCCCATCGCCCCAGCGAGGCGCTCCGCAGCGACGTGGGCGACGTCCACCATGCGAATCTCGCTCGGGATCTTCAGCTGAACGGTGCTCTCGGCCGCCATGAATTTGGGTTCGCCGCTCCCCGGAACCGGCGAGGCGGCCGGAAGCCGTGGAACCGGGGGAGGATACCGGCGCCGCGGCGAAAGGTCAATCGCGGTGGCCTCCCCGCACCGTCGGTCCAGACTCAGCCCCAGCGCAGGACCGCGGATCCCCAGGTCAGGCCGGCTCCGAAACCGGTCAGCAGCACGACCATTCCTGGGGCGAGCCGACCTTCCTGCACCGCCGTGTCGAGGGAGATCGGAATCGTCGCGGCGGCGGTGTTCGCGAAGCGGTCGACCGTCACCACCGTCCGTTCCCAAGGGATCCCCAGCCGCGAGAGCCCCGCGTCCAGGATCCGGAGGTTGGCCTGGTGGGGAACGAACAGGTCGACGTCGTCCACGCCGAGCCCCGCGCGGTCGAGGGCCGCCCGGGAGGACCGGACGAGAGCGTCGACCGCGAACCGGAACAGCGTTGGGCCGTCCATCCGAAGGAAGTGCTCCCGCGCACGGACGGTGTCCTCCGACGCGGGACGCCGCGAGCCGCCCGCCGGAAGGTAAAAGAGCCCCCCTCCGCCGCCGTCCGCCCCCATGTGAAAGGACAGGAGGCCCGAGCCGTGATTGGTTCTGCCGAGCACGACCGCGCCGGCTCCGTCTCCGAATAGGGCCGTCACCTTCCGGTCGGTCGGATCGACGATCGCCGAGTTCACGTCGGCGCCGACGACCAGAGCGCGTTGCGCCCCCCCGTTCGCGACGAATTGGGAAGCGGTCACGAGCGCGTACACGAAACCCGAGCACGCCGCCTGCAAATCGAACGCCGCGGCAGGCCCCGCCCCGAGCGCCTGCTGGATCAGACATGCGGTGGACGGGAAGGCCATGTCGGGCGTGTAGGTGGCGCAGACGATCAAATCGAGATCGCGCGGGTCGACGCCGGCCGCTTCGAGCGCCCGCCGTGCCGCCCCCGCCCCGAGCGTCGAGGCCCCCGTGCCCGGTTCGGCGAAGCGTCTCTCGCGGATCCCGGTGCGGCTCAGGATCCACTCCTCCGAGCACCCGTACCGCTCCGCGAGCGCACGGTTATCCATCACGCGGTCGGGAAGGAACGACCCCGTCCCGAGCACCCCCGCGCGCTCGCAAGCCGTCTCCATCTCCCGGGCACCCCCTGCCCCGGTCGCGACGAGCCCTCCGGACCCGACGCGGCGCGGCCGGACCTCGGTATTGTTTACGGGGAACTCACGGAGGATGCAAGCCCTACCACCTCCCGCTCCGATTCGGCGGGTGGCCGGTAAAGGATCGCCTCCGCGAGATGGGTCCCGGCAACGATCTCGACCCCCTCGAGGTCGGCGATGGTGCGGGCGACGCGTCGAACCCGGTCGAGGCCCCTCGCGGAGAGCCCCATTCGGGCCGAGGCCTCCCGCAAGAGCGCCCTCCCGTCCGGCGTCAGGGGGGCGAACCGGTCGAGGTCGGCTCGGCCCATGCAAGCGTTGCTCGAGGGTCCGCCCTTGACGAATCGGCGGTGCTGCCTTGCGCGCGCTTCGACGACCCGAGCCCGCACCCGGTCCGAGGGCTCGGCCCCCCCCGTCCCCTCGATCTCCTCGAATCGGACCGCCCGGAGGGCGACGACCAGGTCGAACCGGTCGAGGAGGGGTCCCGAAAGTCGTCCGAGGTAGCGCCGGATTTCGCCCGGACCGCAACGGCACCTTCCACCAGGCTGGCCGAGATGGCCGCAGGGGCAGGGGTTCATGGAGGCGACGAGGGTGAATCGCGCCGGGTAGACCACCCCCGCCCGGAGCCGGCGGCGCGCGATTCGCCCCGATTCGAGCGGCTGCCTCAGCGTCTCGAGCGCTTCGCGCCGAAACTCCGGGAGCTCGTCGAGGAAAAGTACCCCTCCGCTCGCGAGGGCCGCCTCGCCGGCCCGGAGCGGGGAACCTCCCCCGACGAGGCCGGCCGGGGTCACGCCGTGATGGGGCGCCCGGAAAGGACGGCGCCCGACCAGGCCGTTCGCGAGCCCTTCCGCGCTCCACACGCGGGTCACCTCGAGCGCCTCTTCGAGGGTCATCGGGGGGAGGATGCCGGCCACCCGCTCGGCGAGCATCGTCTTGCCGCATCCCGGGGGACCGGTCAGGAGAAGATGGTGACCTCCCGCCGCCGCGATCTCGAGCGCTCTTCGTGCCGCCGCCTGCCCGCGGACCTCCGCGAGGTCTGGAAGGGACGCTCCAGCCTCCTCCTGAGCCGAACGGAGCGCGGCCTCGACATCGATCCTCACGGGCCGGGCGTCGAGACGGCCGGCAGCGAGCGCCGCGACCTCCGCGAGCGTCGCGACGCCGTAAACCTCGATCCCCGCGACGAGCGCCGCCTCCTGCGCGTTCGCGGAGGGCACGACGAGTTTCCGGTGTCCCGCCCGTCGCACCGCCATGGCGGTCGCGAGGACCCCTCGAATCCCCCGGATCGCGCCGTCGAGCGCGAGCTCTCCGGCGAACACGGTCCCGTCGTCTCGGTCCCGCGACACCTGACCGTCGGCGGCGAGGATCGCGAGCGCGATCGGCAGGTCGAGCGCGGTTCCCGTCTTCCGCGTGCTCGCCGGGGCGAGGTTCAGGGTGATCCTCCGCATCGGGAGGCGAAACCCGCCGTGCCGGAGGGCTGCGCGGATTCGGTCGATCCCCTCCCGCACGGCGCTGTCGGGGAGCCCCACCGCGGCGATCGCCGGCAGTCCCCCCGAAAGATCGACCTCGACGCAGACGAGGTATGCCTCCGCCCCCTCGAGAACGGCCCCTTGGGCTCTCCCGAGCATGAAACCCCTCGACGGAGGAGGCGGGACGGGGACCTAGTTCGTGCGGATGGTGAGGCGCGTGCCGGGATGGAGAGTCCCGTCGGGCTTGATGTCGTTCAGGGCGCAGATCTCGTCGATGGAAACGCGATAGCGCCCGGCGATCCGCCAGAGGTTCTCGCCGCGTCGCACGGTGTGGACGACCGTCGAGGTCTCGGGCGCAGGCCGGGACGACGTCGAATCCGTCGAGGTGCCCGGGATCTTGAGTTTCTGACCGACGCGGAGCGTCGCCGACACACGGATTCCGCTGGCCATCGCGATCGCGGACGCGGAGGTGCCGTACTTCCGCGCGACCGAGGAGAGCGTGTCCCCCTTACGGACGCGGTACACGAGGCCCTTCGCGGGCCGCGGCGACGCGGCGCGCGCGGCGGTCTGCTCCTCCGCCGTGGCCGCCCGCGCGGGGGCCGCTCCGGGGATCACGAGGGTCTGGCCGGCGCGGAGGAGGGTCTTCCGCCCCATCCCGTTGGCGGACTGGATGGCGCCGACCGAGACGCCGTACCGTCGGGCGATCACGCCGAGGCTCTCCCCCCTGCGAACCCTGTGGTACGCGTCGACGACGCGTTCGCTCTCCGGAATCGCGTCCACGGAAGCGAGCACGGTCGCCCCGGTTCCCGGCGGAACGCGGAGCGGAAAGGAGGGGCCCGGAGGCGTCCGCTGTCGGCGGAGGTGGGGGTTCAAGGCCTGGAGCTCGGAGGCGGGGACGCCGGAAACCCTCGCGACCGAGTCGAGGTGGATCGAGCCGGGAACGTCGACCGTCTCCCAGACGACCGGGGCGTCGACGGGAGCGGTGAACCCGTATTTCTCGGGCTGCTTCGCGACCACCGTCGCCGCGAGGATCGCGGGAACGTAGTTCTTGGTTTCCCGGTAGAGGTTTCGCGTCCGGGCCAAGTCCCAGAAACTCACCGGGCCGAGCCGGTCGATCGATCTCTGAATCCGGCCTTCCCCCGTGTTGTACGCCGCGAGCGCGAGGTACCAATCCCCGAACATCCCGTACAGATCGCGCAGGTAGGCCGCTGCGGCCCTCGCGGACCGCTCCGGGTCGGATCGCTCGTCGACCCACGAATCGATCCGAAGCCCGTAGCGCTTCCCGGTTCCCGCGATGAACTGGAAGATCCCCTTCGCCTTCGCACGCGAGTAGGCGTTGACCTTGAAAGCGCTCTCGACGTGCGCCATGTACGCGAGGTCTCTGGGAATTCCCTCTTCCGCGAAAATCCGCTGGATCATCCTCAGGTAGAGCCCGGAGCGGTCGAGACTCGCCTGGAACTTGTCCCGGTGCCGTGTCGTGAAATAGTTGATGTAGGCGAGCACCTTGTCGTTGATTTCGATGGGGTAGTCGAACTCGGGCTCCGCCGTCTCGACCAGGCGTCGCTCCTCTTCCAGCCCGCTCGGTTCGGGCGTGATGTCGGCGATCTCGTCGAGGGGAGAGGGCTCCACCTCTTCGCCCGGCTCCGGCTCGTCGGCCCGCTCGGCGGCCGCCGCGTCGGCAAGAAGGCTCTCCACCGCTCGGTCGTACTCCTCGAGGGGGCTCGAGGACGGCCTTTCGTCCGCGGCATCGACCGCCTTGGCGATCTGCTCTTCCGTGGACACGGCGGATGGTTCCGTGACGGGTGGCTTCGCGGCGGGGCCGGACGCGCATCCCGCGAGCGTCATGATCGCCGAGACGGCGAGGGCAACGAAGAGAGCCGATCGGATGCGCGGCGGGATCGTCGGTTCCGGTTCCATCCATCCTCCGTGGACACGGGCACCGCGCCCCGTCGCCGACGCGAAGTTTAGGGACCGCCCCCCCCGGATGTCAACCGAACCGGTCGAGAATTTCGTCCTTTTCGGCCCGATTTCGGCCGTGCCCGGGACGACTTTCGTTGTCGTAACGAAACGAGGCCTCCGGGGGCCGTCCCGGCCGCCTTGACACCCCGCAGACCCTCCCCTACTCTCGCGGTCCGAGTACGGTCCCGACCGGACCGCACGCCTCCCGCGGAGCTCGCCACCATGTCCATGTCCATCGATTCGAAGGAACGCTCGAAAGCCGTCGAGCTCGCCGTGTCGCAGATCGAGCGACAGTTCGGCAAGGGCTCGATCATGAAGCTCGGCGACCGGCAGAAGCTCGACGTTCCCGTCATCTCGACGACGTCGCTCTCGGTCGATTACGCGCTCGGCGTCGGAGGGATCCCGCGCGGCCGCGTCGTCGAAATCTTCGGGCCGGAGTCCTCCGGCAAGACGACCCTCGCGATCCACGTCGTCGCGCAGGCCCAGAAGATGGGCGGCGTCGCGGCCTTCATCGACGCGGAGCACGCCCTCGATCCCGAGTACGCGGCGAAGCTCGGATGCGACGTCGAGAACCTGATGGTCTCGCAGCCCGATTCCGGCGAGCAGGCCCTCGAGATCGCCGAGATCCTGATCCGTTCCGGCGCGGTGGACGTCGTCGTCGTCGACTCGGTGGCGGCGCTCGTTCCGAAGGCCGAACTCGACGGGGAGATGGGCGACGCCCACGTCGGGCTCCAGGCGCGACTGATGTCCCAGGCCCTCCGGAAACTGACCGGAATCGTGTCGAAGAGTCGCACGGCCCTCGTCTTCATCAACCAGATCCGGGACAAGATCGGGGTGATGTTCGGAAGCCCCGAGACCACGACGGGCGGCCGCGCCCTCAAGTTCTACGCCTCGATTCGCATCGACATTCGCCGCGTCGGCGCGATCAAAGAAGGCGAGGAGACGACCGGGAACCGGACCCGTCTGCGCGTCGTCAAGAACAAGCTCGCGCCGCCCTTCCGAAGCGCCGAGTTCGACATCCTCTACGGCGAGGGGATTTCCCGGGAAGGGGACCTTCTCGATCTCGGGATTGCGCACAAGGTCATCGACAAGTCCGGTTCGTGGTTTTCCTACGGCGACATCCGGCTCGGCCAGGGCCGCGAGAACGCCCGCGTCTTCCTCAAGGACAACCCGTCCCTCGCGGGGGAAATCGATCACAAGATCCGCCTCGCGCTCGGAATGATCCGGGAAGAGACCTCTCCTGCGAGCGAGCCGCGGCCCGTGGCCGAGCCGGCCGAACGGCGACCTCGGCCCCGCGTGGAGGCGTCGCGCTCCGCTTGACGCCCCCTTGGGCGGGGTGCGAGAATTCGCTCCGCTTTCGGGCCTCGGTAGCTCAGCTGGTAGAGCGAGGGACTGAAAATCCCTGCGTCGGTGGTTCGATTCCGCCCCGAGGCACCATCCTCGTCAACGGGCGTCGGGGGAATGCGGCGCGACGCGCCGCATCAGCCGGTCGTCGGGAGAGCGCCCGAATCCCCTCGCCTCCAGCCATTGCGACACCTCGCGTCTCCTCGGGTGGCTCGGACGGACCAAGTTGTACAGATAGTTCACTCCGCGCTCCCGCCCTTCCTCCTCGAGCCGATCGAGAATGAACGTGCCGACACCGCGCCGCCGATGTGCGGGATCGACTGCGAGGAGGATCTCCGCATCCCCCCAAGTGCAGTCCATCCATCCGTACCCGACGACCGTGCCCCCCTCTTCGACGCGCCACCACTCGCCCGGGAGCAACGCGCCCGACGCGTGGGCCGGGAGCTGAAGGGCTCCCGGCTCCGCCCCGCCGAGGACGCGTTGCTTCTCGGAGTCCCAGTAGGGGGGGTTCTCCCGGATCCACTCGAGCGCCATGGCGACGTCCTCCTCACGAAGGGAGAATCGGACCCGACTCCCGGATCGGGTCGGGGGGGGCGTCCCCTCGCGACCGCCAGCCTCCGTGGACCAACACGACGGCCAGCCAGACGACGAGAAAGAGTTCCATCGTCCCCGCATCGAGAAGCCATCCTCCGTTCATCGCGTCCCTCCCGCATCTCGTGCTGCCGGTTCCGGCTCCTCCACCCCGATGCCGCGGATGCGCGCCGTCGCCTCGGCGATCGCTGCCGTCCACGGCCCGGGTGTCCCCGTTCCGATCCGCTTGCCGTCGAGGAAAAGCAGCGGGCGGATTCCCTTGAGACTCGAGCTGAGAAAGGCCTCTTCCGCCGTCGCCAGGCGTGGAACCCGCAGGCTCCCCTCGTGAACGGAAAGCCCCAGGCGCTTCGCGGCCGCGATCGCTTTTGCCCGGGTCACGCCGTCGAGGATTCCCTCCGCGAGCGAGGGGGTGAAGACCGCACGCCCCCGGATCGCGAAGACGTTGCTCGCGCACCCTTCCGTGAGCCGCCCCCGATCGTTCCGCCAGAGCCCTTCGTCCGCGCCCCTCGATCGTGCCCACTCGAGTCCGATGACGTTCGCGGCGTAGCTCGTGCTCTTCACACCGACGAGCGGATCCTTGCGTCCGCGCCGCCACGGGAGAAGGACCGCCCGCGCGGGCCGCCCCTCTTCCTCCCGCGGACTCTCCCCCGCGAAGACCGCGGTCGTCCCTTCCCGGAGAACCACGATCTTGAGCCAGCCGTGCCCCGACGGGACGCGAAGGGCCACCTCGCCGACGGCGGCGGACATCTCGTCGCGTCCGCGGAGCGGAACACACAGCGTCGAACCCGACCGCTCGAGCCTCTCGAGGTGCTCCTCGAGGTCGACCGGTCGTCCCCCACGGATCGCGATCGTCTCGAAGATGCCGACTCCCGACTGCACCCCCAAGGATGCGACCGGAACGACCGCCTCGTGTCCGGCGACGAAACGGCCGTCGACCCAGATCGGGCCTTCGGGCGTCGGATGACTCACCTCGCCTCCTCCGGTTCGAATCCCAGCGCGCGCGTGAGGGGGCGCGCCTTGTGGTTCGCCTCGATCCACTCCGACTCCGGGTCGGACTCGGCCACGATTCCGCCTCCCGCTCCGACGCGCGCGACGCCGCCTCGCGTCACCACCGATCGTATCAGGATGCTGGAGCGGGTCCATCCGTCATCGTCGAACCAAAAAAGCCCCCCCGTGTACCAGCCGCGCGGCACCGGTTCGACCTCCGCGAGGATCCGGATCGCCCGCTCCTTCGGGGCTCCGGTGACCGACCCGCCCGGGAACATCGCGGCGACCCACTCCGCCGGGCCGACTTCGGGCCGCAGGCGCGAAGTGACCGTCGCCACCAGGTGGTGCACCGCGGGAAACGTTCGGAGAGAACCCAGGTCGGTGACACGGACCGATCCCGTTCGCGAGACTCGACCGAGATCATTGCGCTCGAGATCGACGATCATGACGAGTTCCGCGCGGTCCTTCCCGGAGCCGAGCAGCTCCACTGCCGCCGCCGCGTCCGCTCGGGAGTCCGACCCACGCGGCCGCGTTCCCTTGATGGGAAGCGTCCAGGCCTCCCCTTCCGGCGACACGTCGACGAAGACCTCTGGGGAGAGCGATACGAGGGCCGCGCCGCCTCCCCTCACGAACGCGGCCCGCGGGGCCGGGCTCGACCCTCTCAACCGCTCCCACAACGCTTCCGCCGGCTCGCGGAGGGGCGCCTCGAAGCGCTGGGTCAGGTTCGCCTGGTAGATCTCGCCGTCGCGGATGTTCCGCAGGATCGTCCGAACCGCGCTCACGAAGGCGTCGCGCGGGAGGGAGGTCCGGGGGAGACCCACCGACGCGACCGGCTTCGACTCCAGGCGCTCGGGACTCGACCGGGAGCCCTCGAGGCGGCGGAGCGCCGCCGCCGCGAGCGGCGCACTCCGCGCGACGACGGCTGCGCCTCCTTCCCTCCCGCGAATCGCGGCATCCACTTCGAGAACGAGATCGCCGTGGCGCCCCTCCCCAAACCCTTCCCGATCGTACGCCAGGACGACGGCGACCCCCGTTCCGCCGGGGCCTCCTTCCGCACGACGATCGGCGATGCGCCTCGCGAGGCCCGCCGGAAAGCGGCCGGCCCCGCCCTCGACACGCAACCGTCTCGCGGTGAGCGAAGCGAGGGGGCCCCACGACTCCGCCCCGAAGGAGGGGTCGCCGTCGAGGGCCACGAACGGTTGCCGGGAATCGGTCGCGGAGAGAGCCCACGGGATCGGATCGCGGCCCGCCCCGAGAAGCGGCGTCTCGGAAACGGACATTCGACTCCCCTCAGTATTTTCGGATCAGTCCGACGACGACGCCCTGGATCTGGACGCGCTCGGCCGCCACGACGACGGGGGAGACGCTCGAGTTCGCCGGCTGGAGCCTCACGCTCGGTCCGTCGCGATAGAACTTCTTCAGGGTCGCCTCGTTCCCGTCGACGAGCGCAACGACCGTTTCGCCGTCGCGCGCGACGCGGCGCTCCTCGAGGATCACGTAGTCGCCGTCGCGGATCTGCTCGCCGACCATCGAGTCCCCCTGGATCTCGAGGGCGAACGTCCTGCCCCGACCCGCCACCAGATCGGCCGGGACCGAGATCGTCTCCTGCGTCGGGACGGCCTCGAGCGGCTTCCCCGCGGCGATCCTCCCGAGGAGCGGGAGGCCGACGGAACCGCGGCGGTCGGCCTCGTCGACGATCTCGATCGAGCGGTTCTGGTTCCAGACGCGGCGGACGAGCCCCTTCTCGACGAGATGGGAAACGTGCTTGTGCACGGTCGCGACGGACGATAGCCCGAGGGCGCCGCCGATCTCCTCGAGACTCGGTGAGTAGCCGTTCCGATCGATGAAGTCGCGGATGATGTCGAGGACTTCCCGTTGGCGACGCGTCAGGGCCACGAGCCACCTCCAGCCGGAGAGAGTACGGCGAACGGCGGCCCGAGGACAACCGCCGCCCGTTTTGCAAGGGGCCGGTCGTCCACGGTATAGTCGCGGGACGGTCGCGCGCCGACGGCCGGGAGGGGTTTCGTTGCGCTGCTTCGCGGGCCTCGTGACGCTCTGGACCGTGGCGATCGGCGCCAGCGCCTCGCCGGGAGCGGTCCCGACCCCTGAGGAGCTCGCCGAACGGGAGCGGATCCGGCCGGCGGTCGAGCGGTCGCTCGCCGATCTTCGCGAACCTGCCGATCCCTCGGAGCCTCTCGCCGATCAACATCTCCGCGTCGTGGAGGACCTGACGGCGGCGGGTCCCGCAGTGGTCCCGTTCCTCGCGGCCGAGCTCGATCTTCCCGACCCCTTCACCTTCTCCGTCTCCGCCCGGGCTCTCGGCCGAATCGGAACCCCGGAGGCGATAGCCGCGATCCGGAAGGCTCTCGACGTCGCCGATCGAGAAGGAGGGGGGTTCGGGCGGGACCGCAAGATGTGGTGCGTCTTCGCCCTCGCGATCGCCGGGGAGGAAGCCGCTCTCCTCGACGCAGCGGGGGGACGAACACCCGTAGACGGCAGCGAATTCATGGAGGGGATGCGGCTCGCCGACGTCGCGGCCGTTCTGACCGCCCCGAGGAGCCGGGCGCTCCTCGCGGCTCGAATCGAGACCCTCCGAACCCCGGCGGTCGACGGCGAGGCTGCCGACCCGACCCGCGAGGAACGACTCGTTCACGCGGTGCGTGCGCTCGGCTGGATCGCGGGTCCGGAATCGATCCCACTGCTCACCTCCCTGATCGCCCATCCGGCGGTCGCGGTCCGCCTCGAGGCGATCTCGGCGATCGGGCGATCGGGCGGGGCCGCCGCGGCGGACGCGTTGATCGCGGCCCTCGAGGATCCGTCCGGCGTCGTCCGGACGGAGGCCGCCCGCGTGCTCCATGACCTGCGTCTTCCGGACCCGAGGAAACGCTTGCTCGGCCGGCTCGAGGTCGAGGAGAACCCGTCGGTTCGCGTCTGGCTCTATCGAGCGGTGGCCGCGAGCGTTCCTCCCGAGACCGCCCTCGAGGTGTTCCGGAGCCACCGGAATCGGCCGGACGGGTTCGATCGCGCCGGGCTGGTCCGAGCGATCGGGGAAACCGGAAGCCGCTCCGCGCTCAACCTCCTCCGGAGCTTCCTTCGCGACCCGGTGGTCGAGGTGGCCGTCGCCGCGGCGCGGTCGATCCATCGCATCGGAGGAGAAGGCGCGACCGACACTCTTCTCGCGCTGATCGCCGATCCGAGGACTCCCGTGTCCCAGTTCGCCGTCGAAGCCCTCGCGGAAGCGCGTGAGCCGCGCGCGGCTCCGCGCATCGCGGAAAACCTGCTTCGCGTGGCCGCGCGCCCGCTACCGGATGCGTCCCTCCGTTCGCAGATGCAGATCCGCGCGGAGGCCCTCGTGAAGCTCCGCTACACCGAGCCGGCCGACGATCTGCGCCTCGCGGCGACGCGCCAGATCGATCCCGCCGACCGACGGATCCTCGAGTCCGCCGCCGGGCGCCTCGACCGGATCCGAGCGAACGGGGACGACGTCGCGAAGTGGATCGAGGAGGCCCGCGCGGCCGAGCCTTCGCACCGGGCTCTCGCGTACGAGCGGCTCGCGGAGATCGGAAGCGAACGCGCCCTCGCGGCCCTCCTCGACGCGCTCGGGAAATCGACCGGGGAGGACGAATTGCGCATCCTGGAAGCGCTCGCCACGACCCGCTCCACGCTCGCCGCTCAGGCGTTTGCGCAACGGCTCAGAGAGGCGGCATGGGACGCTTCCGGCAAGCGCGCCGCACGCGCCTGGGCCGCTTGGGGAGCACGGTCGATCGCGTCCCCCGCGATGATCGAGGAGCTCGAACGCTCGCTCGAACGGAGGGCCGGCCGCGATTTCGCGACGGCGGCGTACCTCGCGGTCGTCGCTCCGGACCGTGCGCTGCCTCGCATCCGCGAGGTCTTCTCGTCGCGCCTCGTCCACTACGAGTGGTCGATGGGGCACGATCAGTCCGATCTGCTCGCGATCCGAAACGAGCTCGAGGCCGGTCGGTCCGCGGAGGATTGGGATCTCCCGCCGGACCGCTTTCATCGGCACTGACCCCCGTCAGACGGCGGTCGCCACCTCGTCGCCCACCGTCTCCGGCCGGAACTCCCCGGCCAGATACGCGCGATTGAACGCCTCGACGACCCGTTCTTCGAACGCTGCTCCCTTGAGGACGCTGTTGATCCGCGCGACCGCATCTTCGAAGCTCATCGCGTTCTGGTACGGCCGATGCGTCGTCATCGCGTCGAAGGTGTCGGCCACGGCGATGATCCGCGCCATCAAAGGGATCTGCTCCCCGACCAATCCGTCGGGATATCCCCCGCCCTGCCATCTCTCGTGGTGGCTCCTCAGGCCCGGGAGGATCCGCTTCATCTGGCGGATCGACGACATGATGGTCGCCCCGACGACCGTGTGCGACTTCATGATCTCGAACTCTTCGGGAGTGAGCCGGCCCGGCTTCTTGAGAATCGCGTCGTCCACCCCGATCTTGCCGACGTCGTGGAGCAAGGAGGCGACGTGGATGTCCGCCACGTCCCTCGCATCAAGCCCCATGTAGCGTGCGAGGATGACCGAGTAGCGGTTCACTCGGACCGAGTGGCCCCGAGTGTAGGGGTCCTTCGCGTCGATCGCGCTCGCGAGGGCGCGTGCCGTCCCGAGGAAGAGCTCGTTGTTCTCCTCGGCGGCCCGGCGGAGCTTCTGGATCGTCGCCTCGAGCTTCGAGGCCATCGCGTGAAACGTCTCCGCGAGTTCCCCCAGTTCGTTGCTCGCCCGGACGTCCGCCCGCGCCTGGAAGTCGCCGGCCGCGTAGGAGCGCGCGGCGGCGGCGAGACGATTGATCGGCGTGGAGAGGGTCCCCGCGAAGAAGACCGACGCGAGGAGGGCGAGGCTGAGCGCGACGAGGCCCCAACGCAGCGTCTCCTCGAGCATCTCGGCGACCGGAACGTAGATCTGACGCTCCTTCGCTTGGACGAAAACCCCCCAACCTTGGTCGGTCACTCGATACGAACCGAGGTAGGTCTCCGAAACGCCCTGCTGCGTGTGAAGGAACGGCGCGGTCTCCGAAGCCTTCCCCGGGTTCTCGAGGAACCTCCGGACGATCCAGACCGACCGAACGTCCGCGCCCGGAGCGATTCCGGGGAGATTCGACGACGCGAAAAGGCGCCCTCGCGGATCCACCGCGTACACGGCATGACCCTTGCTGTGCGACTCCGCGACGTCGCGCCAGAGCGATTGCAGGTCGACGAGCGCGAAGAGCATGCCTCGGTAGGACCCGGACGAAACGACCGGGACGGCGAAAAGCGCCGCGGGCCGCGGCGGATCGCCGGCCAAGAGGATCGGTTCGGAGACCACGACCGCCTTGGGGACGGTCTCGTGGATCTCTGCGAGCGTTTCCGCGGCGCGGGCCATGCCCGCCACGAAGACCGGTTCGATCTCCGCGGTCATCGCGGCCATCGTCCGGCTCTCGACGATGAATCCGCGCGCGTCGGTGAATCGGAGGTAAAGGAGGCTCTCGTCCGCCGCGCCTTCGAGGAACTCGCGGACCGTTGCGTCGGAGCGAACGCGACCGGTCGCGAGCCCTCCCCCGAGAACGCGCGCCAATCGCGCGACTTCGGCGCGAAGGCCGGCGACGTGCCCGTCGAGCCGGTCCGCGATGGACGACGCGAGAAGCAGTTGATATCCCTGCTGCGAGGTCTTCAGGAGTTCCTTGTTGCTCCGGATCAGGTTGCCCGAAACGATCGCGAGCGGGGCGAGTCCGACGAGGATGAGGACCGCGAGGAGCGAATAGACGATTTTCCCCCGCCGCCGGGGAGCCGCCCCCTCCCGGTCCGACCCGTGCCCGCCGGACTTTGCCTGGACGTTCCGCACCGCTTCGGAATATAGGGACCGCCATTGCCCGGGGCCACCGCCGTGGAATAGACTCGCGCGCTCTGCCGATGCTCCGCCTGTACAACGCCGCACTGTGGCCCCTGCGCGGGGTCGCGGAAACCCTCGCGAGGCTCGGGGGGCGCGACGCGAGGTCGCGTCGGGAGTGGGCCGAGCGACTGGGGCGCGGATTGGCCGCCATTCCCCGGGGCGGCATCTGGATCCACGGCGCGTCGGTCGGAGAGGCCCGACTCGTCGAGGCCCTGGCGGCGGCCCTCCGCAGTCGCGATCCCGGCATCCCGCTGCACGTCTCGGCGGTCACGAGGGAGGGTCGCGAGCGGCTTCCCGCTCCACCGGTCGCGGACCGCGCGCTGTTTGCCCCCCTCGATTTCCCCGGACCGGTCCGGAGGGCGTTCGGGGCCTTGCGGCCGGACGCGCTCGTCCTCGTCGAGACCGAACTGTGGCCCAATCTGCTCGACGTCGCGGAAACGGAACGGGTGCCGGTCTGCATCGTGAACGCCCGTCTCGCCCCCGAGCGACTGGCGCGGTACCGCCGGTTCCGCCGGCTCTACGCACCGATCGTCTCCCGGCTCGCGGCGGTGGGCGCGCAGGACGAAGCGCAACGTCTGCGATTCGTCTCGCTCGGCGTTCCCGCCGGGCGCGTCGAGATCACGGGCAACCTGAAGTACGACCTCCCCCCGCCGCGGGAGACGCGAGGCTCGATCCGGCAGCGCCTGGGCATCGATCACGAACGCCCGGTGCTCGTCGCGGGCTCGACGGCGGAAGGCGAGGAGAATCCGGTTCTCGATGCCTTCGCCGCGGTGCGTGGCCGGTTTCCGACCGCCCTGCTCGTCCTTGCGCCGCGACGCCCGGCTCGCTTCGACACGGTCCACGACGCGGCGCGGGCCCGAGGCTACCGGGTCGCGCGGCGCTCGGCGAAGGAAGCGGTCGCAGCGGAGACCGACGTCCTTCTCGTCGACCTTCTCGGGGAACTGGCCGTTCTCTACGCGGCGGCGGACGCCGCTTTCGTCGGCGGGACTCTCGTCCCGATCGGGGGGCACAATCTCCTCGAGCCGGCCGCGGCCGGCGTTCCGGTCGCGTTCGGGCCTCACACCGCTCACGTCGGCGAGCCGGCGGATGGCCTGCTCGCGGCGGGCGCGGGCGCACGCGTCGAACACGGCGATGGGCTCGCTCGGGTCTGGATCCATTGGCTCCAGAACCCGTCGGAACGGCGCCGCGCCGGCGAGGCCGCCCTCGAGCTCGTGGAGAAGAATCGCGGCGCCCTCGATCGAACCGTCGCGCTCGTCCTCCGGATCGTCGGGAGGTCGCGGTGAAGCTACGGGGCTCGAACTGGGCGCCGAGCGCCCTACTCCCGCTGTCCTGGCTCTACCGCGCCGCCGTAGCGACCCGGAACGCCCGTTACGACCGCGGCGCAGGGGTTCGACGCGCACCGATCCCGGTCGTCAGCGTCGGGAACCTCACCGTCGGCGGGACCGGAAAGACCCCGCTCGTCGGCGAGATCGTCTCGAGGCTCGCGACGTTGGGGCGCCGCCCGGCCGTCGTCAGCCGCGGTTACGGCGGGCGTGCGGGCCGCGGGCCGCTCTTCGTCCGAGATGCCTCGGGGGCCGGCCCCGGCCCGGACGTCACGGGAGACGAACCGTGGATGCTCGCCGCCCGCTTTCCCGGCGTTCCCGTCCTCGTGGGCTCCGATCGCTACCGGGGCGTCGTCGCGGCGGCGGACGAGGGAGCCGAGGTCGCCGTCCTCGACGATGGGTTCCAGCACCGCCGCCTGGCGCGGGATCTCGACATTGTGGTCCTTTCGGGGGAGCGGCCTTTCGGAAATGGGCGCCTTCTCCCCGCGGGACCGCTCCGCGAACCCCCGTCGTCGCTCCGGCGCGCCGACCTCCTCGTTCTCGTCGCAGAGGGCGAGCGGCCGGTCGAGCCCGAGGTCCACTCGGAGTTGGAATCCGTCCCCCGCTTCGGCGTCGTGCACGCGCGGAAGCGGCCGCTCGGATTCGTCTCGGCCGATGGCGAGGCGGCGCCGCAGCCGGAACGGGCGGTGGCGTTCTGTGGCATCGGCGATCCCGCCTCGTTCCGGCGGATGGTCGAGAGAATCGGCGTGACGCTCGCGGGCTTCGTCGAATTCCCCGACCATCACCGGTTCTCGGAGTCCGAGATCGCCGCGCTCCTCGCGCGCGCCGAAAGCGAGGGCCTTCCCCTGCTGACGACGGAGAAGGACCTCGCGCGGCTCCAGCACCGCCGGAGGGGCGCGTCCCCCGCGGAGAAGGTTCTGGCGCTCCGAATCGACCTCGCGGTTTCCGACGAGGCCGCACTGACGCGCGCGCTCGAGGCGACACTCGCGAAAGGGGGTCTTGGGTGAACCCGACGCGGATCGTCCTCGAAGCCGCCGCATTCCGGGTGCTCTCCGGAGCCGCGGCGGTGCTTCCGCGACCCGCTCTCCTGTCGCTCGGGACGTTCGCCGGCCGCGTGGGGTGGTTCCTCGATCGGCGGCATCGCCGGATCGCGGTCGAGAACCTGCGGATGGCGATGCTCGACGAGTTGGGCGAGGCGGGAATACGCCGCGTCGCCTTCCGGTGCTGGGAACACTTCGGACGGATCACGCTCGACGCGCTCGCGTTCCGCAGCCTCGCGCGAGACGGTCCTCGGGGCCGCGTTCTCCACGAGGGTCTCGAGCACCTGCGCGAGGCTTACTCCGGCGGCCGCGGGGTCCTCGAGTTCTCGGGGCACTACGGGCACTGGGAACTCGCCGCCCTCCTCCAGTCCAGGCTCGGGTACCCGCTCGCGCTCGTCGCACGCCCTCTGGACAATCCGCGCCTCGAATCCCTTTTGCGCGAACTCCGGCAGGCGACGGGGAATGTTATCATTTACAAGCGTCGCGCCGTACGAGACATTCTGGCCGCTCTCCGCGGTGGCCTCGGCGTTGCGATCCTGATCGATCAGGACGCGCGCGATGCGGGGGTGTTCGTGCCGTTCTTCGGAAGACCGGCTTCGACGACGCCCACCCCCGCTCTCTTGGCGACGCGCACGGGCGTTCCCGTGCTGCCGGTCCATTGCACCCCCGAGGGGGACGATGCGTACCGGATCGTCTACGGCGAGCCGGTGCGCCTCCCTCCGACCGGAGACATCGACGCCGACGTGCTCGCGCTCACGGCGCGGTACACGAGGATCCTCGAGGGATGGGTCCGATCGCACCCCGAGTACTGGCTGTGGATGCACCGTCGCTGGAAGACGCAGCCTCGGGCGGTCGAGGAGACGGGCCGTTGACCCGCCGCGCGATCCTCATGGACCGCGACGGGACGGTCTGTGACGAGGTCGGCTACGTGAACCACGTGGACCGCCTGCGCCTCCTCCCGAGGAGCGGGGCGGCGATCCGCGCCGCAAACGGCGCCGGCTTCCAGACGGTCGTACTGACGAACCAGGCGGGCGTCGCGCGCGGCTACTTCGACGAGACCCTCGTCGATCGGGTCCACGAGCGTCTCCGGGAGCTTCTGGCCGCCGAGGGGGCGCGGCTCGATGGAATCTACTACTGCCCGCACCACCCCGGCGTGGGGACCGGTGCGTACCGGAAGGACTGCGAGTGCCGCAAGCCGAAGCCTGGGATGCTCTTCCGCGCCCGTGACGAAATGGGGGTCGATCTCGCGCGCTCCTATATGGTCGGGGACAGCGTGCGGGACATCGAGGCGGGCTTCCGGGCCGGGGCGACGCCGGTGCTGGTCCTGACCGGATACGGTCGGGGAGAATGGGAGCACCAGCGCGACCGCTGGACCGTGCAGCCCGCGCACGTCGCGGGCGACCTTCTGGACGCCGTTCGCTGGATCCTCGCGCGCGAGGCCCTCGAGTGAGCGGCCCCGGCGGGAGCGTCACGGAACTGGTGGGCCGGGTCGCCCGCTTTCGCGGATTTCGGATCGCCGTCCTCGGCGATCTCGTTTGCGATGAATTCGTCCACGGCGACATCGAGCGCGTCTCACGGGAGGCCCCGGTCCTCATCCTGAGGCACACCCGGACCGAGGTGGTGCCGGGGGGTGGCGCAAATGCGGTCGCGAACCTCCGCGCCCTCGGGGCCGAGCCGGTGCCGATCGGGGTCGTTGGAACCGACTCGGCGGGAGAGGCGCTCCTCGCCACGTTTCGGAAGGCGGGAATCGACACGCGGGGGGTCAGGCGGCTGCCGCGATACGCCACCCCCACCAAGTCGCGGCTCCTCGCTGGCGGGGTCCACACGCGACGCCAGCAAGTCATTCGAGTCGATCGCGGGGCCGAGCCGGGGGATCTCGACCCTCCGATCGAGGACGACGTCCTTCGTCGCGTGAGCCGGGCCGCCCGCGGCGCCGCGGGTCTCCTCGTCGCCGACTACGGTTACGGCGCCGCGACCCCTCGCCTGGTGCGCCGCCTCCGGCAGGCGTACCCGTCGCTCCGCATGACGGTCGACTCGCGGAACCGCGTCGCCTCGTTCCGGCGGATGAGCGCCTGCACGCCCAACCAGGAGGAGTTGGAACGAGCCGCCGGGATCGGCCCTCTCCGGTCCGAAGCGCTCCTTCGGCGGGCAGGACACGCGCTCCTGCGCCGTACCGGGAACGCCGCGGTGCTGGTCACACGCGGGGCGCTCGGCATGACGCTGTTCGCCCGGGGACGCCCGCCGGTCGACATCCCCGCCTACGGAAGCGGGGAGGTCGCGGACGTCACCGGAGCCGGCGATACCGTCATTGCGGTCTTCACCCTCGCCCTCCTCTCGGGAGCCGCTCCGCTCGAGGCCGCGCGGCTCGCCAACTACGCCGCGGGTCTCGTGGTCATGAAATACGGAACGGCCACGGTCTCCCGAGCGGAGATCGTTCGCGCCGTCCGCGAGGATCTCGGTCAATGAAGGTTCCGCCGGGGTCCAGGAAGGTCCTCTCCGTCGAGGAGGCCTCCCGGGCCGCCGCGGAGCAACGTCTTCGGGGACGGACCGTCGCCCTGGCCAACGGAATCTTCGACGTCCTCCATGTCGGTCACCTCCGCTACCTCGCGGCGGCGGCGGAGGAAGCGGACGTCCTCGTCGTCGCCGTCAACTCCGATGCGTCGGCCCGGGCGCTCAAGGGCCCCGAGCGCCCGATCGTCCCTGCCTCGGAACGGGCGGAACTCCTCGCGGGATTCGGCTGCGTCGATCTCGTCGTGGTGTTCGAGGAAACCGACGTCGCCGCCGTACTTCGCGCGATCCGGCCCGACGTCCACTGCAAGGGGACCGATTACACCGCCGAATCCGTCCCGGAGCGAACCGTCGCGGCCGAGATCGGGGCGCGGATCGCGATCGTGGGAGATCCGAAGGGCCACGCCACGCGCGACGTCATCGCACGGATCCGCGGCCGCTGAAGGTTCCTCAGCGTCCGGTCCCGGCCCCGTAAATCTCCTGCAAGGTGCGCACGGAGAGGGCGCCCGCCCGAACGGCGCGAATCGCTTCCACGGCCGCCACCGCCCCGGAGAGCGTCGTGATGAGGGGGATGCCCCTCTGCGTCGCCGTCGTGCGGAGCGCTTTCTCGTCGAAGTAGGAGGTCTGGCCGAGGGGCGTGTTGACGATCATGTGGACCTCCCCGTTTTTCATCAGGTCGACCGCGTTCGGCCTTCCCTCGTTCACCTTGTAGACGGACTCGCAAGGGATCCCGGCGCCTCGGATCGCTTGCGCCGTTCCTCCCGTCGCCACGAGGCGGAAGCCGAGATCGGCGAGCGACCGCGCGATCGGGATCAGGTTTCCCTTGTCCTTGTCGTTCACGGTCAAGAAAGCGGTTCCCCGGAGGGGAAGGGGCATCCCGGCCCCTGCCTGCGCTTTCGCGAACGCCGAGCCGAACGATTCCGCGACGCCCATCACCTCCCCCGTCGATCGCATTTCCGGGCCGAGCACGGGGTCCTCTCCCGGGAACTTGACGAAGGGAAAAACCGACTCCTTGACGAATCGCCCGCGCACGGCGGGCTCCGCCGTGAGCCCGAGATCCGCGAGCGTTCGCCCCACCATGACCTTCGCGGCGATTCTCGCGAGCGGGACCCCGGTCGCCTTCGCGACGAAGGGCACCGTGCGGCTCGCCCTCGGGTTGACCTCGAGGACGTAGACGGTTCCGTCCTTGATCGCGAACTGCACGTTCATGAGGCCGCGGACCCGGAGGGCTCGGGCCAGACGTACGGTGTATTCCCTCAGAAGATCCATACGCCGGACGACCTCCGGATGGTACGGCGGGATCACGCACGCCGAGTCGCCGGAGTGGATCCCCGCCTCCTCGATGTGCTGCATGATTCCGGCGACGACGACGCTTTCTCCGTCCGACACCGCGTCGACGTCCACCTCGAAGGCGTCCTCGAGGAACCGATCGAGGAGAACCGGATGCTCCGGCGAGGCCTCCACCGCGCGGCGCATCGTTTCCGCCAGGCGGGCCTCGTCGTGGGTGATGAACATCGCACGACCGCCCAGCACGTACGAAGGCCGGACGAGCAGGGGGAACCCGATTCGCTCCCCGATCGCCCTCGCCTCCTCGAGCGACCGGGCCGTGCCCCATTCCGGCACGGGAATGCCGAGCTCCTTGAGCAGCGTACCGAACCGCTGCCGGTCTTCCGCGAGGTCGATGCTGTCGGGGGACGTCCCGAGGATCGAAACCCCGGAGGCCTGGAGCGGGAGCGCGAGACCGAGCGGTGTCTGCCCTCCGAACTGGACGATCACGCCGTCCGGCTTCTCGACCTCCACGATCCGGAGGACGTCCTCGAGCGTCAGCGGCTCAAAATAAAGCCGGTCCGACGTGTCGTAATCGGTGGAGACCGTCTCCGGGTTGCAGTTCACCATGATGCTCTCGATCCCCTCCTCCCGGAGGGCGAACGAGGCGTGGCAGCAGCAGTAGTCGAACTCGATCCCCTGGCCGATGCGGTTCGGCCCGCCTCCCAGGATCATCACCTTTCGCCGTTGCGTCGGGCGCGACTCGTCCTCCTCCTCGTAGGTCGAGTAGAGGTACGGCGTCTCCGCTTCGAACTCGGCCGCACAGGTGTCGACCCGCTTGAATACCGCCTCGATCCCGAGTTCCTTCCGGCGCGCTCGCACCTCCCCCTCCGTGCTGCCGAGCAGATGCGCGAGCTGTCGGTCCGAGAAGCCGAAGCGCTTCGCGCGGAGGAGGAGCTGACCCGGGAGCGACGGCAGGTCGAAGGACCGGAGTTTCCCCTCCACGTGAACGATCTCCTCGATCTGCCGGAGGAACCAGGGGTCGATTCGCGTCAGCTCGGCCACGGCCTCGACGGTCATCCCGGTCTGGAGCGCGTAGCGCACGTAGAACACCCGCTCCCAGTTCGGGCTCAGGAGCTTCTCCCGGAGGCGTGCGGGGTCGATCCGCTCTTTCCCGTCGGCCCCCAGGCCGTGGCGGCCGATCTCGAGGGACCGCAGCGCTTTTTGCAGGGCCTCCTTGAAGGTGCGCCCCATCGCCATCGCCTCCCCCACGGACTTCATCTGGGTCCCGAGGACGGGGCTCGCGGAGGGGAACTTCTCGAAGGCCCACCGCGGAATCTTCACGACCACGTAGTCGAGGGTCGGCTCGAACGACGAGGGCGTCGTCTTCGTGATGTCGTTGCGGATCTCGTCGAGCGTGTACCCGACCGCGAGTTTCGCGGCGATCTTGGCGATCGGGAACCCGGTCGCCTTCGAGGCGAGCGCCGAGGACCGCGACACGCGGGGGTTCATCTCGATGACCACGATCCGCCCGGAGTCCGGATCGACGGCGAACTGGATGTTCGAGCCCCCCGTCTCGACGCCGACCTCGCGGATCACGGCGATCGCCGCATCCCGCATTCGCTGGTACTCCTTGTCCGTGAGCGTCTGGGCCGGCGCCACGGTGATGGAGTCTCCGGTGTGGACCCCCATGGCGTCGAAGTTCTCGATGGAGCAGATCACGACCACGTTGTCGTTCAAGTCGCGCATCAACTCCAGCTCGAACTCCTTCCATCCGAGAACCGACTCCTCGACCAGCACCTGGCGGACGGGGCTCGCGTCGAGGCCGGCCGCGACGATCTCCTCGAACTCCTCCTGGTTGTAGGCGATCCCGCCGCCCGTGCCCCCGAGGGTGAACGACGGCCGAATGATCGCCGGAAAGCCGACCTCCTTGAGGAGGGCCCGGGCCTGCTCGAGACTCTCGACCGTCCCGCTCCTCGGCGTGTCGAGGCCGATCCGAGTCATCGCCTTCTTGAATGCCAGGCGGTCCTCTGCGACTTGAATGGCCCGGAGGTTCGCGCCGATGAGCTCGACGCCGAGGCGTTCGAAGACCCCCGCCCTTCCGAGGGCGACGGCGAGGTTGAGGGCGGTCTGGCCGCCGACGGTGGGAAGTACGGCGTCCGGGCGCTCGCGCTCGAGGATCCGCTCGAGGATCTCCGGGATGAGCGGTTCGACGTACGTGCGATCCGCCGTCTCCGGATCGGTCATGATCGTCGCCGGGTTCGAGTTCACCAGGACGACCTCGTACCCCTCCTCCCGGAGCGCCTTGCACGCCTGCGTTCCGGAGTAGTCGAACTCGCACGCCTGACCGATCACGATCGGACCTGACCCGATGATGACGATCTTCGAGAGGTCCCGTCTCTTCGGCATCCGCTCCGTTTCCCCCACAAGAAAAGAGGGAGCCTCACGGCTCCCTCCGCCACCGATCAATCCCGGAGCGCTGCCCCGCCCCGCGTCACGACCCCGACTTGCCGCTCTTGCGGGCGGCGGTCGTCCTCGCAGGCGCCTTCTTCGCGGCCTTCTTCACGGCCTTCTTCGGCGCCGCCGTCTTCTTCGCGGTCGCTTCGTCTCGCTTCGCGGCGGTCCGGGCGGCCTTCTTCGCGGTTCGCTTCGCCGGAGCCTTCTTTTCCTCGCCGGCCGGCGCCGACGCTCCCTCGAGTTCGGGCTTCGCCTTCCTCCGGCCCTTCGCGGGCCCCTTCGGCGTCTCCGGAGCCGAAGCGACCTCGGAGCCCACGAGTTCGACCAAGGCCATCTCCGCGTTGTCCCCGCGGCGCGGCCCGAGCTTCACGATTCTCGTGTAGCCGCCCGGCCGGACGGCGAAACGGGCAGACAGCGTGTCGAACATCTTCGCGACGACGTCGCGGTCGTGGATATGCCTCGCGACGAGTCGTCTCGCGTGAAGGGTCTCCCTCTTGGAAAGCGTGAGAAGACGCTCGGCGAAGGGCCGAAGTTCCTTGGCCTTCCCGAGGGTCGTCCGGATCCGCTCCGCACGAAACAGCTCCGTGGACAGATTCCGAAGCAGCGCCAGGCGATGGGCCGAACTGCGTCCCAGCTTCCTGCCCGCCACACGATGTTTCATCGTCGTCTCTCCGCGCTTCGAGGCCCGCGCCCCGAGGCGATCAGGATCGTGCCCGGAGCTTCCGGACGTCGATGTTCATGCCGAGGGAGAACCCCATCTCCGCCAGGATGTCCTTGATCTCGTTCAGGGATTTCCGGCCGAAATTCTTCGTCTTGAGCATCTCGGCCTCTGTTTTCGTGACGAGGTCGCCGATCGTCTTGATGTTCGCGTTCTTGAGGCAGTTGTACGAGCGGACCGACAGTTCGAGTTCGTCGACCGAGCGGTTCAAGGTCTCGAGGAGCCGCTCGTCCTCGGTCGAGCTCGTATCGATGACGTCGTCTCCGGAATCCTCGAAGTTGATCAGAATCGTCATGTGGTCCTTGATCAGCTTCGCGGCCTGCGCGACGGCGTCTCTCGGGCTTACCGCCCCGTTCGTCCAAACTTCGAGAATCAGCTTGTCGTAGTCGGTTCGCTGGCCGACCCTCGCGTCCTCGACGGTGTAGTTGACCTTCCGGACCGGGGAATGGACGGAGTCGATCGGTATGTAGCCGACCGGGAGGTCGTCGTCGAAGTTCCGGTCCGCCGTCACGTATCCCCGGCCGAGCCGCAGGCGCAGCTCCATGTGGAGTTTCCCTTCCTCGGAAAGCGTCGCGATCGGAACCGTGCGGTCGAGGATCTCGACGTTCGAACTCGCCTGGATGTCTCCGGCCGTGACCGTCCGGGGCCCTTCCGCCTGCAAGACGAGGGTCTCAGGATGGTCCGCATGGAGACGGAACGGGATCTGCTTCAGGTTCAGGATGAGGTCGGTCGTGTCCTCCACGACTCCGGGAACGGCGGAGAATTCGTGCAACACGCCCTCGATCTTGACCGCCGTCACCGCCGCTCCCTCGATCGACGAGAGGAGCGCTCGGCGAAGCGCGTTCCCGATGGTCGTTCCGAAGCCCCGCTCGAAGGGCTGGGCGGTGAACCGTCCGAAGTGGGCCGTGAGCGTCTCTCGATCGGCTTCGAGCCGCATCGGGCGTTGGAATCCCTTCCAGTACATCCGCTTCCTCCGTGGGGCTCGCGCCCCGTGCCCGGTCCCATGGACCCGCGGCGTCTACTTCGAGTACAGCTCCACGATCAGCTGCTCCTGGATCGGCATGGTGATCTCCTCCCGCGTCGGGAGTTGCCGCACGGTACCCCGGAAGTTGTCGGCGTCGAGCTCCAGCCAGCCCGGAACCCCTCTTCCTTTCGCCGTGTCGAGGCAGGCCTTGATCGCCTCGTTCTTCCGGCTCGACTCCCGGAGGGTGATCACGTCTCCCGCCTCGACGAGCGCCGACGGGATGTCGACCTTCTCTCCGTTGCGAAGGAAGTGTCCGTGTCCCACGAGCTGCCGGGCCATCGATCGTGACGACGCGAACCCCAGACGATAGACGACGTTGTCGAGACGGCACTCGAGCAGCTGCAGCAGATTCGCCCCCGTGATCCCCTTCTTTCGGGAGGCCCGGAAGAAGTAGTTCCGGAACTGCTGCTCCAGAACCCCGTACATCCGCTTGACCTTTTGCTTCTCGCGGAGCTGGATCCCGTACCCCTGGATCTTGCCGCGCCGACGACCGTGCTGTCCGGGCGCGTACCCGCGGCGCTCGAAGGCGCACTTCTCCTTGAAACAGCGATCCCCCTTGAGGAAGAGCTTCATTCCCTCGCGGCGGCAGAGCCTGCAAACCGGGCCGGTGTGTCGGGCCACGTCTGGTTCCTCCTCGACCCCTTCAGACGCGGCGCCGCTTCGGAGGGCGGCAACCGTTGTGGGGGATCGGCGTCACATCCTTGATCGACTTGATCTCGAGTCCCGCCGCCTGGAGCGCCCGGATCGACGACTCCCGCCCGGCGCCGGGACCTTTCACGCGGACGTCGAGCGTCCGGACTCCGTGCTCCTTCGCCGAATTCGCGGCGATCTGCGCGGCGGTCTGCGCGGCGAAAGGGGTCCCCTTGCGGGAGCCCTTGAAGCCCTGTCCCCCTGCCGACGACCAAGCGACGACGGACCCCCTCGGATCCGTGATCGTCACGATCGTGTTGTTGAACGTCGCGTGGATGTGGGCCACGCCGTGGGGGACGTTCTTCTTCTCCTTCTTTCCGCCCTTCTTCGCGGTCGCCTTCGTGCTCTTGGCCATGCCTCAACCCTTCTTGCCGCCGGGCGTCTTCTTATTAACGGCGATGGCGCGCCGCGGGCCCCGCCGGGTCCGGGCGTTCGTGTGCGTTCTCTGGCCGCGACACGGCAAGTTGCGCCGGTGCCGCATGCCTCGATAGGAGCCGATCTCGATCAGGCGCTTGATGTCCAGCGCGACCGCCTTGCGGAGGTCTCCCTCCACACGTCCCTCCTGGTTGATCACCCGCTGGATACGGACGACCTGATCCTCGGAGAGGTCCTTGACCTTGACGGCCGGGTCGACCTTGGCCTTATCCAGGATTTCCTGCGCGCGGCTGCGCCCGATCCCGAAGATGTAGGTCAAGCCGATCTCGATCCGTTTGCTCGGGGGCAGGTCCACGCCCGCGATACGTGCCACGATTCAGCCTCCTCCGGCGCGGCGCCTCAGCCCTGCCGCTGCTTGTGCTTCGGGTTGTCGCAGATGACGCGGACCACCCGCCCACGCTTCACGATCTTGCACTTGTCACAGACCTTCTTCACGGACGCGCGCACCTTCATGGACCGACTCCTCCACCCGCCTACTTGTACCGGTACACGATCCGCCCTCGCGTCAGGTCGTAGGGCGACAGCTCGACCAAGACCCGGTCCCCCGGCAGGATCCGGATGAAGTGCTTCCGCATCTTGCCGGAAATGTGCGCGAGGACTTGGTGCTTGTTCTCGAGTTCCACGCGGAACATGGCGTTCGGGAGCGGTTCCACGACCGTCGCCTCCACCTGGATCGCCTCTTCCTTCGCCATCGGTTCTCCGCCCCCGCCTAGCGCGCGGCGGTCGCCGGCAGCGGATCGCCGAGGACCTTCGGCCCGTCCTCGGTCACCGCGACCGACCACTCGAAATGCGCCGACAGGCTTCCGTCGCGCGTCCGGGCCGTCCAGCCGTCCCGGGCGTCGAGGACGACGTCCGGCCCGCCGGCGTTCACCATCGGCTCGATCGCCAGCACCAACCCCGGGGCGAGCCGCGGACCTCGTCCCGGTTGGCCGAAATTCGGCACCTGCGGCTGCTCGTGGAGGCTCGACCCGATCCCGTGCCCCACGAAGTGCCGCACCACCGAGAATCCGTGCTCCTCGACGTGCGCCTGCACCGCGTGGCCGATATCGGACACGCGGTTCCCCGGCCGCGCCTGGGCGGCCGCGCGGACGAGCGACTCCCGGGTCACTTCGAGAAGGCGATGCGCCTCGGGCGAGATCTCGCCAACCGCGAACGTCTCCGCAGCGTCGCCGTAGTACCCCTCGAACTGGATTCCCAGATCCACCGCGACGATATCCCCCTCGCGCAGGACAACCCGGTCGGACGGCACGCCGTGGACGACCTCGTCGTTCACCGAGGCGCAGACGGTCGCGGGAAAATCGTGCCCGTCGCCGCGGTGCGGATATCCCTTGAACGCCGGGACGCCGCCCGCGGCCCGAATCCGCCCCTCGGCGAACCGATCGATGTCGAGGGTGGAGACGCCCGGCCGGATGAACTCCCGGAGATCGACGAGGATCTCCCGGATGATCCGGTTCGCCCGGTCCATGATCTCGATCTCGGCGGGCGACTTGAGCTGGGTCCCGTTCATGATCCCTTCACGAGTTCGGTCAGGCGCGCGGCGACCTTCGCCGCGTCCTGCGAGCCGTCGACGACCGCGAGCAGGTTCCGCTCGCGGTACGCCCGCACGACTGGAAGCGTCTCGTCCTCGTAGACGCGGAGACGCTCTCGAATCACCGCTTCCGTGTCGTCGGAGCGCTGAACGAGCGGCGTTCCGCACGCGTCGCAAACTCCCGCTGAAGCCGGCGGCCGATTGTCCAGGTGGAACACCGCACCGCACTTCGGGCAAACCCTGCGGCCGGAGAGCCTCCGGACGATCTCGGCCTCCGGAGCCTCCAGCACGATCACGAGGTCGATCGAGGCACCCCTCGCGGCGAGGAGACGATCGAGCGACTCCACCTGAGCGACCGTCCGCGGGAACCCGTCGAGCAGGAACCCATCGGCCGCGTCCTTGCGGTCGAGTCGCTCGGCGAGCAGCCGGGCGATCAGTTCGTCGGGAACGAGGCTGCCGCTTTCCATGTACCCCTTGGCCTCCCGTCCGAGGGAGGACCCTTCCTGCACGGCGCTCCGGAGCAGATCCCCCGTGGACACGTGAGGGATACCGAGCAGCTCCTTCAGACGCTGCGCCTGGGTCCCCTTCCCGACCCCGGGGGGACCCATCAGGATCAATCGCATCGTGACGAATCCTTCACTATAGCAAACCGGCGGCCGCGTCGGCCGTCAGCTCCTCCGGCCCCGGATGCGGGTGCCCTTCATGAACCCTTCGTAGTGGCGCATGATCAGTTGCGACTCGATCTGCTGCACCGTGTCCATCGCCACGCCCACGACGATCAGGAGGGACGTGCCCCCGAAGTAAAACTTCACGTTCAGGCCCTGAGAGAGGAACTCCGGCAGGACCGCGTCGAGGGTTTCCCCGATTACGGGAAGTCGCCCGAGCTGGAGGCCGCTGATCAAGATCACCGGCAGCACGCTGATCGCGGCGAGATAGATCGCGCCCCCGAACGTGAGGCGGGTCAGGATGCGGTCGATGTACTCCGCCGTGCGCTTCCCGGGCCGGATCCCCGGGATGAACCCGCCGTACTTCTTCATGTTGTCCGCCTGGTCCATCGGGTTGAAGATGATCGACACGTAGAAAAAACAGAAGAAGATGATCAACGCCACGTACAGCAGGTTGTACAGTGGGGCGCCGTACTGGAGCTGGTTGTTCAGGTCCTGCAGGAAGCGGATTTCCCGCAAGGGTCCCAGCGCGAAGAGCGTCGTCGGGATGGCGAGCATCGACGAAGCGAAGATCACCGGGATCACTCCACCGGTGTTCACGCGGAGCGGCATGTAGGTCGACGCGCCCCCGTACACGCGGCGCCCGACGACCCGACGCGCGTATTGGATCGGGATCTTGCGCTGCGCGCGCTCGACGAACACGATCCCGGCGACGACGAGGATCATGACGCCGATCAGGACCAGGATGGTGAGGATTCCGAGGGCCCCGGTCTGCCAATCCTGGTAGGTGCTGAGGATCGCACCCGGAAGGCCGACGACGATCCCGGCATAGATGATGAGCGAGATTCCGTTCCCGATCCCGCGCTCGCTGATCTGCTCTCCGAGCCACATCACGAAAGCGGTCCCCGTGGTCAGGGTCAGCACCGTCATCAGCTGGAATCCGAGACCCGGGTTCGTCACGATCTGCCCGACCCCCCCGGAAACGCTCGCGGACTGAATCCACAGCGCGATCCCGTACGATTGGATGAAGGAGAGCACGACCGTGCCGTACCGGGTGTACTGGGTGATCTTTTTCCGGCCCGCCTCCCCTTCCTTGCTGAGCTTTTCGAGGTACGGCCAGACGACGGTCAGAAGCTGGAGCACGATCGACGCGGTAATGTAGGGCATGATGCCGAGCGCGAAGATCGTGAACCGCTTGAAGTTTCCCCCGGCGAAGAGATCGACGTAACCGAGGATCCCTCCCCCCTGCCCTTCGAAGAGGCGCAGGAGCGCCGCCTGGTCGACGCCGGGCGTCGGGATGTGGCCGCCGATCCGGTAGACCGCCAGAAGCCCCAGGGTGTACAGAACCCGCTTCCGGAGATCCGGAATCGCGAAGATGTTCTTGAAACTCTGGATCATCCGCCGATCACCTCGGCCTTGCCCCCGGCCGCCTCGATCTTCCTCACCGCCGCCGCGGTGAACTTCGCGGCTCGGACGGTGACGGCAACGCGGAGCTCCCCGTTGCCGAGGACCTTCAGGGGAGCGTTCCCCTTGGCGAGGAGGCCCGCCTTTCCGAGGGATTCGGCGTCGACCACGCTTCCCGCTTCGAGGGCCTGGAACCGGTCCACGTTGATCGTGCGGTACTCCTTTCGGAACGGGTTGTGGAATCCGCGCTTCGGGAGGCGGCGGTGGAGCGGCATCTGCCCCCCTTCGAATCCCCGCTTCCGGGAGTAACCGCTACGGGACTTCTGTCCTTTTTCCCCGCGACCCGAAGTCTTGCCCAGACCGGAACCCGGGCCGCGCCCGACCCGCTTCCGGGACTTTCGGGAGCCCGCCGCCGGCTTGAGGGTGCTCTGGTTCATCGGCCCTCCTCCCCGTCCCCCGCCCCTTCGATCACCACGAGGTGGGGAATCGACGCGACCATCCCCCGCACCGCCGGATGATCCGGATGCTCTCGAACGCGCCCGATCCGCTCCAGCCCGAGGGCACGAAGGGTCGCCTTCTGCTTCTTGTTGAACCCGATGCCGCTCCGGATCTGCCGCACCCGCAGCGTTCGCCCGGGCTTCTTCTCCGCCATCATCGCGATCCCTCCGCCGCCCCGAGATCCTCGAGCGGAACGCCCCTCATCTTCGCGACCGTCTCGGCGCTCTTGAGACTCCGCAGCCCCTCGACGGTCGCGCGGATCACGTTGTGAGGGTTCGCCGTCCCGAGCGACTTCGTCAGGATGTCCTGAACCCCGGCCGCCTCGAGAACGGCCCGCACCGCGCCGCCCGCGATGACCCCGGTTCCCGGCGCCGCCGGCTTCAAGAGGACCTGGCCGGACCCGTAGCGCCCCACGACCTCGTGCGGGATCGTCGTCCCTCGCCGCGGGATCCACACGAGGTTCCGCTTCGCCTGCTCGACACCCTTCGCGATCGCCGCCGGGACCTCCCGGGCCTTTCCGGAAGCGAAGCCCACCCATCCGTTCCCGTCGCCCACGACGACGAGGGCCGCGAAGGAGAAATTCTTGCCCCCCTTCACCACCTTCGTGACGCGGTTGATGTGGACCACCCGGTCCTTCAGCTCGCCCACGCCCTGGTCCTGCATCGCCACTCGATCCTCCTCAGAACTTGAGGCCCGCCTCGCGGGCGGCCTCCGCCAGGGCCTTCACCCGTCCGTGGTACAGAAAACCGCCCCGATCGAAGACCACGGTTTCGATTCCCTTCGCTTTCAGGCGCTCCGCGATCGCGCTTCCGACCACCTTCGCGGCGGCGACGTTGCTCCCCCGCTTCCACTCCGCGCGAATGGAGGCGTCGCGGGACGACGCGTGAGCCACGGTTCGGCCGCTCGCGTCGTCGATGGCCTGTGCGTAGATGTGCTTCTCGCTCCGGAACACCGCCAGGCGCGGCCGGGTGGCCGTTCCCGACAGTTTCTTCCGGATCCGGTACCGGATCCTCCTCCGGATCGCCTTCCTGTCCACCGTGCCGTGCATCGCGAACCTCCGCCGGACCCGTTACTTCGCGCCCGCCTTGCCCGCCTTCTTCCGGACGATCTCGCCCGCGTAGCGGATTCCCTTGCCCTTGTAGACGTCCGGGGGTTTGAGCGCCCGGATCTTCGCCGCCACCTGGCCCACGCGCTGCCGGTCGATCCCCGACACCGTCACCTTCGTCTGGCGGTCGACGGTGATCTGGATGCCCTCCGGGATCGGGAACTCGACCGGATGGGTCAGACCGATGTGGAAGGTGACCGCGCGCCCCGACACCTGGGCGCGGTACCCGACACCTTGGATCTCGAGGTCGCGGGAGAACCCCGTGGTGACTCCAGTCACCGCGTTCTGGAGGAGCGCGCGGGAGAGCCCGTGGAGCGCCTTCTGCGCCTTCGAGTCGTCCTTGCGCGCGACCGTCAGGCGCGTGCCGTCGACCGCGGCGGTGATGCCCCGCGGGAGGGCTTGCGTGAGGGTCCCCTTGGGCCCGACGATCGACACCGTCCCGCGGTCCACCGTGACCTTCACGCCGGACCCGAAGGCGATGGGAAGTCTACCGATTCTCGACATCGTGTTCCTCCCCCCCGACTACCAAACGTTGCAGAGGACCTCGCCGCCCACGCCGAGCTTCCGGCAGGCGGTTCCGGTCATGACGCCCTTCGGCGTCGAGAGGATGGTGACCCCGAGCCCACCGAGGACCCGGGGAATCTCGTCCTTCCCGCAGTACACGCGACGTCCCGGCCGGCTGACCCGCTCGAGTCCGGTGATCGCGCGCTCGCCCCGATGCCCGTACTTGAGCTGGATGCGCAGGACGGTGCGTCCCCTGTCCTCCGCCGTCTGTACGTCCGCGACGTACCCCTCGTCCTTCAGGATCGCGGCAATGGCGGCCTTCACCCGCGAATGGGGAACGTCCAGAGTCGCGTGCCGGGCTTGCTGGGCGTTCCGGATCCTCGTGAGGAGATCCGCGATCGGGTCGGTCATGCTCATCTCGATTCCCTCTTTCCGCTCGTCTCGAACGTCCGATCACCAGCTGGACTTGGTCACGCCGGGCAGCGCCCCTTCGAGCGCGAGGTTCCGGAAGCAGACCCTGCACAGCCGGAATTTTCGAAGGTACGCGCGCGCCCGCCCGCACCGCTTGCAGCGGTTGTGAGCCCGGACCGCGAATTTGGGTTTCTTCCGGGTCTTGGCGACCCACGCCGTGGTGGCCACGTCTCGAACCTCCTTCGATGCCGCCTACTTGCGGAACGGCATTCCGAGCGCCGCCAGGAGCGCACGCCCCTCTTCGTCCGTCTTCGCGCTCGTGACGATGCAGATGTTCATCCCCTTGACCTTCTGGACCTTCGCGTAGTTGATCTCCGGGAAAATCAGCTGGTCGCGGATGCCGAGCGTGTAGTTCCCGCGTCCGTCGAACGCACGGGCCGGCACGCCGCGGAAGTCGCGGACCCGAGGCAGAGCGAGGTTCATGAGGCGGTCCATGAACTCGTACATGCGCGACCCGCGGAGCGTGACCGCGCAACCGATCGCCATCCCTTCCCGAAGCTTGAAGTTCGAAATCGACTTCTTCGCCCGCCGGACGCTCGGCTTCTGCCCCGTGATCGTGGCGAGCTCGTCGGCCGCCGAGTCCATGACCTTCGCGTCCTGGATCGCGTCGCCGACCCCCATGTTCACCACGACCTTCCGGAGCCTCGGCACCGCCATCACGCTCTTGTAGCCGAACTGTTTCATGAGGGCCGGGACCACCTGTTCCCGGAAGTGGGACTCGAGCCTCGCCATCGGATTCACCTCACCGATCCAGCGTCTTTCCGCTTCGCTTCGCCACGCGGACCTTCGTTCCGCCCTTTCCTTCCTGGACCCCGACCCGCGTGGGGCGGTCCGTCTCCGGATCGATCAGGGCGACGTTCGACACGTCCACGTAGTTCTCCTTTTCGAGGATTCCCCCCTTGATGTTCCGTTGAGGGTTCGGGCGCGTGTGCCGCTTGACCCGGTTCACGCCCTCCACGAGGATTTTCCCTTTCCTGGCGTTCACCTCGAGGACCCGGCCGCGCACCCCCCGGTCCTTCCCCGAGATCACCGCCACCGTGTCGTTCTTTCGGATTCGAATCCTGCCCATGGCGACTTCCGCTCCCTTCCGACTCAGAGGACTTCCGGCGCCAACGAAACGATCTTCATGAATTTCTTGTCTCGCAGTTCGCGCGCCACGGGACCGAAGACGCGGGTGCCGATCGGTTCCTTCGCGTCGTTGATGAGGACGGCCGCGTTCTGGTCGAACCGAATGTAGGAGCCATCGCGCCTGCGATAGGCGTTCACCTGTCGCACGACGACGGCCTTCACGACCTGCCCCTTCTTGACCGTCCCTTCCGGTGAGGCTTCCTTGACGTTCGCCGTGATGACGTCTCCGATCTCCGCGTACCGGCCCTGGGAACCCCCGCGCAGGTTGATGCAGGAGATCCGCTTGGCCCCGGAGTTGTCGGCCACCTCGAGAATGGTCCTCATCTGGATCATGACCGCATCCCTTCCCGCGCCGGCGCGCTCACTCCGCCGCCTCGGTTCCGGCGGCCCGTCTCACGATCCGTCGAACCCGCCAACGCTTCCGCGCGGAGAGCGGACGGGATTCCACGATTTCCACGGTGTCCCCGACGCGGCATCGGTTCTGCTCGTCGTGGACCATGAACTTGGCCGTCCGGCGAACGTACCGTTTGTACAGCCGGTGGAGGACCAATCGCTCGACGCGCACCACCACCGACTTCTCGGGCTTGTCCGACGTCACGACGCCGATCCGGGTGGCCCGTCGGCGGGCGGTCGTCTCCGTCATCTCCGTCCCTCCTGCAAGCGCCCGGCGACGCGGGAAGCCTCGATCTCCCGCTCGCGCGCCAGGGTCATGACCCGCGCCAGGTCCCGCTTCGCTGCCGACAGCTTTTCCGCCTCCGTCGAGCCGCCGGTGGCCCGGCCGATCTTCATTTTCCAGATCGCCAGGCGGATCTCCCGCTCCTCCTTGCGGAGCTCCGCGTCGCTCATTCCCCGCAGCCGTTTCAGCGTCTTCGATCGTTCCGACATGGTCCTCTCCCGTCCTGCCCGCTCATTCCGCGATCCGCTTCACGAAGCGAGTCTTCACCGGCAACTTGTGCGCGGCGAGACGCATGGCCTCGCGGGCCGTCGCCTCGTCCACCCCCTCCATCTCGAAGAGGACCCGTCCGGGCTTCACGACCGCCACCCAGGCTTCGGGCGCTCCCTTTCCCTTCCCCATGCGGGTTTCCGCCGGCTTCTTCGTGATCGGCTTGTCCGGGAAGAGACGCACCCAGATCTTTCCGCCGCGCTTGACGAACCGGGTGATCGCGACGCGGCTCGCCTCGATCTGGCGCGCGGTGATCCAGCCGTCCTCGAGGCATTTGAGCCCGTACTCCCCGAAGGAGACCTTCGAGCCCGTGAGCGCCTTCCCGGACCTCCGCCCGCGCTGTTGCTTGCGGAACTTGACCTTGCTCGGCATCAGCATGGCGAATCCTCTCCCTCCGTCCGTCGCCTAACGGCGGGCGTCCTCGGCGAGACGGACCTCGCGGGACTCGCCGCGGTAGATCCACACCTTGACGCCGATCACCCCGTACGTCGTCCGGGCCTCGGCGAACCCGTAGTCGATCTCGGAGCGGAGCGTGTGGAGCGGCAGCCGCCCCTCGAGGTACCACTCCGAACGCGCGATCTCGGCGCCCCCGAGTCGCCCCCCCACGCGGACCTTGATCCCCTTCGCGCCGAACCGCTGGGCGGACTCGACCGCCTTCCGCATCGCTCTCCGGAACGCGACCCGCTTCTCGAGCTGCATCGCGATCGATTCCGCCACGAGCTGCGCGTCGACCTCGGGCTTGTCGATCTCGAGGATGTTGATGAAGACGTCCCGCTGCGTGCGCTTCCGGACTTCCTCCTTCAGCCGGTCCACCTCGGCCCCCTTCCGGCCGATGATGATTCCCGGACGGGAAGTCAGGATGTTCACCTTGAGCTTGTTGGCCGCCCGCTCGATCTCGATGGCCGACACCCCCGCGTGCCCGAGCTTCCGCTTGAGTTCGTCGCGGAGCTTCAGGTCCTCGTGAAGCAGCTCGGCGTACTTCTTTTCGGCGTACCACCGGGAGCGCCAGGTCTTGTTGAACCCGATCCGGAATCCGTACGGGTGGACTTTCTGTCCCACGAGCTACCTCCGAGCCGCGCGGGCGGTCGCTTCGCCCGCAAGGTCCAGTGCCACGGACACGTGACACGTCTTCTTCAGGATCCGGTAGATCCGACCCATGCTCCGGGCCCTCGCGCGCTTGAGCGGCGGCCCTTCGTCGACCGTCACGCGTGCGACGACGAGCTCGTCGACATCCAGCTTCGGATCCTTCACCTGGGCGTTCGCCACCGCCGATTTCAGGAGCTTCTCCAGGTCCTTCGCCACCAGCTTTCGCGAAAGGTGCAGGATGGCGAGGGCCTCCCCAACGTTCTTCCCGCGGAACTGATCGGCGACCAAACGCGTCTTCTGCGCCGAGGTCCCCAGATGTCTCTGCTTCGCCGTCGCGATCACGGCTCGCCTCCCTTGCGCCGTCAGCGGGCGGCCGGAGCCGCGGTCTTGTCGCCCTTGGTCCCGTGCCCCTTGAACGTCCGGGTCGGAGCGAACTCGCCGAGCTTGTGGCCGACCATGTTCTCCGTCACGTAGACGGGAACGAACTTCTTTCCGTTGTGCACCGCGAGCGTGTGACCGACCATGTCCGGAATGATCGTCGATCTCCGCGACCACGTCTTCAGCACCTTGCGGTCGTTGCGCTTGTTCATGTCCTCCACGCTCTTTCGAAGCGGGGCGTCCACGAACGGTCCTTTCGAAATCGAGCGAGCCATCTCTACCTCGCCTGCTTCCGGCGACGGACGATGAACGCGTCCGTCCGCGGAGCGTTTCTGGTCTTCTTGCCCTTGGTCGGCACGCCCCAGGGCGTGCAGGACGGACGGCCCCCGGAGGTCCGCCCCTCGCCCCCCCCGTGAGGATGGTCGACGGGATTCATCGCGACGCCGCGCACCGTCGGTCGCCTCCCCCGCCACCGCGTGCGCCCGGCCTTCCCGACGCTCTCGTTCTCGTGTTCGAGATTCCCGACCTGCCCGACCGTCGCGTAGCATTCGACGTGAATCTTCCGGGTCTCCCCCGAGGGGAGCCGGACGAGCGCGTAGTCGCCCTCCCGCGCCATCAACTGGGCGGACGCGCCCGCCGACCGGACCAGTTGCCCCCCGCGCTCCCTCTTCAATTCCACGTTGTGGATGATCGTTCCGAGCGGAAGGCTCTTCAGAGGAAGCGCGTTGCCCACCACGATGTCCGCTTCGGGTCCGGAGACGATCTTCTGCCCGACCTGGAGGCCTTCGGGGGCGAGAACGTAGCGCCGTTCGCCGTCCGCGTAGCAGACGAGCGCGAGATTCGCGGATCGGTTCGGATCGTACTCGATCGTCTCGACGCGGGCGGGAATGCCGATCTTGTCTCGGCGGAAATCGACGATCCGGTAGCGGCGCTTGTGCCCCCCGCCGCGATGCCAGATCGTGACCTCGCCCAGGTTGTTCCGCCCCCCCGTGCGCTTCTTCACGTCGAGGAGCGGCTTGTGCGGCGCGTTGGTCGTTCCGGCGACGCGGGCGATCTTCGTCATGAAGCGCCGTCCGGGGCTCGTCGGTTTGTAGTTTTTCACGGCCATGGACCGTCTCCCCTCAACTCGCTTCGAAGAATTCGATTTCCTTCGACCCCGGAGCCAGCCGCACCCACGCCTTCTTCCAGTCCGGGCGTCTCCCGAGGTAGCGACCGGCCCGCTTGACCTTGCCGCGGACCTGAGCGGTTCGCACTTCCGCGACCCTCGTGCCGGCGAAGAGCTCCTCGACCGCGGAGGCGATCTGGATCTTGTTCGCGCGCACGTGGACACGGAAGCAATAGCGCCCGTCGGTTTCCCGCGTCCGTGTGGACTTCTCTGTGATCAGAGGCTGCTTGATCACGTCCTGCGCCGTCAGGTTCATCGCGACAACACCTCCGCGAGCCGAACGAGGGCTCCCTCCGAGACGATGACGGTGTCGTGATCCAGGAGGTCCACGACGCTCACCCCGAGGGCCCGCACGACGCGGAACCGAGCGTTGTTGCGCGCCGCGAGGTCGAGCTCGCGCTCTGCGTCGAGAGGGACGAGGAGCGCCTTGGTCGAGACCCCGAGTCCCTTCCCGATCGCCGATTCGAGATCCTTGGTCTTGTGGGACCCGATGGCGAAATTCTCGACGCAGATCAGCTTGCCGTCGCGGAATTTTTGGGCCAGGGCGGACTTCACGGCGTTTCGCCGCGCCTTCTTCGGGAAATCCCACGAATAGTCGCGGGGCACCGGCCCTTGGACCGTGCCGCCGTGCCGCCACAGCGGAGAGCGGTTGTCCCCCATGCGCGCGCGACCGGTGTGCTTCTGCTTCCAGAGTTTTTTCGTCCCGCCCGACACTTCCGAACGGTTCTTCGTCTTGTGGGTCCCGGCCCGGCCCGCGGCCCGATGGGCGCAGAGCGCCTCGTAGATCAGGTGATCCTTGAGCGGGTACCCGAGGACGGCATCGTCCACCTCGATGGTTCGGACGGCCTGGTTCTTCCAGTTTCGAACGTCGACGCTCGCCATGCCCGTGCCCCTCACTTCGCCGGATCGGCCGACGCCGTCCCGCCCCTGCGGGATTTCCGGACGATCACGCTCGATCCGACCGCCCCCGGAACGGCGCCGCGAACGAGGAGGAGGTTCTTCTCCTCGTCCACCCGGACGACCCGCAGGTTCTTGACCGTGACTCTCTCGCTCCCCATGTGTCCGGCCGCCCGCATCCCGCGGAAGACGCGCGACGGGTAGGCCGACGACCCGATCGACCCCGGGGCGCGATGGAACATGGACCCGTGCGCCGCGCCGCCGCCGCCGAAATTGTGCCGGCGCATGACGCCTTGAAACCCCTTCCCCTTGGAGGTCCCAACGACGTCCACCGTGGCGGAGTCCTTGAAGATGTCGACCAACACCCGATCGCCCGCCTTCAGCTCGGCGCCCGCCTCGAGCCGGAACTCCCGGCGCATTCGCGTCGGCGGGATCCCGGCCTTCTCGTGGTGGCCTCGCATCGGGCGGTTCGCCCGCTTGGCGGCAGACGCGTCGACGAGTCCGAGCTGCACCGCGTCGTACCCGTCCTTGTCGACGGAGCGCCGTTGGACGACGACGCAGGGCCCGGCCTCGATGACGGTCACCGGCGTGACCGTGCCGTCCTCGAGGAAGACCTGGGTCATGCCGACCTTCTTCCCGATGAGTCCTTCGATCATCTCCGTTCCTCTCCGAGGGACGCGGGACGCGGGTCCCGGAGGTCCCCTGCCGGACCGCCTACTGCGACGGACCGAACGCCTTGATCTCCACATCGACGCCGGCGGGAAGGTCGAGCTTCATGAGCGCATCGACCGTCTCCGGAGTCGGCTGGAGGATGTCCAGCAACCGCTTGTGGGTGCGGATCTCGAACTGCTCCCGGGACTTCTTGTCCACGTGGGGCGACCGCAACACCGTCCACCGGTTCCGCACCGTCGGAAGCGGGATCGGGCCCGCGACCCGGGCGCCCGTCCGCTTCGCCGTGTCCACGATCTCGCTCGTGGATTGGTCGAGGAGCCGGTGATCGTACGCCTTGAGGCGGATGCGAATCTTCTCGTTCACCATCTTCGTCCC
>CAZVOE010000017.1:0-37062 GCA_964628935.1 uncultured Acidobacteriota bacterium
GCCAGCGGACCTGGACTAACATAGCGAGTGGTACGACAACCGGGGGCGGGTCAGTTCCGCTGGGGGAAAATCGGTTTCGTTCCGGGCGCCTCGAGAGCAGCCCCGATGAATGCCGCCGCTCCCCGGCCTCGAGAATCACCGGCCCGCGCATCGGCGAGGCCGCAGGTCCTGTGCGGGAGGTCACAGGGGTTTCAGCGTTTCACCGCGATTCCCTGCATCTCGAACCGCGCGTCGAAGAGGAGACGTCCGCTCCCGACGAAGGCGCGGGAAGGGAACTCCCTCTGGAAATACCGCCGGTAGACCTCGTTCCAGTCGGCGTAGTGCTTCACGTCGGAGCAGTAGACGGTCACATAGACCAGATCGTCCATCGTGAAACCGGCTTCTGCGAGCGTCCGCTTCACGCGCTCGAGCAGAAGGCGCGCTTCCGCCTTCGGATCGTCCGGCACCTTCCCCTCCGGCGTGAGTCCGAGCTCTCCCGAGAGGTAGAGGGTGTTCCCGACCCGGACCGCGCCCGAGAACGTGGGGCCGGTCCCTTCCGGGACGCTCGGGCGCACATAGGCTCGATCCTCGCCCGGGCTCGCCGCGCCCGGGAACGTCCCCGTCACGAGGACGCCGAGCCCGGCCACGATCGCCGTCGGAACCGGAAGAACTCTCATCGATGCCCCCACGCGCCGCCCGTTTCCGGGCGGTGCGAACGCGTTCGAATCGCTCGTTTCGATCGACCGGATGCGTGGGGCGAAGCGAAGTGCCGGGATCACGGGCACGCCGCCACGCCCCGTTCGGTGCCGTCGGAACGCGAGCCGTACGATCCGGCGCCGCACGCGTTCCGCCCCCGGACGAGGTACCAGAACCCGCCTTCGGGATCGGGCACGGCCGGATCGGCCGCCGTCGACTCCGCGACGCCGGAGGCGATGCATCGTTCGAGCGGCCCGGCCCCGACCGGCCACTGCGCGAGGTCGCCGCGGGCGACGTCGTGCACGGTCGCCTCGCCGGCTCCCGGGGCCGCGGAATCCCACGACAGCGTTTCTCGATCGGCCCCGAGACGAAGGCCGGTCACCTCTCCCGGAACGGTGAACGAGCCGGCGTCGAGCGGAGCGCAGTCGTCCGCGTCGACGACGCCGTCCTCGTCCGCGTCGCCGGGGTGGGTCTCGTTGAGGAACTCCTCGACGTTCGTGTACCCGTCCCCGTCGGCATCCTGGGCCCCGTCCCCGTCGAAGTCGGGGTCGAGACCGTGATCGGTCTCCCAGGCGTCGGGCATGCCGTCGTGATCGGCGTCCGGTGGCGGCGTGCCCCCGGCGAGATCGGGCCAGGGCCCGCAGCCGTCTTCGGGACGTTCGATCAGGTCGCCCGCCGTCGGGCAACCTCCGCTTTCCGCGCAGAACTCGAGGCACGCGGGTTCCGTTGCTCGATGGCAGTAATGACCGATCACGCAGGCATCGACGGGGTCCCGCGCGGGCCGGGTGGCCCCCGCCGCGAACGGGACCGAGTCCCGCGTTCGGGCTGCGGTCCACGGTGGGGTCGCCAGCGAGGAGGGCCAGGGTCCCGAAGCCTTGAAGGAATCGAAGACCTCGGCGGGGCACTCCGCGCCCGCTGCCGGGTCCCAGCACTGGAAGTCGCCTGGCACGTCGGGGCCGGTCGGAGCGTCTCGGACCAGGTTGTCGTGGTGCCACACGAGGAAGCCGGGTCCCCCCGCGGTCCTCGACAGGCGGAGCTCGACGCTCCAGTGGGACAGCGTCTCCACCCGGCGCCTCGTGTAGTTGCCGACGTAATTGACCTCCACCCGCGCCTGTTCGTAGTCGTGGAGACTCGCCACGGAGCTTCCCATCAAGCTGTTCGGGTCGAACACGACGTTGTTGACGACATCCCATCGGCCGGACCCGCTCACGAGGGGATTCCGGTCGAAGTTGTGCGCGAAGAAGTTGTGGTGCAGCGAGAATCGCTCGGTGGCGACGGACTGCGTGCCGTTGGTCCCCGCGAGGACCGCCTTGCTGTGAAAGCACGGGCCGGCGGTTCCGGAGCCGAGCGCATCCGAGCAGCGCGCGATCGTGAAACCGGATGGCCAACGCGAGCGCTCCTCGACGAGCCCCTCGCTCACGATCGACCACTGCAGCGTCACGTCGTGAACGCTCTGGCCGGCGGGGTTGCTCCATCCGACATCGAACCCCTCGTCCACCGCCCAGCTGAAAGAGCAGTGGTCGATGATCACGCGGTGCGCGCCGTTCGCGAGGTTCAGGCCGTCGGTCGCCTGAGCCGAGGGCGTCGCACGGCCGGGCCGGAATCGGAGGTGACGGACGACCACGTCGTGGGTCTGGATCGAGATGGCGTGGAGATCGTTCGTCGGTCCGTTCCGGATCGCGATCCCGCCCCCCGGCGCGGACTGACCGGCGATCGTGAGGTACGGGTTCCGAACCGCGATCTGCCAGTCGATCTCGATCGTGCCGCTCACTCGAAAGACGACGATCCGAGGGCCGCTCGCCTGGAGCGCTTCGCGCAGGCTCCCCGGCACGGGAACGGTGCACCCGACCGCGGGCACGAGGCAGTCTTCGAGGGTCGTGACCTCGTACACCCGCCCGCCGCGGCCGCCGGGGGTGTCGGACCCGAAGCCTTCCGCCCCGGGGAACGCGGGGAGCGCCGCCGCGACGGTCGCACAGACCACTTGGGCGCCGAGCGCCGCCGCGACCGCCGTCCGGACGGTCAAGTCGCGCCTTCTCCCGCGGGCGGCAAACCGGGCTTCGATCCGGGGGTCATGGGTTCCGCCGGACGAGACGCGTGCTCGCCGATCTCCCGCACGCGATCGAGCGTCTCCCGGCGCAGCCACCCCCGGCTTTCGAGAGCGACGGGCGCGATCGGCCGGAACTCCGGGTTCGTCGTCGGGATTACGGCGAACGTCGAGGGCGGCAGCCGGTCGTCCATTTCGGGCTTCCTCTCCGCGCGTCGGGCCCGTGTCGGACTCGGGTCGAGCGCGTCCCGACGAGGGAATGATACGGGCACCCGGCCCCTCCACGACGATCCGCCAGAAACCGTCCCTTACCGGTCCGGATTCGGGTAGGATCGCGCCATCCCTCGGCCCTGGCGGCCGAGACAGAGGAGTCGAAGCGAAAGGGGGATCCATGAAGCGGAGAGAGTTCTGTCGCGCGACGGTCGTCGCAGGTCTCGGCGCGGCCCTTCCGAGCCTGCCGGGGTGCGGCGGCCCGGTAAGAACCGCGAAGGACGCGGACACGAGCCTCCGCGCCGTCACCCTCGATGGAAAGGAGATCCCGCTCGAGCGGGCCGCCATCCGCGAGCTCGGCGAAAGCCTGTCGGGTCCGGTGGTCCTCTCCGGGCACCCGCAGTACGACGGCGCGCGCACGCTCTGGAACGGGATGCACGACAAGCGGCCGGCCCTGATCGCCCGCTGCAAGAGCGCCGACGACGTCGGCAAGGCGGTGACGTTCGCCCGCGAGCGGTCGCTCCTCACTGCGGTCCGAGGAGGCGGGCACAGCTGGCCCGGTCACTCCGCCTGCGACGACGGCCTCGTGATCGACCTTTCCGAGATGCACACGGTTGCGGTGGATCCGGAATCGAAGCGCGCCCGAGCCCAGGGCGGCGCGCTCCTCCACTCTCTCGACGCCGCGGCGCTCGAGCACGGTCTCGTGACGACCGCGGGCGTGGTCTCGCACACCGGGGTGGGCGGCTTCACTCTCGGCGGCGGTTTCGGGCGCCTCAACCGCAAGTTCGGCCTTGCCGTGGACAACCTCGACGCGGTCACGATCGTGACGGCGGACGGAAAGATCCGCCGTGCGAGCGCGACCGAGGAGCCGGAGCTCTTCTGGGGAGTCCGCGGGGGAGGCGGCAACTTCGGCGTCGTGACGGAGTTCGAGTTCCGTTTGCACCCGTTCGAGCGGCAGCGCCTGGCCGGCGACATCGTCTGGCCGCTCGCACAGGCGAGGGACGTCCTCGCGTTCTACGCCGAGTGGTCGGAGGGCCTCTCGGACGATCTCTACGTCGGCCCGGTCCTCCTCACGCCGCCGGACGGCGGCTCGGTGATCGTGATGGACGTCCTCTACGCGGGAGATCCGGCCGCCGGCGAGAAGGAGATCGCGCCCCTGCGCAAAGTCGGGAAGCCCGTCCAGGACGGCGTGACCCTGAAGGACTACCTCGCGCTGCAGGCGAAAGACGACGCGACCTTCCACCACGGGCTCCGGTCCTACGCCAAGAGCCTCATGGTCAAGGAGTGGTCCCAGGGGTTGATCGATGCTCTCCTCGGAGCGAACGACCCCAAGATCTTTCTGGGGACGCACACCGCCGGCGGCGCGGTGAAGCGCGTCGGCGAACTCGACACGGCGTTCCCGCACCGCAACGCGGAGACGATGATCGTGGTGGCCTCCGGCTGGACGGACGCGGCGAAGGACCAGGAGATGATCGCCGCGACGCGCGCGTATTTCGATGCGCTCGCTCCCTACGAGGGTGGGTACTACGACAACATCGAGTTCGACCACGCGAAGGGCGCCGGGAACTACGGTCCCGCGCACGAGCGGCTCGCGAGACTCAAACGGCAGGTCGACCCGATGAACCTGTTCCGGCTGAACAGCAACGTGAAGCCGGCGGCGTGAGGAGGGGCGAGGGGGCCGGGTTCCCCTCGCCCCCCGCCGCTAGCGCAGCGAGGCCATGTCGATCACGAAACGGTACTTCACGTCGCCCTCGCGCATCCGCGCGTAAGCCTCCTCGATCGCCTGGATCGGGATGACCTCGACATCCGCGGTGATCCCCTTCTCCGCGCAGAAATCCAGCATCTCCTGCGTCTCGCGGATGCCGCCGATGAGGGAGCCCGCGAGGCGTTTGCGCCCGAAGATGAGGTCGATCGCCCCGACGGGAAGGGGATCGTCCGGGGCGCCGACGAGGGTCATCGTCCCGTTGCGCTTCAAGAGGGCGAGGTAGGGGTTCACGTCGAAGCGCGCCGAGACCGTGCCGAGGATGAAGTCGAAGCTCCCGAGGTGCTTCTGCAGCGCATCGAGGTTCGTGGAGATCACGGCTTCCTGGGCGCCGAGCCGGATCGCGTCGTCCACCTTGCCGGGGGAGGTCGTGAAGACCACGACGCGCGCGCCGAAGGCGGCCGCGAACTTGACCGCCATGTGCCCGAGCCCTCCGAGCCCCACGATCCCGACCTTCTGTCCCGCGCGCACGTTCCAGTGCCGGAGCGGCGAATAGGTGGTGATTCCGGCGCACAGGAGCGGCGCGACACCCGCGAGATCCGGCCGGTCCGAGACCCGGAGCACGAACGCCTCGTCGACGACGATGCTCTCGGAGTACCCGCCGTAGGTCATGCCGCCGAGGTGCACGTCCGCGGAGTTGTACGTGAACGTCGCCGGACCGTCGCAGAACTGCTCCTCCCCGTCCCGGCACGCCGGGCAGGTGCGGCAGGAGTCGACGAGGCAGCCGACCGCCGCGAGGTCGCCTTCCTTGAATCCGCGGACGGCGCTTCCCACGCCCGTCACGCGGCCGACGATCTCGTGGCCGGGAACGCACGGGTAGGTGGTCGGCATGTGCGTCGCCCACTCGTTCCGAACCTGGTGGAGGTCGGAGTGACAGACCCCGCAGTAGAGGATGTCGACCCGGACGTCCTGCGGGCGCAAAGCGCGCCTGCGGATGGTGGTCGGCGACAGGGGGGACCGGGCGTCCTGCGCCGCGTAGGCTCTGACCGAATTCGAGGTGCTCGTCGTGCTCATGGTCGTCCTCCTTCAGGGCGCCGCCATTCTGCACGTCGGCGACCGATGAAGCCCGAGGTGCGCGGGACCCGTCAGAGGCCGCGGAGGGCGACGGCGACTTCCGTTCGGGCCGCCCGAATGGCGGGGAAGATCCCCCCGACGAGACCCATCACGAGGGCGTAGGCGACTCCTCCCGCGAGTAGGGAGGGGGTCACGGTCAAGCGGAAGGCGACCTGGCTGAAGGTCTGCCAGTTGATCGTCGCCGTCTCGTAGCCGTTCGCGGTCAGCCAGGCGAGACCGCCCCCCAAGAGCCCGCCGAGGACGGCGAGGAGGAGCGATTCGACGAGGACCGAGAGGACGACGGGCCCTGCCTGGAATCCGAGGGCGCGCAAGGTCGCGATCTCCTTCCGCCGCGACGCGACCGCGTTGTACATCGTGTTGAGCGCTCCGAAGGTGGCGCCCACGGCCATCAGCAGCGCGATGAGGTTCCCGAGCACGCCGATCAGGGTGCGGAGCGCGGTCGACTGGGAGGCGTACCATTCGCGTTCGCGGTGCACGTCGACGTCGAGACGGGGGTCGGAGGTCAGCGCGTCCTTGAAGGCCGGGAACCCCTCGGCCGACTCGAGCCGGACGAAGACCGACTGGAAGGTGTTGCCGCGGCGGTACGCCGGCTGGACCACCCGAGCGTCCGCCCAGATCTCGGATTCGAAGAGCGAGCCCCGCGCTTCGAAGATCCCGACGACCTCCCACTCGTTCTCCCCCCACCGGAGACGGTTTCCCAGGTCGAGCCCCGCGAACTGCCTCGACGCGGCCCGCCCGACGATCACCTCGTTGCGTCCCTCGACGAATCTTCGCCCCTCGACGACCCGCACGTTTCCCCGCACGTCGAAGGCGGCGGCCTCCACTCCCCGCAGCGGGACGTTCGCGTCGGTGCCCGACGAGCGGTACGGGACGTCGACGATGACGAACAGCTCGGCGGAGGCGACCGGCTCGCCGTCCCGGCGGAGGACACCCGGCGCGTCCTTGACGATCTTCGCTTGCTCGAGCGAAAACCCGCTCGACATCTCGGAGTCGCTGCCGCCGCGGAGGACGATTGCCACGTCTTCCCGCCCCCCGCTCTCCATCACGTGACGAAACCCCTCCGCGATCGAGAGGACGGCCACGAACACCGCGACGACCCCCGCGAACCCGAAGACGGCGACCGCCGAGGCGCCGGACCGTTGCGGGAGATTCCGGAGATTGAGCAGGCTCACCACCGCCGTCTGGAAAAGCCACCGCGTCATCAGGCCCTCCGAAGCGCATCGACGATCCGGAGGCGCATCGCGTTCCACGCCGGGATCGCGCCGGAGACGGCGCCCAGGGACGCCGCGAGCACGAGCCCGGTCCCGATCGTCGCGCGGGGTACGTAGAAGACCGGGAGGAACATCTCGACGAGGGGGTAGATCTTCGGCGCCGCGAGGCCGATCAGCGCGAGACCGGTCGCTCCGCCCGCGCCGGAAAGGAGGAGCGATTCGGCCATCACCAGGGTCAGGACTCCTCTGTCCGTGAAGCCGAGGGTTTTCAGGACCCCGAACTCGCTCGTCCGCTCGCGGACGGCCTGCGCCATCGTGTTCCCCGCGATCAGGAGAATCACGAAGAAGACGACCGCGGAGATCGCGGACAGGATCGCGCCGGTGTCGCCGATCTGCTTGGCGAAGCTCTGCATGAAGGCCTTCTCGGTCGTCGTTTTCGTCTCGTTCGGAGAGTTGGCGAAACGGGCGTCGATCGCGTTCGCGACCTCCACCGCCCGCTCGGGATCCTCGACCTCGACGACGTACCAGCCGACGAGCCCGAGGTCGCCCATCCGTTCCATCAGATACTTGTGGTGGAAGAAGAACTGGGTCTCGTCGACGTCGGGACGGTCTCCCGCGTAGATCCCCACGAGGTCGAAGGTGAACTCCCCGGGACCGCCGTCCTGCGGTCGCCAGAAGGTCGGCATGATCGGAATCCTGTCGCCGACCTTCCAGCCGAAACGAGCCGCGAGCTTGCGGCCGGCGATCGCCCCCGACCGGGTGCGCTCGAACGCCTGGCGTTGGTCGGAAGGCAACACGAACTCGGGATAGATGTCGAGGTAAGGGCCGGGCACGACGGCGATCTGCGCGAAGAAGTTCTTCGGGTCCTTGTAAATCCCGCCGAACCAGGTCGCGTGCGTGGCCCGCGCCACGCCCGGGGTCTGCTCGATCTGGAGCAGGTACCGCTCGGGGAGGAGCTGGATGATCGAGACCTTGTCGATCGTGAGGAGCCGGTTCTGACCGGCGATCTGGACGCCGGCGTCGAACGCGTTGCGCACCGCCATGAGAAGGCCGAAGAGGAAGAACGCGACGACGATCGAAAGAAACGTGAACGTCGTCCGGACCTTCTTCCGGGTCAGGTTCCGCCAGAGGAGATGCAGGTACTTCATCGTGCGCCTCAGGCCGTCGCCTGCTCGACCAGGACACCCTTGTCGAGGTGGAGCGTGCGCTTCGCCCGCTCGGCCGCCATCGGGTCGTGCGTCACCATGACGATCGTCTTGTCGTGGTGCTCGTTGAGCGCGGCGAGCAGGTCCAGGATCTCTCCCGCGGTCTTGCGGTCCAGGTCTCCCGTCGGCTCGTCGCAGAGGAGAAGCGACGGGTCGTTCACGATCGCCCGCGCGATCCCGACGCGCTGCTCCTGGCCGCCCGAGAGCTGCCGCGGATAGTGGCCTGCGCGGTCGGTGAGCCCGACGAGTTCGAGAGCGGTGCGGACGTGCCGGCGCCGCTCCGCCCGAGAGAGTCCCGTCAGAAGGAGCGGCAGCTCGACGTTTCGTTCGGCGGTGAGAACGGGGAGCAGGTTGTAGAACTGAAACACGAACCCGACGTGACGCGACCGGAATCGGGCGAGGGCGGAGCCGCTCGCACGTCCGATGTCGGTTCCGGCCACGACGACCTGCCCCTGGCTCGGCTTGTCGAGCCCTCCGATGAGATTCAGGAGGGTCGTCTTGCCCGACCCCGACGGTCCCATGAGCGCGAGGAAGTCGCCGCGCGGCACGTCGAGGTCGAGTCCCTTCAGGACGTCGATCCGCTCCGAGCCGCGACGATAGACCTTGTGTACGCCTTTCACTTCGACGAGCGGCTCACTCATACCTTCTCCCGAATCTCGATGCGGGCCCCGTCCTTCAGCTCGGGGGGCGGGTCGAGCACCACTCGATCCCCGGCCCGCAGCCCCGAGGCAATCGCCCGGCCCGCCGGCGCCGTCCCGCCGACCGACACCGCGCGTCTCTCCACGGTCTCGCCGTTCACCACGAAGACGTAGGTCCGGTCTCCCTCGGGCCGCAGGGCTCCTTCGGGGACGACGAGGACCGGTTTCGCCGCGTCCTCGGCCGAGCCTCCTTCCTCCGCGCGGAAAGAGACCTTCACCCCCATGTCGGGGAGGATCCGCGGGTCGCCGAGCTGGTCGAAGGCGATGCGGACTCGGACGGTGGCTTTCTGGCGATCGGCCGCCGGGATCGTCGTGATCACGGTCGCCGGGATCTTCCAGTCGGGGTAGGCGTCGAGCGTGGCGACGACGCGCTGCCCCGGCTCGACCCGGTGGATGAAGGCCTCGTTGACGTCGACCTCGATCTCGAGCGACGCCATGTCCACGATCGTGCTGACGCCGGTGCGGGTGAAGCTCCCCCCCGCCGACATCGGCGAGAGCATCTCGCCCGGCTGCGCGTTCTTCGAGATCGCGACGCCGTCGAACGGCGCGCGAACGAGGTGGTCCTCGATCTGCTGACGGTAGAGGGCGATCTCCCGCTCGGCGACCTCCACCTCGTCCCGGGCGGACTCGAGCCGGGCGACGAGGGAGTCGTATTCGGCTTGGGCGAGGTCGAGGTCGCGCCGGCTCGCGACCTCCGAGGCCGCGAGGTCCTGCTGACGCCGGAGTTCGAGCGCCGCTTCGTCGCGCCGGACCTCGATTTCCCGAAGGCGGCTTCGCGCGGCGTCTCGGCTCGCCTCGGCGAGAGCGAGCTGCCGCCGGGTCATCGAATCGTCGAGTCGAGCGAGAACCTGGCCCTCCCGAACCGCCATCCCTTCCTCGACCAGGACTGCCGCGATCTTTCCCGTGATCTTCGCCGAGACCGTCGCCTGACGGCGCGCGGTCACGTACCCCGAGGCGTCGAGGACCGAGACCGCGACGCGGCCGGATTCCGCCTGCCGGACCTCCGCGACGGCGACGGGGATCGCGGCGTCGCGCACGAGGAACCACCACACGCCCGCAGCGACCGCGCCGACGGCGATCGTGGCGAACGCGAGCCGCCGGAGCCAAGGGCCCCGGTCGTCCGCGTCGTCCCGGTCGATCCGCAAGTCGGAGAGGCGGTCTTTCGGGTCGGTCATGATCCCTCCGGGGGCCGACAAACCTCGGTAGTCTATCAGGCCCCGCCGCCCGACCCCCCGCCGTCGCGTCCGCGTCGATGCCCGAGCGGGGGTTCGTCGCGATCCCCGAAACGACGGCGGACTGGAACGTCGACGCCCTCCGGAGCGCCTCCGACATGCGCGACGACGTGTCGAGGCGGCGGGGGGCGCTCGCGATCTTCTATACTCGCGCGAATGAACCCGACCCCCGGGTCGATGCTCGGCCCTTACCGCCTCGTCGAGCCGATCGGCGAGGGCGGCATGGGGGTGGTCTGGCGGGCGCGGGACACGGCGCTCGATCGCGACGTCGCGATCAAGTTCCTCCCACCCGCCTATGCGCGCGATCCCGAGAGGCTCGCGCGTTTCGAGCGCGAGGCGAAGGCCGCCGCTTCGCTTTCCCACCCGAACATCCTCGCGATCTACGGCTTCGGGACTCACGACGGCTCGGCCTACGCGGTGACGGAGCTCCTCGAGGGAGAGACGCTGCGCCAAGCCCTCGGCCGGGGCCCACTTCCCATCGCACGGACGGTCGCCGTGGCGAAGGAGCTCGCGCGCGGGCTCGCGGCCGCGCACGACCGCGGAATCGTCCATCGCGATCTCAAGCCGGAGAACGTCTTCGTCACGCGGGACGGACACACGAAGATCCTCGATTTCGGCCTGGCGGCGCAGGTCGGCTCCCCGATCGCGACGGAGGCGGCCGCTTCCGATCTCACTCCCACGCGCACGAGTCTCACGACGCCGGGCACGGTGCTCGGCACGATCGGATACCTGTCCCCGGAGCAGGTTCGCGGGGGCGCGGCGGACAAGCGATCCGACGTGTTCGCGTTCGGCACCTTCGTCCACGAGTTGCTGAGCGGCAGGCGCCCGTTCGAGCGCGCGACCCCTCCGGAGACGATGACCGCGATTCTCCGAGAAGAGGCTCCACCCCTCGCCGGCGTTCCGCCGGACCTCGAGCGCGTGGTGAGACGCTGTCTCGCGAAGTCGCCCGAGGAGCGCTTTGCCTCGGCGCGCGAGCTCGCTTCCGAGATGGAGTCGATCAACGCGACGGAGGTCCGGACGCGGCGCCTGTGGATCGCCGTGGCCGGGATCTGCGCGATCGCCGCGGCCGCGATCGCCCTCTGGAGACCCTGGGTCGAAGACCCGCCCTCCGCGCCGACTCCGCGATCCCCAGTCTCGATCTCGTCCATCGGAGAGCCGTTGTCTTCGGTCCCCGAGGCCAACGAGTACTTCGAGAAGGGGCTCCTACTGATCCGCGCGCAACTCGACATCCCGCGGGCTCGAGCGATGTTCGACCGGGCGATCGCGCTCGACCCCGGCTTCGGCTCGGCTCGTGTGGTGAGGTCTCTCACCGATCTGATCGCGATCCACGAGGGGTTCTCGAACGACGCGGGGCTCGCCTACGCGTGCGAACGCGAGGCCCGCGAGGTGATCGCGCAAGACCCCGACCTGTCGTCGGCGCACGGTCTCCTCGGCGCGTCCCTCCTGTACTTGAACCGCACGGAAGAAGCGCGGCGCGAAATCGAGATCGCGCTCGAGCTCGATCCGGGGAGTCAATCGGGCATGGCGTGGCGCACCCTCGACGCCCGACACGGCGGTCGGCTCGCGGAGGCCGAAGCGGGTGCGAGAGCCCATCTCGAAGCGGTCCCGCTTTTTTGGGCGGTGAGGATCATGCTCGCGGAGATCCTCTTGGAGCAGGGGCGCGCCGAGGAAGCCCGCAGGGAGATCGAAAAGGTTTTCGAGCAGGACCCCGGGAACCTGGGCGCCGTGCGCACGATGGCGCGCATCCACCTTCACGGGGGGGACACCGCGGCCGCGCGGGATCTCCTGGAAGGGGTCTCGGCCTCGAGCCACCCGAACTTCCGCGTTCGGATGCTGTGGGCGCTCCTCCTCGCCCGCGAGGGCGATTGCGCGGCGGCGAACGCTGCGCTCGATCCGGAAACGCTGAAGTACGCCGGGATCGCTCTCTTCGCGCCCGCTCAGATGGCGGAGATCCACTCCCTGTGCGGCCGCAACGCGGAGGCCCTCGAATGGCTCGACCGTGCCGTCCGGGGCGGCGACGGAAGGAGCACCTGGTTTCGCGAGAACCCCCTCCTCGCAGGGGTTCGGGCGGAGCCGCGATTCCGCTGGATCGTCGAGGCCGTCGAACGAAAGTGACGCGCCGTTCGCTTCCGCCGCGAGCGCGCGGCGGCGACGGCAGGGGGAAGCGGGCGCCGGATCGTCAGGATTCCTCGCGCAGGACGGCGACTCCGCTGGCGCGCGCCGTTCGAATCGGCCCCTCTCCGTTCTCGTCGTAGATCCGGAACGTTCCCGACATCGAGAACTTCGCGAGGTCGCCGTCGATCGAGTCGATCGTCAGCCAGGCCTCCTCGGCTCCCGCGAGCCCCCCCATGCCGACGAAGCAGAAGTTCGCGTCGTCGCCGTCTCCGGTGAACTCGATTCGGAGTCGCTTCCCCGCCAGGTCGCCCTTCCGGCGAACCGAGCCCGGCAACTCGCCGTACAGTCCCAGCCCACCGCCGAGGCCCGGAACGCAATCCTCCTCGGGGTTCGACGCCGGGTCTCCTCCGAGCTGGAACCAGGCGTCCTCTCCCGGCGCGATCGTCATCGTCACGTTCCGGACCTCGTAAGTGGCGCCGTCGAGGGCCACGCGAGCCGTCCCGCCCCCGGACGATCCGGGCGCACCCCGTTCCGAGCAGGCGGTCGCAAGGGCGGCGAGCACGAGGGCGCAAACGCTCGAAACGTAGAGGCGCATCGTTCCTCCCCTCCGGCCCGACGGGGCCGCTTTGCCCGAATATGAGCGTCGACGAGGGAAGAGTCCAGAGAGTCGTTGCAAGGTTTTTCCGGGTCGCGCATCCTATTCCTTCCGCGCGCCGGAGGTTGCCGCATGCGTACCTCACGTCGAATCCTCCCCCTCGCTCTTCTCGCCTTCGCTTTCCCGCTCGCCGCGGACGAGGGGATGTGGCTCCCCCGGCAGGTACCGGCCCTCGCGGAACGGCTCGCCGCGCTCGGCTTCGAAGGGGATGCCCGCGCCTTCGCCGACCTGACCGGGCAGCCGATGGGGGCGATCGTCTCGCTCGGCGGGTGCAGCGCCTCGTTCGTTTCCCCCGAGGGGCTCGTCGTCACGAACCATCACTGCGTGACCGGGGCGCTCCAGTACAACGCGACCCCGGAGCGGAACCTCCTGGTCGACGGCTACCACGCCCGCACCCGGGAGGAAGAGCTTCCGGCAGGGCCCGGGTCGCGGTTGTACGTCACGACCCGAGTGACCGACATCACCGCCGAGTTCGAGAAGCAAGTGAAGGCCGGCCTCACCGACCGCGCGCTGCACGACGCGGTGGACCTTTGGATCAAGACGCGGACGGCCGAGTGCGAGAAGAGCGGGTCGCGGTGTCGCGTCGCCTCTTTCTTCGGAGGCCTCGAGTGGCTCGAGATCGAGCAATTCGAGATCCAGGACGTGCGCCTCGTCTACGCTCCCCCCGAGGGGATCGGGAACTTCGGCGGCGAAGCCGACAACTGGCGTTGGCCGCGGCACGTCGGCGATTTCGCCTTCTATCGGGCCTATGTCCGGCCCGACGGCACGCCGGGCCCGTTCGCGGAAGAGAACGTCCCGTACCGTCCCAAGCGGTGGCTCCGGGTCTCCCCGAAGGGGGCGAGCCCGGGCGAGCTCGTCTTCGTCGCCGGATACCCCGGGTCGACCGAGCGCCATCAGACCTACGGCGAGATCGCCGAGACCGCGGAATGGAGCCTGCCTCGCGCGATCCGGCGCGCGGAAGAGCAGATCGCCCTCGCGGACGCCCTCGCGGCCACGAGCACCGAGATCGCGATCAAGGTCGAGAACCGACGCCGAGGTCTCGCGAACGGCCTCACGAACAACCGGGGCACGCTCGAGGGGATCCAGCGCGACCGGATCCTCGAACGGAAGAAGGAGCGGCAGGACGCGCTCCTCGCCTGGATCGCGCAGACCCCCGAGCGGACCCGCGAATTCGGGAGCGTCGTCTCCGACCTCGAGGCCCTCCGGCAGGAGAAGAACCGCACGCGCGAGCGCGACGCGGTCTACCAGGCCCTCGTCGGTGGACGCGGATCGATCCTGTCCGCGGCCGACACCCTCTATCAACTCTCCCTGAACCGCCCGAAGAAGGACCTCGAGCGCGAAGCGGAGTATCAGGAGCGCAACTGGCGGCGTACGCGCGAGTCCCTCGAGCGGCTGCAGAAGTACCTCGATCCCACGGTCGATCGGACCTTCCTGCGGTACGTCGTCCTCGAGGCGGCGGCCCTTCCCGCGGGCTCCCGCATCGAAGCGCTCGACCGACTCGCGGGCCTCCGCCCCGGAATGAGCGCAGGCGAGGCCGCGAAGGCGATCGACGCCTTCCTCGACCGGCTCTACGCGGGAACGAAGCTCTTCGAGCGGGACATCCGGCTCGGCCTGTTCGAGAAGTCGACGAAGGAGCTTCTCGCGACGGGAGACACCTTCCTCGAGCTTGCCGCCGCGCTCGACCCGCTCGGGAGGGAGATCCTCGAAGCGTCCAAGGCTCGGCAGGGGGCTCGCTACCGCCTCGTCCCGCGGTACATGAAGGCCCTCCTCGCGCAGACCGGCGGGCTGACCGCTCCCGACGCCAACGGGACGCTGCGAGTGACCTACGGGCGGGTGCAGGGGGTCGACGGCCCGGACGGCCTCTTCCTCAAGCCCCAGACGACCCTCGCGGGGATCCCCGAAAAGCACACGGGGGAGGGGGAGTTCGACGCCCCCGACCGACTCCTCGAAGCGATCCGGGATCTTCGCGCCGGGACGAAGACCCCCTACCTCGATCCCGCGCTGGGGGACGTCCCCGTCGACTTCTTGTCGACCGCCGACACGACGGGGGGGAACTCCGGCTCCGCGACGCTCAACGCGCGCGGGGAGCTCTGCGGTCTCCTCTTCGACGGGATGTACGAGACGGTCGCGTCGGACATCCTCTACGATCCGGTGAGGACCCGTTCGATCCACGTCGATTCGCGCTACCTGCTGTGGGTCCTCTCGGAGGTGGCCGGGGCGGAGGAGCTGTTGCAGGAGATCGGGGTTCGGCAATGAAGGGCGAGTTCTTACCGAGGGAGGTCCTGACGGTTCTGCTCCTCGCGACGGCGGCGTGCAGCGCGAAACCGGGCGCCGAGGCGCTCCGGACGACCCCGATGGGTCCCGAGTTGCGCCTTCCCGCGACGTTTCGCGGCGATCTTCCCTGCGCCGACTGCGAAGCGATCCGCCACCATCTCGACCTCTGGGCCGACCGCGTGTTCCATCTCCGGCGCGAATGGCGCGGGAAAGGCCTCGTCCGCGACGACATCGGGCGGTGGGACTACGACCCGGCGCGCCGCGCGCTGGTCCTCCGCGGCGGCGCCGAGATGCCGCTGCAGTTCGAGATCCTCGCGCCGGACCGAATCCGGGCCCTCGACAAGGAGGGGAAGCCGATCGTCTCGACGCTGCCGTACGATCTCGCGAGCGATGGGACCCTCGCGCCGACCGATCTTTCGCTCTTCCTCGGCGGCGAAATGCGGTACATGGCCGACGCCGCGCGGTTCACGGAATGCCTGACCGGGCGGAGTTATCCGATCGCGATGGAGGCGGAGTACCCGGTGCTCGAGAGGGCCTACCGGGAAGCGGTGCGAGAGCCCGGCGCGCCCCTGCACGTGACCTTCGAGGGCGAGATCGTGCCGCGCCCCAAGATGGAGGGAGACGGACTCGAGGCGAGCGTCGTCGTCCGGAGGTTCGTCGGGGTGTGGCCGGAGAAGCGCTGCCCCTGACGGAGCGGCCGCTCCCGGAGGTCGGCCGAGGGTCTACCGCGCGAGCACTCCCGCCACGATCAGGAGCGCGACCGCGACCCCGACGAGGCTCTCCCCGGCGATGAGGCCCGAGCTGATCGGGACGACGTAGCGCCCGGCGACCTTCGGGTTCCTGCGGCGCAAGATCTCCGCGGCGAAACCGCCGAAGAACATCGCGATCGCGTTGCTCCCGGGGATCACCATCGCGATGCCGAGTCCGGAGGGGGAAGGGACGAACCGCCGGATCCGCATCGGAGCCGCCTTTTCCAGAAGGGCGAGCACGACCCCGAGCAGGAGCCCCGCGACGATGCCGGACTTGGCCGCCCCGCCGAGCGCGCCGATCCCGTCCGCGAACGCCTTCGACACCCCCGCCCAGACGAGACAGGACGGGGCCGGCCAGGCGTCGGTCCCGAGGACGGCGGGGTCCGGAATCAGGATGTGGAACGCGGGAACGACGACCGCCGCCCCGGCCGCGACCCCGAAGAGCTGCGCGTAGAACTGCACGCGCGGGTTTCCTCCCAGGAGCCAGCCGGTCTTGAGCGTCGTCAGGAGGTCGGCGGCGTGGAGACCGATCCCCCCCGTCACGTTCGCGCTCATGATGTTCCCGGAGAGGTTTCCTGGAGTGATCACCCCGTAGACGAGCTGCGTGACCGGCCCGAGCGCCTTCGTGGGGGTGACGTCCGTCTCCCCGGTGACGCGCGCGGCGACGAAGCCCATCACGACCGCGAGTGGCACGGCGACGATCGCGGCCCAGACCGGGATCTCGAAGAGCCACGCCATCAGGATCACGACGAGCGGCGAGAGGACGACGAGGCCGGCGGGAAACCACCACGCCGGGCACTCGACCGATTCGATCGGGTGGTCGTGCTCGGATGAGGCTCCCCGGAACGCACGCGCGACGCCGGAGAAGGCGCGAGCTACGCTCCTCCAGTCGAGGGCGAAGGCGGTGAGCCCCGAAGCCACGAGGATCGCCGCCCCCGGCCAGACGGTCCACCCGACGATCGCCTTGTAGGAGACCGCCTCCACGACCCCGCGCTCGACGAGCGACGGTGCGAGCACTCCGTAGGTCAGAAGCCCGCCGAGCAGGAGCGACCACGCGGTCCGGAAGCTCATGAGGGCCCCGGCGCCGACGAGAACGACCTCGGTCTTGACCGCGAGGGTCCACTCGGCGGCGGATCGGCCGGCGATCGAGAGCGGCACCGGGATCGACGAGGGGAGGTTGAACGGCATCCAAACCGCCTTGGCGTCGCGGAACCAGGTGACGAGCGCCGCGAAGAGGGCGCCGCAGGCCAGGGCCTTCGACTGGCGCGAGCCTTCGACGGAGGCGCCCGTCCCCGCCCCGTGGATCGAGCGGATGGTTTCCGCGGTCGCCGTTCCGGTCGGGAATGCGAGCGCCTCCTTGTTGACGAGCTGTCTCTTGATCGGGATCGCGACGAAGACGCCGAGCGCGGCGATCACGGCGAACCAGGCGATCATCGGTAAGGGCTCGGGCCGCACCGTCGTCACCATCAAGAGCGCGCCGAAAGCGGCCATGTTCCCGCCCCCGGTCATGTAGCCGGCCCCCGAGGCGACGGTCGTGAGCGCGTTGTTCTCGAGGGCGGAGAGCGGCCGACGGGCGAGACGGGCGGCTTCGAGGATCCGGAAGATCGTGAACGCGAGGATCGCGGCGGTGATCGTCACTCCCATCGACCATCCCGTCTTGAAGAAGACGTAGAGGTTCGACAGGCACATGAGGGCGCCGAGCGACATCCCGACGAGGACGGCACGAGCCGTCAGCTGGGGCACGCCCGGGCGGTAGACGTCCCGCAGCCACGTCCGTTCGGGGTCGGTAACGTCGTCGTTTTCCGTCCGATCGCTCATGAGGGCGGATTTTACCCGCCCGCAATCGCCCCCACGACGAGGAAAGGCTCGAATCCACTCACGACGGCGCCGGGGAGGGGATCGTCCGGAGCGGCGTCCGAGAAATCCTGGCCGCAGGCGAAAAAGCGGACGCAGGCCCGACGTCTTCCCGTGCCGCGGTCGCGGATCGTCCCGACGAGCGCAGGGTGATTCGCCTCGAGGGCGTCGAGAAGCGCCCGCTGGGTGGGCGGCCCATCGACTTCGAGGAGAACCTCCCCCTCGATCCGCGCGAGGACCCGAAGCGGCGAGGGGAGCACGACGCGGATCACGGGAGCGTCTGGACCTCGACCGAGAGGACGGCGGGAAGATCGCGCACGATCGGCATCCAGGAGTCCCCCTCGTCCGAGGACGCGTAGACCTGCCCGCCGGTCGTCCCGAAGTAGACGCCGCACGGGTCGAGGGTGTCGACAGCCGTCGCGTCGCGGAGGACGTTGACGTAGCAGTGCTCTTGGGGAAGCCCCTTCGTGAGCGGCTCCCACTCGTTTCCGCCCGTGCGGCTCCGGTAGACGCGGAGCTTCCCCTCGGGGGGATAGTGGAGCGAATCGCTCGTGATCGGGACGACGTAGATCGTCTCGGGCTCGTGGGCGTGGACCTCGATCGGGAACCCGAAGTCGGTGGGAAGGCTCCCGCTGACCTCGCGCCAGGAATCGCCCGCGTCGTCGCTCCGCATCACGTCCCAGTGCTTCTGCATGAAGAGGACGTGGGGTCGAGACGGGTGCATCGCGATCCGGTGGACGCAGTGGCCGACCTCGGCCGCGGGGTCGGGGATGTACTGCGACTCGAGCCCGCGGTTGATCGGCTTCCAGCTCGCTCCCCCGTCGTCGGAGCGGAAGGCTCCGGCGGCGGAGATCGCGATGAACATCCGGTTCGGGTTCGAGGGGTCGACGAGGATCGTGTGGAGGCAAAGACCGCCCGCCCCCGGCATCCACTGGGGGCCGGAGCCGTGTCCACGCAGCCCCGGAAGCTCCTTCCACGTCTTCCCTCCGTCGTCGGTTCGGAAAAGCGCGGCGTCCTCCACTCCGGCGAGCGCGACGTCGGGGTCGGTTCCCGAGGGCTCGATGTGCCAGACCCGCTTGAATTTCCAGGGCAGGAGGGAGCCGTCGTAGTGCTGGTGGGTTCCGGCCTCCCCCTCGTACACGAACTCGTTCCCGACCGTCTCCCAGGTGTTGCCGCCGTCGTCGGAGCGTTGCATCACCTGGCCGAACCAGGCGCTCGTCTGCGAAGCCCAGATCCGGTCGGGCTCCGCGGGGGACCCTTTCAGGTGGTAGATCTCCCATCCGGCGAAATGGGGGCCGGAGACCTCCCACCGCGCTCGCTTCCCGTCGGACGAGAGGATGAAGGCCCCTTTGCGCGTGCCGACCAGAACCCGAACGCCGCTCATCGTTTCCTCCTTCTCGAATTTCGGGCAGTATACGCCGATGGCCGGGTTGTCCCACGCGGAGGTGCTCCGCTACAGCCGCCACCTGCTCATGCCGGAGGTGGCGCTCGAAGGGCAAGAACGGCTCAAGCGCGCCCGTGTTCTCTGCGTGGGAGCGGGGGGGCTCGGCTCGCCCCTGACGCTCTACCTCGCCGCCGCCGGGGTGGGAACGATCGGCGTCGTCGAGCACGACGCGGTCGATCTGACGAACCTCCAGCGGCAGGTCCTCTACGGGACCGACGACATCGGCCGACCGAAGCTCGACGCGGCGGTCGCGAGGCTCGCTTCCCTGAATCCGGAGATCACGATCGTTCCTCACCCCGTGCGGCTCACGAGCGACAACGTCCTGGAGATCCTCCGGGGCTACGACGTGATCGCCGACGGGACCGACAACTTCCCCACCCGCTACCTCGTGAACGACGCCTCGGTTCTCCTCGGGAAGCCGAACGTTTACGCGAGCATCTTCCGATTCGACGGGCAGGTGAGCGTCTTCGACGCCGCGCGCGGCCCCTGCTACCGATGCCTCTTCCCCGAACCTCCTCCTCCCGGCCTCGTCCCGTCGTGCGCCGAGGGAGGGGTGCTCGGCGTCCTGCCGGGAATCGTCGGGTCGCTGCAGGCGCTCGAGGTCTTGAAGGTCGTTCTCGGCATCGGCGATCCGCTCGTCGGCAGGCTCGTGCTCTTCGACGCCCTGGGCCTCGCATTCCGCGAGATCGCGATCGAGAAGGATCCGGGGTGCGCGGTCTGCGGCGCCGCCCCCACGATCCGCGCCCCGATCGACTACGAGTCGTTCTGCGGCGTCGGTCCCGGCGCGACGGCCGGCGTCCCCACGATCTCCGTCGAGGAACTCGCGGCGCGGCGCGCGGCCGGGGAACGCGTCGATCTCCTCGACGTTAGGGAACGCCACGAGTGGGAGATCGCTCGCATTCCGGGGGCGACGCTCTTTCCGATGAGCGAGATCCCGTCGCGCCTCCACGAGCTCGACTCCGCGCGCGCCTACACGATCTCGTGTCACCGCGGGATCCGGAGCGTGCAGGTCTACCACCTGTTGCGGCGGGCCGGATTCGAAAAGCTCACGATCCTGGAGGGGGGCGTCGACGCCTGGGCGGAGCGGATCGATCCCGAGATGCCGCGGTATTAGGATGGGCGCATGAGGCGCCCCGGCGGCCGAGCCCTCGCCGCGGTGGCGGGGGAGTTCCGCGCCCTCGCGGTCACGATCGTGCCCCGAGCCTCCGGTCTCGACGAGGACGGTTGGCGGACGCTCGAAGCGATCGTGGAGGAGGCCCTCGCCGGGCGTCCCGAGTCGATGAAGCGCCAGCTTCGCCTCTTCGTTCGCGCGCTTGCGTGGCTCCCGCTCCTCCGCTACGCGCGCACCTTCGCGGGCCTCGATCCGCGCCGCCGCACCGAGTTCCTGCGCCGGATCGAGCGCTCGCGGTTTCTCCTCGTCCGGCGCGGGTTCTGGGGGCTGCGCACCCTCGTGCTCCTCGGGTACTGGGGCCGGCCCGAGGCCGCGGCCGCGATCGGCTACCGGGCGCACCCGGGCGGCTGGAGCGCGCGGCGATGATCGAGCGGCGGGTCGATGTGGCGATCGTCGGGTCGGGGGCGGGGGGAGGGACGGTCGCGCAGGCCCTCGCGCCCCTCGTCGGCCAGGGTCTTTCCGTCGCCGTTTTCGAGAAAGGGGCCCGACTCGAGGACCACGAATTCACGGGGCGGGAGATCGAGATGGCGTCGGCCCTCTACGAGGACGGGGGCGGGTTCCTCACGTCGGACGGCACGCTCACCCTCGCCCTCGGCGCCGCCTACGGCGGCTCGACGGTCGTTTACACCGGAACGTCGCTCCGGGCCCCCGAGCGGGTGATCCGCGCCTGGAGCGTCCCAGGCCTCGACCACGACGACATCGTCGCGCGGTCGGAGCGGTACGAGGTGGAGAACCACGTCCACCTTCTTCCGGACGAGGAGATCAACGACAACAACCGGCTCTTCGTCGAGGGATGCCGGAAGGCGGGGTATCGCGCCGAGCAGTTCCCGATCAACGTGCGCGGCTGCCTCGGCTCGAGCCTGTGCAATCTCGGTTGCCCGAACGCGGCGAAGCAGGGGACCCATCGCGTGCAGCTCCCGAACGCCGAGCGGCAGGGGGTGCAGGTCGTCACCCGCGCGGAGGTGCTCCGCGTCGAGGAGCGCGCCCTCGTCGTCCGCGTCGCGGCGAAGGCGGCCGGGGCGAAGGGGCGCCCCTCGGAGTGGGAGCCGGGGGAGTACCGGGTGCGGGCCGCGGCCGTCGTGCTCGCGGCGGGTTCGGTCGGGACGCCGGCCCTCCTCCTGCGCTCCGCGCTCCCTGGACTTCCTCGCCGCGTGGGGGAGGGGTTCACCTGTCACCCCGCGCACATCCTCGTCGGAGAGCACGCGAGTCCGATCACGAACGACGTCGGACATCCGAAGTCGTTCTATCTCGACCGCGCCGTCGAGGAGGGATACCTCCTCGAAACGTGCATGTACTTCCCGTTTACGACGGCGAAGAACCTCGCCGGGTTCGGCGAGGAGCACGCCCGCTTCCTCGAAGCGTACCCCCGCCTCCAGATGATCCTCGTCCTCGCCTGCGACCGCGCGACGGAAGGGAACCGCGTTGCCGTCGACCGCGCGGGCCGGCCGGTCGTCCACTACCGCTTCACCCCGGAGGTCGTGGGCTCGCTCGTGCGTGCGACCCGCGCCGCCGCGCGGATCTTCTTCGCCGCGGGGGCGGTCCGGGTCCACGCGCCGGAGGCCGACCCCCCGGTCCTCGAGGCGGAGGAGGCGTCGCGCATCGACGAACGGATCCTCGAACGCCACTTCCTCCCGGGAAGGACGTCCGTTTCGGCGGCGCACCCGATGGGAGGGTGCGGGATGGGCCGTGGAGCGCAGGACTCCGTCACCGACGCATGGGGCCGGGTACACGGGATCCCGTGGCTCCGCGTGGCCGACGCGAGCCTCTTCCCGGACTCCCTCGAAATCAACCCGTACCTGACGGTCATGGCCTTGGCCGACCGCGCGGCGGAGGCGGTGCGCGCCGACGCCCACGATCTCCTCGCCGCGGCGCGAGGGGGGAGGACCTCATGAAGCCCGGCGCCGAGATCGTGCTCCGCGCGCTCGAAGACGAGGGGATCCAACTCGTCTTCGGGATTCCGGGCACCCACAACATCGAGCTGTACGATGCGCTCGCCGCGTCCGAGACCGTGCGGCCGGTCCTCGTGACCGACGAGCAGAGCGCCTCCTTCATGGCCGACGCCGTCTGGCGGGCATCCGGGCGGCTCGCGTGCGTCAACGTCGTCCCCGGTGCGGGGCTGACCCACGCCCTTTCCGGAATCGCCGAGGCGTTTCTCGACACCGTGCCGATGCTCGTCCTCGGATGCGGGATCCGGCGCGACACCGGGATGGGCTTCCAGCTTCACGACGTCGACCAGCTCGCGATCGTCCGCCCCGTCACGAAGGGGGTGTTCCGCCCGGAACGCGGGGAGGAGATCTACTCGAACGTACGCCGGGCCTGCCGGCTCGCCCGCGAGGGGGTCCCCGGTCCGGTGATGGTCGAGATCCCGGCGAACCTCTACTTCTTCCGGCACGAGCCGGGGTTCGAGGCCTACCGCGAGGAACCTCCGGCCCTCGCGCAGCCGGCCGAGGCCGACGTCGAGCGCGCCGCGGCGATTCTCTCCCGCGCGAAGGCGCCTCTGCTCTACCTCGGCCTCGGCGCGGCCGCGGCGGGGGAGCGACTCGTCGCGCTCGCGGAATGCCTCGAGTCTCCCGTCTCGTCGACGTTTCAGGGGAAGGGGGTCTTCCCCGAATCGCATCCGCTCTTCCTCTGGCCCGGGTTCGGCAGGGCGGCGCCGCCGTTCGCCCGCGAGATCGCGCGGCGCTGCGACGCGACCCTCGCGATCGGGTGCCGATTCGGAGAGGTCGCGACGGGGAGTTACGGTGCGGCCCCTCCCGGACCTCTCATCCACGTCGATCTTTCGCCCGGCGTTCCCGGAAGGAACTATCCGGCCGAGGTCGCGGTCGTGGCGGACGCCGCCGCATTCGTCGACGCGCTCCTCGCGCGCCTCGAGAAGCGCGCGAAGAATCCGGCGCTGCGCGACGCCATTCGGCAAGGGCATGCGCGGATCGCGGCCGACCGGGGCGCCCTCCCCGAGGGGAAGGGAGTCGCCCCGGAGCGGCTCCTCCCGGCGCTCCAAGCGCGCTTCGGTCCGGAGACGATCTTCACGACCGACAGCGGGAACGGAACTTTCCTCGCGGTCGAAATGCTCCGCCTCGATGGGGCTCGAAAGTTCCTCGCCCCGATCGACTACTCGTGCATGGGGTACGCCATACCGGCGGCGATCGCCGCGAAGCTCGCCCGTCCCGACTCCCCGGTCGTCGCCCTCGCGGGGGACGGAGCGTTCCTCATGACCGGACTCGAGCTGTTGACCGCGTCGCAGCTGGGGGTGGGTGTCGTCGCGATCCTGCTCCGCGACGGCGAGCTCGCGCAGATCGCGCAGTTCCAGGACGTCGCGTTCGACCGGAAGGTCGCGAGCGAACTCCCCGGTTACGACGCCGCCTCGATCTGCCGCGGGGTGGGGGTCGAATGCCTCGCGCTCGCGTCCGATCGGGAGATCGAGGGCGTGCTCGATCGGGCCCGCGCGATCGCCTCGTCCGGCCGTCCGGTCGCGATCGACGCGGCGATCGACTACTCGCGGAAGACCTTCTTCACGCGCGGGGTCGTCGCGACGAACCTCCGCCGCCTGCCGTGGCGCGATCGCTTGAGGTTCGTCGGGCGCGCGCTCGGAAGGAAGGCGGCGGGGATGCTGCCCCGCGGTCGCGCTTCCTGACAAACTGGTTGTACAATCTGGTCTGTTCAGGGAGGCCCCCATGGTCCACGAGGTCGGAGCCTTTGAGGCCAAGACCCATCTCTCGGAGCTCCTGGAGAAGGTGCGAAGGGGCGACCGCGTCGTGATCACCAAGCGGGGCGTTCCGGTGGCCGTGCTCGTCCCGCCCGACGAGGTGGAGCGGCGCGAGGTGGCCGGCGTGTTCGAGCGGCTCCGGGAAATCCGCGAACGGGCGCGAAAGCCGTACGTGTCGGCGCGCTCTCTCCGCGACGCGGGCCGGAAGCGCTGATGTTCGTGCTCGACGCCTCGGTCGCGATCGCGTGGGTGGTCGGCGACGAGAGGCCGGCGCAAGCCGAGGCCGCGGCCGCGCGCCACGAAGGAGGTCGCGCCGTCGTTCCCTCACTCTGGATCTCCGAGGTGGCGAACGGCCTACTCGTCGCCGAGCGGCAACGCCGAATTCCGAGGCGCGCCGCCGAGCGGGCGATCGCGCTGCTCGGGCGACTTCCGATCGAGGTCGTTCCGGAGACCTGGGAAGCATTGCCCAGGATCTACGGCCTCGGCTCGGAATTGGGCCTGGCGGCCTACGACGCGACATACCTCGATCTCGCCCTCGAGGCTGGGCTACCGCTCGCGACCCTCGACGAGGACTTGAGACGCGCGGCACGGACGAAACGGGTCGCGCTCCTGATCCCGGGATCGAAGTAATCGGTCCTTTTTGGGCAGGCGGGCGGTCCCGGCACACCGTTCGCGAGATTCTCCTCCGCCGCGGGGCGCGGACGGGTCTATAACGGAGGCCTCGCATGGAGGCCCACCATGAGACGCGCGCTTTCCGCTCTCGCCCTCTCCGCCCTCCTCCCCCCGCCGCTCCCCGACCTTCCGGGGATCCCGGCGGACGGCGGGTACCAGTGCGTCGACGCGTCGCACCACCGGGTGCGGGCAGCCGACGCGATGCAGTTCCAGTACACGAACGGGCCGAACCGGCGGTTCTCCGCCGACCTCGGCCCGCGGGCGATCGAGGCCTGGTCGATCTGGCCCGGCGGGACGAGCGGCGTCGTGGGGTCGCCCGAATCGCTCCAATTTCTCGAGCGGTTCCTGACCGACGACTCCATCCGGGTCCGCCTCGGGAAAGAGGAAGTGCGGCCGTTCGCGGTGACCGTGGAGAAATACGTGCCGGCCCCGAGAGTCCAGAGATCGCGAGGGGCGCTCCGTTAGGGGAGCCGTCACATCGGTCGTGTAGGATGCGCGCCCTTCGCGGAGGGTAAGACGATGGGCCGCGCAGGCCGGGTTTCGCTCGTTCTCGCCGGGTGCGGGGTGATCTTGGGGGCCGGCTGCCCGGCGCCGCGGTCCGACGACGGGCCGAGACGGGAGGAGACCCGCAGGGAAACGCCGCGCTCCCCGAAAGGGGAGGGGGATCCACCGCAACTCGAGACGCGCTAGCTCTCGATCTTGTCGATCAGGAGATCGATCAGGTCCTCGCCGCGCCCTCGGAAGTCACGGTACTCGTGTTCGCTCTCGAACCACCGCGCGACGGGGTCTTTTTCGCCGTCCCGGTGCTTGCGCAGCACGGCGGCGCTCGCGGAGGTGAGCTTCACCACGCGCTCCAAGATCGGAGAGGCCGCGGGGTCCGAAGCACGATGGATCGCCCGAAGGTACGAGACGATCGCGTAGACGAGCACCGGATCGATCCTCTCGGCGGCCGCGACGGCGCTCGAGGCGGCGGGGACCCCGTTCTCGAGCGCACGAAGCAGATCGATCGCGTCCCGACGCTCCTGGGCCAGGCTCATCGGCCCCTACTCTACGGGCAAACCGAGAGTTCGGCATCCCGCCCCGGTTGCTGCGTGAGGGACCCGTCGTCCCACGTGGCGACGCCGGCGCAGTTCCTCCCCCGTACGAGATAGAAGAAGCCGTCGCCCGGGTCCGGAACGGCTGCGTCCTCGAGCGAGGTCCCGAGAACGTTCGTCGCGAGGCACGTGTCGGCAGCGACGCCGAAATCGCCAGCCGTCGTCGCGAGAACGCCGAGCGACCCGCGGGCAAGGTCGTACCCGGTCGCCTCCGCCAGCGTGCTCCAGGAGATCGCGACCCCTCCCGTCGAACGTTCGACGGTCAGAACCGGCGATCCGGTCGGGGCGACGAGGCGCGCGCAGACGCAATAACGCCCTCCGCTTCCGAGGAAACCCGCCGAACCGCTCCCCCCCCAAACGAGCATCTCGTCGCCGGTCCAGATCGCGCCGTGCAGCACACGCGCGCTCGGCGCGCCGAGCGTCGTCATCGGGAGCCACGAGTCGAGGTCCGGCCGGTATCGCCCCCCCGTCCCCTCCGGCGCGCCCGCCGAGCCGCCCCAGACGAGCACCTCGAGCCCGTTCCACACCGCCGTCGCCCGCTCCCGCGGTGTGGGCGCCCCGGATTCGCTCAGAGTCGTCCACGCATCGGTCGCGGGGTCGTACCGTCCTCCGGAGGCGAGGTAGTCGAACTCGAACCCGCCCCACACGATCATCCCGCTCCCATCCCACACCGCCACGTGCCGGTACCGCGCAAGGGGGGCTCCCGTCGCGGCGACCGGGGTCCACGCATCGGTCGCGGGGTCGTAACGGGCGCCGTCGGCGTACGGGATCTGGGCGTCCTGTCCGCCCCACACGATCATCTCCGATCCGGTCCAGACGCTTCGGTGGTCGATCCGTTGGGAGGGAGCGCCCACCGTCGTGACCGGGGTCCAGGTGTCGGTCGCCGGTGCGTAGCGTCCGCCGTCGGCGAGGTTCCCGGACGCTCCCTGGCCTCCCCAGACGATCATCGCGTTTCCCGACCAGACGGCGGTGTGACGGTACCGCCCGATCGGAGCGCCGGTGAGGCTCGTCGGCGTCCATGCGTCGGACGTCGGGTCGTAGCGGCCCCCGGACGAAAGGAAGGTCGAGCCGCGACCCCCCCACACGATCATCTCCGAGCCGGTCCAGACCGCCTGGTGCTCGGCGCGCGCCTCGGGGGCGCCCGCAAGTGCGGTCGCGCTCCACGCGGCGGTGACGGGGTCGAAACGCCCCCCGCTCGCGAAATTCCCACCGATCCCCGTACCGCCCCAGACGATCGCCTCGGCTCCGGTCCAGACGACGGTGTGACGGTCGCGGGCGTCCGGAGCCCCGCCGATCCGGACCGGTGTCCAGGCGTCGGACGATGGAGCGTATCGCGAACCGCTCGAAAGGTAGCTGAGCGTGCCGCGCCCCCCCCAGACGATCATCTCCGCCCCCGACCAGACGGCGGTGTGTTCGTAGCGGGCGGCGAGCCCGGCAGGGGAGACGGGGCTCCATGCGTCCCCGGCGGGGTCGTACCGAGCGCCGTCGTCGAGGTACGAGGACGTCCCGACCTGGCCTCCCCAGACGATCATCGCATCCCCCGTCCACACCGCCGTGTGGCGGTAGCGGGGCGCGGGAGCGGAGGTCGCGGTCGTTTCCGTCCATCCGTCGGCCGCGGGGTCGTAGACTCCACCGCCCGACACCGGCCCCGCGGAGTCGCGGCCCCCCCAGACGATCATCGAGGAACCGGTCCACACGGCGGTGTGTTGGTAGCGGGCGAGGGGCGCGCCGGTGGCGCTCGTCGGAGTCCACGACCCCCCCGCGGGCTCGAAACGAGCGCCGAGGGCGATCGGCCCCGACGCTCCCTGGCCTCCCCACACGATCATCTCGGTGCCGGACCAGACGGAGGTGTGGTCGTACCGCGCCGGGACCGAGGCCGATGGGGGGATCGACGACCACGTGTCGCTCGAAGGGTCGAAGCTTCCCCCGTCTCCGAGCACCCCCGCTCCGTTCCGTCCTCCCCAGACGAGCATCGTCGAGCCGGTCCAAACCGCCGTGTGGAGCGAGCGGGCCCCCGGTGCGCCGCTCGACGCGACCGGCCCAGTCCAGGTGTCGGAAGCGGGGTCGTACCGCGCCCCGTCGCCGAGGTAGCCGTCGGCGTTCCGTCCTCCCCACACGATCATCTCGGTGCCGGTCCAGACGGCGGTGTGGTCGTAGCGGGGGGCGGGAGCGTTGAGCGCGTTCGTGGGACGCCAGGAGTCGGTCGCGGGGTCGTAGATGCCGCCGGAGTCGAGTGCTCCGGCTCCGTTGTTCCCTCCCCACACGATCATCTCGGCTCCGGTCCAGACGGCGGTGTGCTGGAACCGCTCGTCCGGCTCCGGCCGCATGCGCCCCCAAATGTCGGGAGTGCAGGCGCCGAGGACGGGGCCGTCGAGCGGGAGATCGGCCGCGCCGTCGAGAGGAGCGAGCACGGCGGCGGGCTGCTCCGCCAGCCAGAGGTCGAACGGGACCTTGTCCCAGAACTCGGTCGCGACGACGAGACGGCCGGGGCGCTTTTCGACGAGGGTCGAACGCGAGAAGGAGTCGTGTCCTTCGCCGAGCGGCCCGGGATGGTTCACCGGCAGCGAGTCGAAGCCGGGGGAGGGTTCGTCGACGCCGAGGCGAACGGCGAGATCGCCGATCGTGCGGTCCCATTCCGTCGCCTCCGGGGTGATCTCGACGACCGTACGGCGCGGCGCCAGGCCCGCCTCCGCGCGGGCGCGTACCGCGGCGTGCAGCTCGCGATCCCAAGCATACCGTTCCCGAGCGAGCCGATCGGCCACGAGCGGCCGCGCGAGGATCTCGGCGACGAGCACGGGGTCGTTCTCGAGAGCGGCGAAGAGGTCGCGGAGGACGTCGGGACGTCGGCTCTCCCGCACCATTCGGCGGATCTCCGCCTCGAGCATCGCGGCATCGATCCGGACCCCCCAGCGGCGTTCGATCGCCGCGGACGCGGCGAGCGTCCGGAGGACCTTCACGCGAACGGCTTTCGGAGAAGGGACCGAAGGGGCCTGTCGTCCCGAGCGGAGGGCGGAATACACCGACTCCACTCGGCTCGTCAGCGCGACGCGGTCGTCGAGCGAGAGCGGTCGCGGCTCTTTCGCCGCGAGATGAGGCGGGACGAGAAAGAAGGAGAAGAGGACGAGGGCGGCGGCGTGACGCATGATGCCTTCTCCGAGGTGCAACGGGACCCGTATGGACGGCGACGGGCACGACGGACCGCCGTCCGGTGCGGCGCCCGGCGCCCGACCGCCTCCGGACGGATGGGGGGGAGGGAAGTATACGACGCGCGCGAGGATCGCCCGCAGTATGTGACCACGGCCCTCGGCTTGTCGCCCCGCCCGCCCCCGAGTCGGTCTAGCCGGGGAACGCCGCCTTCTTCCGCCGCATCTCCGCCGCCATCTCCCGAATCTCGGAGAGATCGCGCACCATCTCGCTCCATCCGTACCACAGGGCGTAGTCGGGGTTCGCGTGGAACGCCCCCTGGAATGCGCGCATTCGGTGCTCGAGATGCATCTCGAAAAGGCGCTGCTCGATCGGCGTCGGGGCGTCGTGGAAGGTCAGGAGATCGGGGAAGGCGTGGGTGTACGATTCGGGCTTTTTCAGGATCCCGTCCTTGTAAAGTGCCGCGACCACGCGAATCGCCTCGGCGAGGAGATGATCGGCCTCACGGAGCAGGTCGTCCCCTTTTCGAAGTTCGGCGCGCGCGAAGTTCTCCGAGTGGCAGTCGCTGCAGACGGCGATCAGCTTCTCGCGCTCGGCGTCGAACGCCTCCTGCGTCAAGCGGGCCACGTCCGCCGCCTTCACCACATCGAGCCGGGCGGTCGGCTTCCCCTCGGGGTCGAGGACGCCGAGAGCCTGGAGGATCGTCGTCTGGTCGGCCTTCCATCGCGGGTCCTCGGGAAGGGGGAGCCGGACCGCGAGAAAGCCCCACGCGGTGCGCACCTCGTGGTTCCCCTTCGGCATGTGACAGTTCTGACAGGTGGGGGCGGGGGTCGTCGCGGGGAGCGTCCCGTTCTGCTTCAGGAGGTAGCGCACCCCGTGCTTCGAGGAGGACCACATCTCCCACTGCGGGTGATCGAACCCCATGTGGCAGGTCTGGCACGCCTGCGGTTCGCGGGCTTCCTTCACGGAGAAGGTGTGGCGGGTGTGGCACGCATCGCACGAGGCGTGGCCGAAGACCGAGCCCTGGGTCTTGAGCCCCGCGATCTCCGCGTCGTCCTTGAGGCCGATCTTGTGGCAGCCCCCGCAACCCTTCATTCCTCCCGAGAGAGACATCGGGAGGGCGTGGGTCGTCGGCATCGCCTTGTATGAGGCCCAACCGAGAGCGTGCTTTCCCTTCGCGAACTGGTCGAACTGGGCGTCGTGACAGGCGGCGCACGTCGCCGCCGTCACCGTCTTGACCTTCGCCACGTCGGCGGCCGAGGAGTGCTCGCCCCCGTGGCAGGCGTCGCATCCGATCGAGCTCTCCGCGTGCTTGCTCGCCTTCCAGTCCGCGACGAGGTTCGGGGTGATCTTGCCGTGACAGGCGACGCAGGCTCCGTCGTCGGATCTCGCCCCTCCCGCGCCGAGAACCGCAAGGGCCATCAGAATGGCGGCTCGTTTCATCGACGTGTCCTCCCAGAGATGCCGGTTCGACCCGATTATGCACGCGAAAAGCTCCGGGCCCGCTGTGACTTCGGTCACACCGGCGGCGCTCCGGAAGGCGTACCTTCCGGCGCGAGGAGGCCGCCATGAGACCCACCCAACTTCTGAAGAACGAGCATCGCGTCATCGAGCTGGTCTTGGACTGCCTGGACGCCATGGCCGCCCGCTGCGAGGCCGGGGGGCGACTCGACGGCGACTCGGCCCGCGAGGCGATCGACTTCTTCCGCACCTTCGCGGACCGGTGCCACCACGCCAAGGAGGAGAACCAACTCTTTCCTCTCCTGGAGGCGCGAGGCTTCGACGCGAACGCGGGGCCGACGGCGGTGATGCGCCACGAGCACGTGCAGGGCCGGGCGTACGTTGCGGCGATGGAGCGCGCCGTTCCGGGGGCGTCCGCGGGGGACGCCGCGGATCTCGCGCGTTGGCTCGAGGCGGCGCGGGCCTACGGGTTCCTGCTCCGCGAGCACATCGACAAGGAGGACCAATGTCTTTTCCCGATGGCCGACCAGGGTCTCCTCGCGACCGACGTGGCGCGGCTCACCGAAGAGTTCGCGAGGGTCGAGCGCGACGAGATCGGCCCCGGCGTGCACGAGCGGTACGTCGGCGTGGCCGAAGCCCTCGCCGACCGCTTCGGCGTGAGCAAGGCGCGGGTCCCGGAGGTCGCCCGCACCTGCGGGTGGTCGGGCCGACACTGAAACGAGCGCTTTCCGCGATCATCGCGGCCCTGGCCGTTTCCGCTGCGGGCGCCGAGGAGAAGAAACCTGGCACCTTCGGAGTCGGCCTCCGTTACCGCTACGAGAACGTCTCGGACGACGCGTTCGAAAAGGACGCCCACGCGTCGACCCTGCGGACCAACGTCCTCTTCGAGTCCGCGAAGTATCGCCGCTTCTTCGCGGTTCTCGAGTTCGAGAACACCGCCGATCTCGGCCTCGGCGACCAGCACGACAGCACGGCGAACGGGATCACCGACCGTCCGGTCGTCGCCGACCCGACGGGGACCGAGGTGCACCAGGTTTACCTCGGGTTCGAGGGAATCCCCGGGATCCGGCTTCTCGCCGGGCGGCAAGAGATCGTCTTCGACGATGCGCGGTTCGTCGGGAATGTCTCGTGGCGGCAGAATTTCCAGTCGTTCGACGGGGCGAGGGTCACGGCGCGGTCGATTCCGCGCACGGTCCTCGACTACGCCTGGGTCCGCAACGTCAACACCGTGTTCGGAACGAACCGCGACTCCGACCACCACCTCCTGCAGGCGGAAATCGACCTCGGCCGGTGCGGGAAAGCGCTCGCCTACTTCTACCGTCTCGACTTCGGTCCGTTCGCCGCCTCGAGTTCGTCCGCGACCTTCGGCGCGCGGTGGGCGGGTTCGATCCGGACGGAACCGGTCGAGATTCCACTCCGATTCGAGGCGGCCCGGCAAGAGGCGGCGGCGGGGAATCCCGGTCCGCTCGAGGCGGACTACTTTCGTGCGGTCGTCGGTGTCCGGCGCGGTGGGTGGAAGGCCGACCTCGGGTGGGAGCGTCTCGGCGGGAGCCCCGACGAGGGGCGATTCCAGACCCCGCTCGCCACGCTCCACAAGTTCAACGGGTGGGCCGACAAGTTCCTGTCGACGCCGGGGAACGGTCTCGAGGACCTGTTCGCCTCGGTCACGTACGGAGCCGGCCCCTGGTCGGGGGAGATCGCGGTGCATCGCTTCGAGGCCGACGCGGGGGGAGCGACCTACGGGAGCGAGTTCGACGGTCTGCTTGCGTACCGGGCGCGTTGGGGTCAGGAGTTCGCCCTGAAGCTCGCGCTGTATGATGCCGACGCGTTCTCCACGGACACCGAGAAGCTGTGGATTCAGACGACCTACCGATTCTGACGGGGGCCCGCGCCCGGGTCATCGGTTTCGTTGCCCCGAGCGGCACGGGGAAGACGACCCTGCTGTGCCGGGTCGTGCCGATCCTCCGCGCGCGGGGCCTGCGGGTCGGCGCGGTGAAGCACACCCACCACGGTTTCGATCTCGACCGCCCCGGCAAGGACAGCCATCGCCTTCGTGAGGCGGGGGTCGAGCAACTCCTCTTGGTCGGTCCGGAACGGTGGGCGCTCCTGGGTGAGGCGGAGCCGGGGGAAGGAGACACCCTCGAACGAGCCATCGAGCGGATGGACGCGGAGCGGCTCGATCTCATCCTCGTCGAGGGGTATCGCGGGAGCCGCTACCCGAAGATCGAGATCTTCCGCGAGGCGATGGGAGAGCCTCCGCTCCATCCCGCCGATCCGAGCGTCATCGCGGTGGCGACGAACGGCCCTCTCCCCGCGCCGACGAGTCTCCCGGTGCTTCCCCTCGACGAGCCCGACCGCGTGGCCGAGTTCCTCCTCCGATTCGTTGGAAAATGACGAGGTGAGCTGGCTCGACCGAATCCCGTGGTCCGTTCTCCTCCTGGCCGCGGTTCTCCTCGGCGCGGCGCCCCTGTCGCCCGAGCCTCATCTCTGGCAGAAATTGAAGATGCTGGCGAGCGGTACGCTCCTCCGTCCGATCGACGTTTTCGACCTCGCGGTGCACGCGGCGCCGGTCGCGCTTCTCGCCCTGAAGGGATTCGGCGACGCGACCGGGCGGGGCGGTGCCCGCCCGCGCCGCGCGAGAAACGGCTCGGCGTGATCGAGGACCCCGTCCCGACGGTCGATTCCCGCGGACTGCGTTGCCCGCTCCCGGTCGTCCGTGCGCGGGAGCGGCTCGCGGAGCTGCGGCCGGGGGACCGGCTGGACGTCTTGGGGGACGACCCGCTCCTCGTCCTCGACGTGCAGACGTTCTGCGCGCGAGAGGGGCACACCTTTCTGGGGGAGAGGCCGGAGCCCGGGGGCGGGCGGCGACTGCTTCTGAGAAAAGGAACCTAGCGGCTCGAAGGAGAGGCCGGCCCGTCGTCGCCGCCCCCGGCGGCGAGCGCTGCCGCCACGGCGACGCCCAGCACGATGCCGACGATTCCCCCCGGCTTCTTGTACCAGGGTTTCAGCGCCGCCTCGTCGTCGTCTTCGTCCCCACTCCCGGCGCTTCTCGGGCTCGGCGACTGCCGCTGGAAGGCGACATCGAGCCGGCTCGTTCCGGCGGAGTCCACACGCACGGGCGGAATGCTCTGGATCGGAAGCGGAGTGCCGTCGGGGGCGACCACGCGGGCGAGCGTGTAGCTGCCGCCGATCGGCACCGAGACCGTGTAGGCCCCGTCCGGTCCACTCGGCACACTCGTGAACTCCGTCCCGCGTACCGCGTCCCGAAGGACGACCTGGAAACCGGCCGCGGGCCGGCCGTCGGGGTCGAGGATCGTCCCCACGAAGCGAGCGCTCTCTTGCGCGAAAGTCGGGGCCGCGGGGCCGCTCATCAGAAGGGCGAGCGCCGCAGAGATCGCGACCGAAACGCGCCGCGCGCGGGGGGAGACAGCGGCGAGGAACTGCATCGTACGGTCTCCAGCGAATGATCGGCGCATTGTCGGGGATCGTCGCCGGGGCCGTCAAGGGCGGGGCGGCCCCCGGTGGCGCGAACGTCAGCTTCGTTTCGAATCCGTGATGCCGCCACGCCGGCGCGGCACCCACAGCGCGGAACCGCCCCGGCCTTTCCCTTGCAAGGTCCTCCACCGAAACTTCGGCGGGGGTGTTCCCGATGACCCATCACGAGTCCGTCTATGACCTCGGAGAAATCCATCTGGAGGAGCGGGAGAGCGGGAAGCAGACCGGACCCGCTCGCGACGCCCCGGCCTTTCCACGCGCCCCCAGGCCCCGCGCTTCCGGTCCCGGACCGGGTCTGACCGGGACGCTGTCGCTGTTCCTTCCGGGGGCAGGACAGATCGTTGCCGGAGAGACGGTCTGGGGCCTCTTCTTCCTTTCGTGTGGCGGCTTCGTCGCGGCGCTCGCGTGGGCGCTCGTCGAGACGCTCGAACGCCTCCTCGCGACCCTCGATCTGCTCGGGGTTCCCCGGGTCTCGCTGATCGCGGCGTTCTTTGGCCTGGCGGCCGCTGGGTGCGTCCTTCACATCGGCGCCGCGAGTCAGGCCCACGCCCTTCGGGACACCGGAGATCGCGGCCGGGCCCCTCATCCCGCGCTGACCGGCATCGCATCGGCGCTCGTGCCCGGCTGGGGGCAGATCCTGTCGGGGCATCGGGTGCGCGGAGCGATCTTCCTCTTCGCGGACTGGGCGCTCGGGCTTTGTTGGCTCGCCGTCATTCCTCGAGTCTCCGCCGTCCTCGACGCGTGCGGCTTCCCCGTTCCCGCTGCCGTCCGGGACGGCTGGGGACCGGTGGTTCTCGTCGCCCTCCCCTTCGCCGTCTGGGCGGTCGGCATCTACGACGCCGCGCGCCGGTAACAGGGGGCGGGTGCCTGTTCCGCCGGAAAAGGGCCCCCCATTCGCGCGGGAGAAACCGAGTGATCCGGGATCCCGTATTGAGTACCCTGTCGTCATCGAGGGGGTGGCCGATGGACTACCAACCAGACCCCGCGGCGCGAACGGAGTTGCTGGCGCGCAGAGACCGACTCATGTCCGCGACCTCGACGCCGGGGACCGCACCCGACCTGAGGCGCCTTCTCGACGAGGTCGACGCGGCGCTCGAGCGCCACGCGAACGGGTCCTACGGCCTGTGCGAGACCTGCGGCGATCCGATCGAGCCGGAGTTGCTCCGCTCCGACCCGTTGGTCTGTTTCTGCATCGACCACCTGAGCCGCTCCGACCGGAACGCGCTCGAGCGCGACCTCGAGCTTGCGGGGAAGGTCCAGCGGGCGCTCCTCCCGAAGAAACACGTCGTCTCGAGGGGGTGGGAGATCCACTGGAGCTTCGAGCCGGCGGGGCTCGTCAGCGGCGATTATTGCGACCTCGTGGTCCCCGATCGCGAGGAAGACGCCCTACTGTTCCTCGTGGGGGACGTGTCGGGCAAGGGGGTGGCGGCGTCGCTCCTGAGCGCCCATCTCAACGCGCTCTTCCGCACCCTCTGCGACTCGGGCCTCGGCATCGGCGAGATGATGCAGAGGGCGAATCGCCTGTTCTGCGAGAGCACTCTCGACTCCCACTACGCGACCCTGGTCGCCGGGAAGGCATGCGCCGACGGCACGGTCGAGTTGAGCAACGCGGGGCAACCGGCCCCGCTCGTCGTGGGCCCCGGGTCGAGCGTGCCGGTCGAGGGTGCCGGACTTCCGCTCGGGATGTTCTGCTCGATCGAGTTCCCCGTGCTCACGTTCCGCCTCGCTCCCGGAGAGTCCCTCGTCGTCTACACCGACGGGGTGACGGAAGCGCGGAACGCGCGCGGCGAGGATTTCGGCGTCGGTGGCGTCGCCGCTTCGCTGCGCGGACGTACCGGTCTCGCCGCCGTGGAGATGGCGGGCGCGTGCCTCGATGCCGTGAACGATTTCCGCGGCGGCGCTCCGCGTTCCGACGACCTCACGCTGCTCGTCGCGAAGCGGGCGTAAAGGGGACTGGCACCGTTTCGTTACGAAAAGGTGCCAGTCCCCTTTTACAACCTTTTACCCGGACGAGGACGACTTTTACATCGCGTTTCCGTAGTTTCCCTCCCGTGATCGATCCCAACCGCAAGGAGGAGAAACCGATGCGCCGAACCCTGAAGCTTCTCGTTCCTCTCGCCGCCCTCGCTCTCGCGCTCCCCGCCTTCGCCGGAGGTCCCGAGTGCGAGAAGAGCGCCAAGGCCGCCCAGCTGGCGAAGTCCGAAAAGGCCGCCGGCGAGCACTGCAAGTACTCCAAGGAAGACTGCGCCAAGCACATGGCCGAGGCCCGCAACAACGGCTGGCTCGGCCTCATGCTCGACCGAGACGAGGCGGGCGTGATGACGATCACCGAGGTGGTCGCCGGGAGTCCCGCGGAGAAGGCCGGCTTCAAGCCGGGCGACGTCTTCTTCGCCGTCAACGGCGTCGAGTACTCGGACGCGAACCAGGACAAGCTCAAGGCGATCAAGGCGACGCTCAAGCCGGGCGCGACCGCCACCTACACGGTGAAGCGCGCCGGGTCCTCCAAGGACCTGACGGCGACCCTCGGCACGATGCCCGACGCGGTCTACGACGCGTGGGTCGCGCAGCACGTGAAGGAGGAGCACACCGCGGTCGCCTCGAACTGATTTCGGGAGGCCGCGTGCTCGAGGGCCGTTCGGCGTTCTCCCCCAGGGCGCCGGACGGCCCTCGCTTCATCGGCGCGGACCCTTTCCCGAAAGACGCTGGTAGACGGTCGCGACGCCGAGAAGGACGACTCCGAGCACGAGGAAGGAGACGACCCGGTAGATGCCGGGGAGGTCCGAGAGGTCGACGAGGAAGACCTTCGCCACCACGAGCCCGAAGAGGGCGAGCGCTCCCCACCGGAGCCCTTCCGCGCGTCGCGCGAACCCCACCACGAGAACGGCCGCCGCGTAAAGCGTCCAGAGGATCGAGAGACCGGTCTGGAGACGGCGGGAGAGCGCCGCGGCGAGGTCGTCGTTCGCCGCCTGCCGCGCTTCGGCCGCCGCGTGGCGGAGGGGGTCGGCCCAGGCGAGGCTCAGGGCCCCGAGGAGCCCCACGCCGCCGAGGGCGCCGAGCGCGGTGCGCGCGGCTCCTTCGGCGCTCGTCGCGTCCTCGCGCCGCAGGCGCCCGGCCGCGGCC
>CAZVOE010000018.1:0-36753 GCA_964628935.1 uncultured Acidobacteriota bacterium
GGCAATTCCTTCGTTTCTGATCCGCTCGGAATCGACTTTGTCAGCAGCCTGTTAGATCAGGCCGAGCTTCTTCCCGACGCGGGAGAAAGCGTCGAGCGCGAAGTCGAGATCGTCCCGGGTGTGGGCGGCCGAAATCTGGCAGCGGACGCGGGCCTCTCCCTTCGGAACCACGGGAAAACCGAAACCGGTCACGAAGACCCCCTCGTCGAGCATCATTTGGCTCGCCCGGATCGCGGTCGCGGTCTCGCCGAGCAGGATCGGCACGATCGGGGTTTCCCCGGGAAGAGGGCGGAAGCCGAGAGCGAGGAGTCGCTCGCGGAAGTACCGGGCGTTCTCGCGGAGCCGGGCGACCCGCTCCGGATGCGCGGCGACGTATCGCAACGCCGCAAGCGAGCTCGCGGCAACCGTCGGGGGAAGGGCATTCGAGAACAGCTGCGGACGAGACCGCTGCACGAGGTAGTCGACCACCGGCTCGGGCCCCGCGACGAATCCGCCCGCCGCCCCCCCCAGCGCTTTCCCCAGCGTCGACGTGATGAGGTCGACCTCGCCGGTCATCCCGTAGTGCTCCGCCGTCCCCCGTCCGTTCGCGCCGAGGACGCCAGTCGCGTGGGAGTCGTCCACGGCAACGACCGCGTCGTGCTCCCTCGCGAGCTCGACGATGTCGGGCAGCCTCGCGATGTCCCCCTCCATGCTGAAGACGCCGTCCGTGACGATGAACCGCGTGCGCGCGTCGCGCGTCGCTCGGAGGATCTCGCGGAGAGCGACCATGTCCGAGTGCGGGTAGACCTTCCGCTGCGCCTTGCACAGTCGAACCGAATCGATGATGCTCGCGTGATTCAACGCGTCGCTGATCACCACGTCACGCTCGTCGAGGAGCGTCGGCATCAGCCCCTCGTTCGCGTTCCAGCACGAGACGAAGGTCAAGCTCGCCTCGGTTCCGAGAAAGCGCGCGATCTCGCGCTCGAGTTCCCGGTGGATCGTGAAGGTCCCGCAGATGAATCGCACCGAGCCGGTCCCCGCCCCGAACCGGTCGAGCGCGAGTTTCCCGGCCTCGATCACCTCCGGCATGTCGCACAACCCGAGATAGTTGTTCGACGACAGGATCAGGACGTCTCCCCGTCCCTCCATGGGAACGCGCGCCGATTGCGGCCCGTCGAGGTGGTTGAGGCGCTTGTAGACCCCCTGCTCGCGGAACTCGTCGATTTCCCGGCGGCAGCGCTCGGTCAAACTCTCTCGCATGGGGCCTCCTGCGAATCGAGGGTCAGGCCTTGTCGAGGCCCAGAAAGGCCCGCGCCTGCTCCAGCAAGAACTCGTAGTGCTTCGGATCGAGGGGGCTCAGCCTGTACTCGTTGATGTATTTCACCTGCATGCCGAGCCATTCCTTCCAGCACGCGGCGCAAGTCTTCGCGAGGACGGTCTGGCCGACAGGGCCCGGGATCGGAGCGCGGTCGAGGCCCGGGGCATTCTGTCCGCAGCGGGAGCAGTGCACGTCCCCCATGGGACCCCCTTTCTCCGTAGGGCGCCCTACGGTAGAACCTGGAGAGGGGACGCGCAACACGGGGAGGTTGGCGAACGGGTATCATCGTCGCCGGTCCGTCCGTCGGCGGACCGCTGGACAGGGAGGTCAACGTGGCGGGCGAGGAGATTCCGGTCAAGATCCCCGACGACGTCCTCCGCGGGATCTACGCGAACCAGATGATGGTGCGACACTCGCGCGAGGAGTTCGTCCTCGACTTCGTCAGTCTCTTCCCTCCGGGAGGAATCGTGAACGCGCGCGTGGTCGTGTCCCCCGCGCATCTCAAGCGGATGATCCGGGCGCTGCAAGAGAATCTGACCCGCTACGAATCGCGGTTCGGACCGGTGCTCGAGGCGGAGCCGCCTCGCGACTCGATGGAGCGGAACTGAGCGGTCACCCGCCCCGCCCGAGCTCCCCCAGGAGATGTCCGAGCTCGGGGACGATCAGGCGCCCGAGCGCGAGCCGCACCGCCATCGGCGAGCCCGGAAGGGAAAAGACGAACCGCCCGCGCGCGATCCCGCCCACGGCGCGGCTCATCATCGCCGCGCTCCCGATCTCCGCGAAGGAGAGCGACCGGAAGAGTTCTCCGAAACCGTCGAGCCGACGCTCGAGCAAGGAGGAAACGGCCTCGTAAGTCCGGTCGCGGGTCCCGATTCCCGTCCCTCCATTCACGATCACCCCGTCGCATTCCGCGTCGGAGAGCCATGCCTCGATCCGCGCCCGCACGACCTCCGGCTCGTCCGGGACGAGGGCGCGGTGCGAGACGGTGTGACCGGCCGCTTCGAGCAGCTCCACCGCGAGCGAGCCCGAGACGTCGTTCGCGAGGCTTCGGGAGTCGCTCACCGTGAGCACGCCGACGCGGCCACGCCGCGGCGCCCGAAGGTGGGGATCGCCCGTCATCCGGGAGCGCGGCGAAGCGCCGCGAGGACCGCGCGGGCGACCGACGCGCCGTCGAGGCCGACCTCGGCGAGCAGCTCCTCGCGGGTGCCGTGGGAGACGAACCCGTCCGGCAGTCCGATCCGGACGACGCCGTCCCGAGAGAGGGAGCGCCCGCCGAGCTCCTCCAGGACCGCGCTCCCGAACCCGCCCACGAGGCTGTTCTCCTCGATCGTCACGAGCACCGGGAACCGCGCGCGCAGTCGCTCGAGCATCGCGACGTCCATCGGCTTGACGAAACGGCAGTTGATCACCGCCGCGCGGACGCCGCTCTCTTCGAGGATCGTCCGGGCGGTCCGGGCGACCGTCGTCATCGGACCGACCGCGAGGATCGCGGCGTCCTCGCCGTCGGCGATCTCCTCCCAGCTGCCGACCGGCAGGACCTTCGGCGGGCGCGAGGGATCGTACCCCTCGGGAACGGTGTCCCGCGGATAACGGAGGGCGAACGGCCCGTCCTTCCAGGAAAGGGCGGTCCACAGGAGATCCCGAAGCTCGTTCCCGTCCTTCGGGGCGGAGACGACCATGCCGGGGACGGAGCGGAGGTAGCTCAGGTCGAGGACGCCGTGATGAGTCGGTCCATCCGCCCCGACGAGACCTCCGCGGTCGATCGCAAAGACGACCGGCAGGTGCTGGAGCGAGACGTCGTGGATCATCTGATCGAACGCTCGCTGGAGAAACGTCGAGTAGATCGCCGCCACGGGCTTCATCCCTTCGCAGGCGAGACCGGCCGCGAAGCACACGCCGTGCGCCTCGGCGATCCCGACGTCGTGGAAGCGCTCGGGGTATCTCTCCTTGAACTCGTTGAGGCCCGTTCCGGTCGGCATCGCCGCGGTGATCGCGACCATCGTCGGGAAGGCCTCGGCCGCCTCGAGCATCGCACGGCCGAAGACGGCGGTGTACCCCGGTCTCGCGCTCTTCTGGGCTCCCCGCGCCTTCCCGGTGACCTTGTCGAACGGAGCGACCCCGTGGAACCCCTCGTCGTCGGCCTCGGCCGCCGCGAGCCCCTTTCCCTTTCGCGTCAGGACGTGAAGAAGGACCGGGCCGGTCTTCGCGAGGACCTTCGGAAGGAGATCGACGAGGGCGTCGAGGTCGTGGCCGTCCACCGGACCGATGTAATTGAAGCCAAGCGACTCGAAGAGGCCGCTGGGCACGAGGGCGGTCTTGACCGCGGTCTCGAGACGATGGGCGATTTCCCGCATCTGCTCGCCCACGGCCGGCAGGCGGCTCAGGATCTCGAGGCTCTCGTCCCGCAGGCGGCGGAAGCGGGGGCTCGTCTGGATCCCGGTCAGGTAGTGCGACACGGCGCCCACGTTTCGGGCGATCGACATCCCGTTGTCGTTGAGGATCACGAGGATGTCCCGTCCGGAGTGGCCCGCGTTGTTGAGGGCCTCGTAGGCGAGCCCTCCGGTCAACGCGCCGTCCCCGAGGATCGCGACGACCCTTCGGGACTCGCCCTTCAAATCGCGCGCGGCCGCCATCCCGAGGGCGGCCGAGATCGCGGTCGAGGCGTGTCCCGCCCCGAACGCGTCGTAGGGGCTCTCGTCCCGCTTCAGAAACCCCGAAATTCCCCCTCGCTGGCGGATCGACCAGAGGGCCTCGCGCCGACCCGTGAGCACCTTGTGCACGTACGCTTGGTGGCCGGTGTCCCAGACAACACGATCCTCCGGTAGGTCGAGCGAACGGAAAAGGGCCACGGTCAACTCGACCACCCCGAGGCTCGCGCCCAGGTGCCCCCCCTTCTCGGATACGACGTCGACGATGTACTCGCGGATCTCCTCGCAGAGCCGGTGCAGCTCGTCGCGGCCGAGCGGGCGGAGGTCGGCCGGCGACCCGATCCGGTTGAGGATCGGAGGGGCGGGTGGCGGCGCGTCCCTCCGCGCCTCCGCACTCTCCCTTTCGATCGGACCCGATTTTCCCCGGAGCACTTCTTCCAACGGGATCCCCTTCCGTGACGGCGCGATCCGGTACTCTATCGGAGCGGTTCGGAAAGCGTCAACGCGAGGCGGCCGTCTTCCCCTCGAGGGCCGCGACCAACCGGTCCACCGCGAGCCTCAGGTCGTCGAGGTCTCCGTCGTTTTCGACGATCCGGTCGACGAGGGCGAAGGTGGCGTCGAGCTGTTGTCCCGTCGGGTCGGCTCGGTTCTCCTGGGCCTCTCGCGATCGGAACTCCTCGAGGGTCTTGGCGTCGCCGGGCCGGGCGCGCAGGAGGGATCGCCGGAAACGGACCTCGGCGGGGGCTCGAACCCCGACGAGCACGAAACCGGGCACCGACCGGAGGACGGCGACTTCGGCGGGGTTCCGGATGGAATCGACGACGTCCCGCGCGCCGATCCGCGCGAGGAGACGTTCGGCGAGCACTCCGGGCCCCTCGCGCGCGCGCATCTCGTTGCCGATCCGGATGAGGTGCTCCCGGAGCGGAGGGAGACCACGCGCTGCCGCCTCCTCTCGGACGACGTCCGAAAGGGAGTGGAGCCGGAACCCCCGCTCGGCGAGGTAGGCGGCCACCTCCCCCTTCCCGGCGGCGTTCGGACCGGTGATCCCGAGTACGAGGGGCAATGCGCGCTCAGTTCGACTCGGGAGGGGGCTCCGGGGTCGGCTCGGGCCCCGGCTGAGCCTCCGCCGCCGGCGGCGGAGTCTGGGCGTCGGGATCCATTCGCGGACCGAAACTCATGACCTCCGGCTTGCCCGCCGATGCTTCCGGGGAGCCGGGGGCGATCATGTAACGATCTCCCATCACGACCGAGCCCTCCGGCGGAGAGGCCATCCCGGGGGCGGGGACGTTCGGGCGCCGGAGGCGGGAGGCGGGGCCCGCTCGTCTCGACCTCCCGGTCGAACCGGGAGCGGTGAACGAGTCGTCCGCCCCCGCGCGGGAACTCATCTCGGCCCGGTTCATCCGGTACCGTGCCGGAAGGCTCCCCTCGGCCGAGACGGTGTTGTCCGTCGAGACTTCGACCGGCGGAGCCTGCGTCCCCTCCGCACCGGCGAGGGCCTGGTTGGAGGGACGGTAGGCGGGTCCCGTGAACACGTCCCGGGTTCCGACCTGCACGCGCTCGACCATCGAAACGGGGAATGCCATGACCGCCCCCGCGCCGAGGTTCACGCGGATCATGTCCCCCTCGACCTCGTGGGAGCGGATCGCCATCGTCGCGCCGTTGGTGAAGTAGATGACCTCGTCCGCCATGGCGGGGAAGGACGCGGCGAACAGCGCCAGGAGCAGCGGAACCGCCGAACGCTTCATGGAAACCCTCCCGGGCACGACCGACAGAAGTTTACCCGCACCCTGCACCCCGGGCAACGAGCGGCGTTTGCGCGGGCCCCGGTGGCACCGTACACTTCGGCTTCGTGTCATACGCTCATTTCGGCCTCGTCGCCGCCATTTTCGCCGCCTCTCCGTTTCTTGCGGCCGCCCACGCCGCAGAGAAGGGGACTCGGGAAGAGCCCGCGACCTTCCGGCTGGACGTCTCTCCGGCGATCGTGGAGCCGGGGCAGGCGGCGGAGGTCCGAGTGGTCTTGCAGCCGGCCCCCGGGATCAAGATCAACAAGTACCCGCGCGTCCGCCTCAAGATCCCCGCCGCGCCGGGTTTGGTCGCGGAGGCGGAGGGTTCGGTCGGGGCCGACGCACCGCCTCCCCCGGATCGGCTCGAGACGAACTATTTCAAGTCGATCGATCCTCTTCGGGCGACCGTTCAGGTCGACCCCCATGCCGTCGCGGGGGTCCACGAGATCCCGGCGAAGCTCACGTACTTCTATTGCGTCGCCTCGAGCGGTTACTGCGCTCCGGCGCGCGTCGACGTCAAGATCCCGATCTCGATCCGCTGACCTCGATCCCGCGGCGCGCGCACCGGACCGCCAGCGCGCGGCCTCCCGCCGCGAGGATCGCCCGCCGCACGTCGTCCTCCCTTCCGCGCGCGGAAAGCGCGACGAGGCACCCTCCTCCTCCCGCCCCGCAGACCTTCGTGCCGAGAGCGCCGGCGCGCCGCGCCGCCGCGGCGACCTTCCGGAGAAGCGGGGTCGAAACGGTCGGCGCGAGGCGCTCGCGCACCCTTCCCTCCTCCCCGAGGAGGCGTCCGACCTCGTCCACGTCTCGCTCCCGGAGGGCGTCCCGCATCGCCCCCGCGACCCTCGCGATCGCCTCCATCCCCTCGACCGTCTTGCGCTCCCCGTCGAAGAAGCGGCGGAACATGTCCCAGTTGCTCATGCCGGAGGCCCGGGGAACGCCCGTGTATGCGAGGACGAGGCGCTCTTCGAACCCGGGAGGGAGGGGGATCGTCTCAACCAGGGTCCCGGCGAGCGCCGGCCGGTAGGCGCGCAGCCCCCCGTGCACCGCGGCGAGGTAGTCCTGGTTCCCGGTGGGGACGCGGATCTCCGCGGTTTCGAGGTTCTGAACCTGCCGGAGGAGGACCTCTCGAGACGTCTTCCTTCCCGCGAAGCGGTCGAGGGCCCACGCGATCGCGACCCCGAGCGCCGACGACCCTCCGAGCCCGGCCCCCGCGGGAGCCTCCGCCCGCAGGTCGAGCGTGTACCCCCCGTCGGGGCCGAGTGCCCCGGCGAGGCGGAGGGGCCACGAGAGCGGGCCGCGCGGATCGGACCGCCCGACCGGAGCGCGCCGCACCGCCCGAGCGCCTCGGTCGCGCGAGATCACGACGACGCGTCCATCGCCGCGCGGGATCACCGTCGCGCGGGCCCGCAGCTCGACCGCGACGTTCACCGTGACCGCGCCCGGGACCAGTTGCGAGATCGGCCAGAGGTCGAGGGTCCCCCCCGCGAGGTCGATCCGCGTGGGTGCTGAGGCAGAAACCTCGGCGAAGCTCATTTCCCGGCCTCCCCTCCGAATCCTTCGGGAAGCTCCCCATCCACGATCTCGAAGCCTCGGCGGCGGTGCTCGGCGATCAGCGCTGCGGCCTCGTCGTGGCGCGATGCGGGAACGAGGATCCGCACCTCCCCGAGCCCATCGACGGTGAGGGGGAACAGGGCGTGCGAGACGTCGGAGACGACCTGGCAGGGAATGCCCTCGTGGTCGAGGAGCTGCGCCACGAGCGCGGCCTCGGCGTCGCTCCACGTGGTCAGGAGGAGGCGGGGCTCCCCAGATTCCGGATCGTCCACGGTTCCTCCGATTCCGTCTCGGATGCGGCCAGGATTCTAACGGCTCGACGCGCGGATAGAATGCCGCCGATGCGCCGCGTCCAGATCCTTCTCTTCGTCGCCCTCGCGGGGCTCGCCGCCCTCGTCCTCGTCTTCGCCCTTCGAAACCGCCGACCGCCGTGGCTTCCCGCGGACCCGGAGCACGACGCCTCGTTCGGCGTCGGGGCCTGCCTCGATTGCCACGGACCCGAGGGCGCGGTGCCGCGGAGCGCGAACCATCCGAACGGCCTCGACTGCCTGCGCTGCCACGCCGCCCGATGAGTTCTCAACGGGGCTCGGGCGCGGCGTCGAGGAGCGCGAGGAACTCGGCGAGGATCATCGCCGTCGCGCCCCACACCGTGAGCCCGCCGACCCGGAAGAACGGGACCTCGGCGGTTCCCCACGCGCGGGTCCACGTCTCGACGCGCAGATTGGCGGGGTCGACGAGGTCTTCGACCGCGACCTCCACCACGCGTTCGACCTCGCGGGCGCAGGCGACGAGATCGGGGCGCACCGCGGCATGCGCGACCACCGGGTGAATGACGTAGCCGCTGACCGGGACGTCGAGGGGGGTCAGCGTCCCCAGGACGGAGGGCATCGCGGGGTCGATCCCCGCCTCTTCGTGCGCCTCGCGGATCGCCGCGGCGGCGACATCCTCGCCCGGCTCGACCGCCCCGCCGGGGAGAGAGACCTGCCCGCGGTGCCGGCCGATCCGGTCGCTGCGCAGCGTCAGAACGAAGCCGCTCCGCCCGTCCATCGGGAAGAGCAGAAGGAGGGCGGCCGCGGGGCGGGCTTCCGCCGGCGCCCAACCCGGCTTCCACCCCTTGCGCGGACGCGGCGCCATGAGCCCTTGGGCGGCGGGGCCGGGTAACGGCTTTCCCAAGCGCTCGCGGACGCGCTCGACGAGACGGTCGTGGGGAAGGAACTCGGGGCGCACGACCCTTCAGGATAGATCAGCTGCCGTACCAGTTCTTCTCCCACGCGTGATCGCGAAGCCGATCGAGCAGCGAAGGCGACAGTTTGTGGCCGTCCGACACGGCCGCGTTCGCCCGGGCGTGCGCGGCCCTTCGCATTCCGGGGATCACCGTCGAAACCTCGTCGCGGCTCAGCACGAAGCGCAGCGCGAGCTCGGGGAGGGTCTGCGCCTCGCGGCCGAGGAGCGTCCTCAAGGCCCCGGTGCGGAGCGCGACCTCTCCCTTCCGCTCGCCGCGGAAGTATCGGTGACGCCAATCCCCGTCGGGAAAGACCGTGTCGGGGCCGATCTCGCCGGTGAGCGCGCCCTCGTCGAATGGGACCCGGACGATCACGCCGAGCCCCCGTCGCCTCGCGAGATCGAAGAAGCCTCGCTCGGGCGAGCGGTCGAAAATGTTGTAGATGACCTGAGCGCATTCGAGAAGCGGGTCCTCGAGCAGGCGCATGGCGGTCTCGGGGGCGTGGTCGTTGATCGAGACCCCGAAGTGGCGGACCTTCCCCTCTTCCTTCAGCCGCTCCATCGCGCGGCGCGTATCGGGCCATGCGGGGTGCGAAAGCCATCCGTCGTGCCAGACGTGGAATTGCTGGAGGTCGAGGGCGTCGACCCCGAGATGGCGGAGCGACCGCTCGGTGCACTCCCGCACCCAGACGGCGGGAAACGTCTCCGAAAGCGCGTGCTCCGCGAGGCCCGGCCAGACGAAGTTCTTCGGGGGGATCTTGGTCGCGATCGCGATCCGGTCCCGGTCTCGGCGTAGGCGCACGATGCGGCCGACGCGCCGTTCGCTGTGGCCGTCGCCATACGCGAGGGCCGTGTCGACGAGGGTGACGCCGAGATCCAGCGCCACCTCGAGAGCTCGGTCGCCCTCGGTTTCGTCCACCCCCAGCCACATGGTTCCACCGAGCCCCCACGCGCCGAAACCGATTTCGGAGACCTCCATGCCGGTCGAGCCGAGAGAACGGGTCTTCACGCGGGCCGCACTCCTTCCCTCGACAACGCCTCTTGGAGAAAGCGGCGCAGGCGCTCGCAGGCTTCCGGGTGGTTCATGAGTCCGTCGTGCCGTGCTCCCTCCACGATCGCGAGGGTCGCCCGACCCGGAGGGGCGGCGGCGACGATCGCCTCTGCGTGGGAGACGGGGATCACCTCGTCCTTTTCGCCGTGGATCACGAGGAGCGGGACCTCGAGCGCGGCAAGGTGGCTCGGAATGTCCAGCGTTTCGGGATCGACGCCGGCGACTCGATGGATCGCGCCGTGCAGGAGGCGTCGCAGGAAGCCTCCGGGAAGACCCCGTTGCCGGAAGTACGCCTCGATCGCCTCCATCGGACCGACCGGCGCCGCGAGCGACGCGAGGGCGCTCCAGCGCCGGTCGCTCTCGCCGGAGAGGAGAGTCCCGAGGCCGCCGAAGGAGTATCCGACGAGGGCGGTCGGGAGTCGGTTCAGGTCCTCGCGCGACGCGATCCAGTCTCTGAGGGCCACGAGGTCCTTCAGTAGGAGGACGACGTTGTAGGTCTCGACCTCCGGCGACCGCCCGTGTCCCGGCATGTCCCAGAGGAGGCAGGCAAGACCATCCTCGAGCAGCGGGAGCGACAACGGCGCGAGACGTCCGCCGTCACTCGACCATCCGTGGGCGAAGACGACGAGGCCCCTGGGAGGACCGTCCGGGCCGAGGAGCCACGCCTTGGAGCCGCCGTTCGGGCCGGGGATCGACACGTCCTCCGCGCGGGGCTCGAGGATGGCCGGAAGCGGGCGCGGGCGCCGCCGCGGAGGACGGAAGAAGCGCCGGACGGCGGATTCGGCGGCGAGTCGGCCGCTCCACCAGACGGCGGCGAGGAGAAGGGCGGCGCCCAGCGCCACTTTCCACCACCACGGAGTCACGGCGCGATGGTAGGAGCCTCGCGCGCAACCGTCGAGGGGGCGGCCGTTGCTCCCGCGGCGGCCGGTCTGCTATAAGTCGCGGGTCTCACCGACCCTTGCCGGCATAGCTCAGTCGGTAGAGCGGCTGATTCGTAATCAGCAGGTCCCCAGTTCGAGTCTGGGTGCCGGCTCCGAGGGTGACCGCGCGGCTCCCCTCGCAACTCGTCCCCTCCCCGGCGAGATGTCGAGGACGTCGACCCCCTTCACTCGGAGTGTGCTCGCCCCGGTCGTTCTTCGTGCGCGGCCTCTTGGCGGTCGAGGCGACACCGTTCCACAGGGAACAGGCGGCTCGTGAAGCTGCCGAAGGGATCGCGCTTCTGCTTCCGCGACGGGTCACGGTCCGGGGCAGTCTCCCGGCCCCGCGACCCGCGGCGTTCCTCCGCTCCCGGCCCCGTACGCGACTTCCTCCGTGGAGGACGCCGGCGATCCGCGGTAGAGGAAGAAGAAGCACCTCCCCGGCAGCGGATCGTCTGGGTCCTCGCTCCCGACCGTGTCGTTGTCGGGCGAGTCGTCCTCGACGCACAAGACCGGCCCGAGATCGACCGTCCCACCCGCCGCACGCAGGTTCGCGACGTCTCCCCGGATCACGTCGTAGCGGCGCGGTGCCGCCTCCACCTCCCACGAGACCACGGTCGGAGAGGCTTTCGTCACCTCGACTCGAGCGGCGCGGGCCCGGACGACGAAGATCTCGTCGTCGTAGTCCGGGTTCGTGCCGGTGAAGTCTCCCGCGTCGGTCCACGCGGCGACGTCCCCGTTCTCCCCGACGGCGAGGAACGGAGGGAACCCGCCGAGCCCGACGTTCGACGTCCCTCGGGCGAGCCCGCCCGCGCGTTCGATCACGCCGTCCGATACCCGGATCCGGTACGGAAAGGCGAAGCCGCCCGGATTCGGCTCGAAGAACGGAGCGGTCGAGAAGAAGTACACCCAGGCCCCGTCCTCCGAGATCCGCGCGTCGCGGTTGATCGCGGACACGGTCTCCGTCAGCTGGCGCGTGGCATGGGACGAACTCTCGAATAGGAAGATCTCCTGGTTGTGGTCGGGATTCGTCCCCACCGGGTCCGCGTCCGACTGATAGACGATGCGCGCGCCCCCGGCCGAGACATCGGGATAGCGGGCCTCGTACAGGTCGTCGCCCGTGATTCGCTCTTCCCCGGTCCCGTCGACGCGCACGCGGAAGATCTCCGGGCTGAAATCGGGGTTCGCTCCGTCGAAGTTGTTGTTGTTCTCGTAGACGACCCAGGTCCCCGTGGGATCGACCCTCGGGTAACCGATCCCGCTGATCGGATTCGACGGGATGCGCGCGAGCTCGGATCCGTCGGGGCGCATCCGCCAGAGGGCGGGTTCGTGTCCCGAGTTCGACCCGTCGTAGTCCTCCGCCGACGAGAAGACGACCCACGAGCCGTTCGACGCGAGCGTCGGGGCGTCGGCCCCCGCCGCCGTGAGTGCGGGCGTGAGCTGGACGAGACCCGTCCCGTCCCCGCGCACGCGGAAGATCTGAGGCCGATGGTCGGGATTCGCGCCGGTCGGATCGCTCCCGGAGCGGAAGACGATGACGTCGGGGTCCGCCCCGACCTGGGCGAAGTACGTGTCGTAGCCGACGAGGGTGGTCACCCGGACTTCTCCGTCCGCCGAGTCGGCGCGCCACACGTCGATCCCCCGCACGAACACGACGCGCGAGCCGTCCGGCGTGACGTCGGGGAAGACGGTCATCGGCGGGTACGAGTCGCCGGCTGCGAGCAGCACCGAGGGCCCCCCCGTCCCCGGCATCGAACGCAGCGTCCGCCCTCCGAGCTCGTACCGCGTGAACGCGACGCGAGAACCGTCCCCCGACGCGACGGGCCGCTCGTTCGCTCCGCCCGAAGCCGTGAGGTTCGCCTTCCCCGTTCCGTCGACGCCGATCCGCCAAATCTCGTTCGCCCCGGACGGGTTGAGGGTCGGGTCGGGCTGGTCCGACTCGTAGAACACGACGAGGCCGTCGTCCGTGATCGAGCCGTGCCGCGCGCTCCACGTGTCGATCGAGGTGAACGCCAGGAGTTTCTTGAGCCCGGTCCCATCCCAGTTCAGCGTGTACAGGCGTTCGAAACGGCCCGGGTTCGGGGAGAGCAGACTCGAGGTCGACGTGAAGACGATCTTGGCGCCGTTCCCGGAGAGCATCGCGTGGGACGACGCTCCGCTCGCCGCGGAGGTGAGCTGGCGGAGCCCCGACCCGTCCGCAAGGACGGCGAACACCTCGCGCGACCCGTCCGCGTTCGCCCCGACGAGGTCCCCGCGGTGATCGAACACGATCCGCTCGCCGTCGTCGCTCACGGAGATCGCGAGGAACGAATCCCGAATCGCGGCGAAGGTGAGTTGTCGCAGGTTCGAGCCGGACCGGTCGACGACGAAGAGTTGCGGCCATCGGGCGGGGTTGGTGCCGAGAGGATCGAGGTTCGCGGTGAAAGCGACCCGGTTCCCGGATCCTGCGATGGCGACCTGGAACACTTCCCCCGGCGACGAGCCGGGATGGTCGGTCAACTGGGAAATCTCCGTCCCGTCCGCGCGCATGAGGTAAAGCTCCGTGCTCTCGTCGTGATTCCGCCCGACGAGATCGGCCGGGGACGCGAAGGCGATCCATTGTCCGTCGTCCGATATCGAGATCGCGCCTTCCTCGTCGCTGACCCCGTCGAGCGCGGCCGTGCGGGGGGTCGCCGCCCCCGTCTCGGCGTCCCACGACACGATCTGCCAGGCGTGCCGTGGGTTCTCCCCGGCGAGGTCTCCCGGGTAGTTGAGCGCGACGACGCTTCCCGCGTCGTCGAGGGCGGGCACGCGCACCCGGATGACCGAGCGGTCGCTCCACTTCTCGAGGACGTTCGCGGCGCAGACGCCAGCGGTGAAAAGGAACACGATCCAGGGCGCGAGCTTCCTCATGGCAGCCCCCGCGGATGCGAGGTTTGTACCCCGATCGATATCTTTCGTCAACGGGACCGGAGAAGGTCCGCCTCCCCCTTCCCATGGTCCGCATCGATCGGCCGTGCAACCTCGAGGAACGGGGGCGAACCACGGGCGTCGATCTCCGAATCCTCGCACCCTCTTCTCTCTCGCGCGGTTCGCGCGCTGGGGATTGGGCGCGCGCTTTGGATCCCCGCTCGATGTAGGCGTCCTTTCGCGAGTCGAGGCGGGTCTGCATGGGGATCGGAACGCCGATGTCCGACCTCGTCCTCGCCCACCAGCCGGGGAAGGCGCGGCGCATCGACGCGGCGGAGGCCGTCGCCGTCCTCGAGGTCGAGCACGCGCGAGGACACGTCCACCCCGCCTGGTTCAAGAACGCGACGCTCGCCCGGTTCTACGCGATCTGCGACGGTCGCTCGTGCTGCTGGGGCCCGGCTCGCCGCGACACGACGGCCGCGTCGAGCGCAACCGCGGCCGCCCGACGGGATGCGGCGTCCGCGAGAACCTCTGCGCGAACGGAGCGATTCGGCTCGAGTCCCTCCTCTACGGGCAGGGGTCCCCCGTCGGGCGCGGACCCGGCGTCGCGCTTCCGAGCGTCCCCTCCCCGAAGCAGTTCACCCCCGCCACGAGGTAGTACCAACCCCGCGCGGGCGGGGTCCCGGAGTCGGTCCACGACGTTCCCGGAGTGTTTTCCGAGCAATGGTCGTAGACGATCGTCCCCGACGTCGGAACCGTGCCGCGGTGGACGTTGTGGGAGTCCGCCTCCGAAGCAGCGGTCCAGCCGAACTGCGTCTTGCTCGTCCAGACGAGCGAGGTCGCCTCCCCGGGAACGGCGTTCCGGACGGGGTTGAACGGTTCACAATCCGCCGTGTCGGGGACCCCGTCGTTGTCGTCGTCGGGGTCGCAGGCGTCCCCCTGTCCGTCGCCGTCGAAGTTCGCCTGGTCCTCGTTCGTCGCGAGGGGGCAGTTGTCGCACGAGTCCCCCCGCGAGTCGAGGTCGGAGTTCGACTGGCTCGCGTTCGACGTCGTCGGGCAGTTGTCGCACGCGGTTCCCACCCCGTCGCCGTCCCCGTCCGCCTGGTTCGTGTTGGACACGACCCGGCAGTTGTCGGCGCCGTCCAAGACGCCGTCGTTGTCGTCGTCGGGGTCGCAGGCGTCCCCCAGCCCCTGGGCGTCGCCGTCGGTGTCGATCTGGTCGGGGTTCTGCGCGTCGGGGCAGTTGTCGCAGAGGTTCCCGACCCCGTCCGCGTCGTTGTCGCTCTGGTCGGGGTTCGAGACGAGCGGGCAGCTGTCACAAGCGTCGCCCGGAACATCGGCGTCCGAGTTCGCCTGGCTCGCGTTCGTGACCGACGGACAATTGTCGTTGACGTCGGGCACCCCATCCCCGTCGTCGTCGAAGTCGCAGAGATCTCCTTCGCCGTCTCCGTCGAGGTCGGACTGGTTCGAACTCGCGATCGTCGGGCAGTTGTCGCAGGCGTCCCCGATCCCGTCTCCGTCCGCGTCCGTCTGGCTCGCGTTCGACACGTTCGTGCAGTTGTCGCAAGGGTCGCCGACGCCGTCCGCATCGGCGTCCGCCTGACCGGGGTTCACGATCGTCCGGCAATTGTCCGACGCGTCCGGAAGGCCGTCGGCGTCGTCGTCCGTGTCGCACGCGTCCCCTTGCGCGTCCCCGTCGGTGTTCACCTGGGTCGGATTCGAGACCGACGGGCAGTTGTCGCAGAGGTCTCCCCGCCCGTCGGCGTCGCCGTCCGCCTGGTTCGCGTTCGAGATTGTCGGGCAGTTGTCGCAGACGTTCCCCTTGCCGTCGGCGTCGCCGTCCGCCTGGTCCGCGTTCGCGACGCTCGGACAGTTGTCCGAACCGTCCGAGACGCCGTCGTTGTCGTCGTCGGTGTCGCAGACGTCGCCTTCCGCGTCCCCGTCGGCGTTGGCCTGGTTCGGGTTCGCGTTCGACGGGCAGTTGTCGCAGGCGTTCCCGACGCCGTCGCCGTCGCCGTCGGCTTGGTTCGAATTCGCGACCAGCGGGCAGTTGTCCGCCGAATCCGGGTCGCCGTCGTTGTCGTCGTCCGTGTCGCAGGCGTCCCCCTGGCCGTCGCCGTCGGTGTCGCGCTGCGTCGGGTTCGAAATCGTCCGGCAGTTGTCGTCGCAGAACTGGGTCTGATTCGTGATGCAGGGCTTGTCGGTCGGAGAGCCGGAGACGTTGCCGTCGTCGAGAGTTCCATCGTTGTCGTCGTCGGTGTCGCAGACGTCCCCGAACGTGTCGCCGTCCGTGTTCAACTGGTCGGCGTTCGCGTTGTTCGGGCAGTTGTCGCAGGCGTCTCCCTTTCCGTCCGAATCGGTGTCCTGTTGGCCGGAGTTCGCCACGTTGGAGCAGTTGTCGCAAACATCCCCGCGTCCGTCGCCGTCTCCGTCCGCCTGGTCGGTGTTCGAGGTCGACGGGCAGTTGTCGCAAACGTCGCCCCGACTGTCACCGTCGGCGTTCGCCTGGTTCGCGTTCGGGTTGAGCGGGCAGTTGTCCGCCGAATCCGGGTCGCCGTCGTTGTCGTCGTCGGAATCGCAAAGGTCGCCCTGTGCGTCCCCGTCGGTGTCCTTCTGGTCCGGGTTCGTCGTCGTCGGACAGTTGTCGCACGCGTCGCCGCGGACGTCCCCGTCGGAGTTCGCCTGGTTCGCGTTCGGGTTGAGCGGGCAGTTGTCCGAGGCGTCCGCCACCCCGTCGCCGTCGTCGTCGGCATCGCAGGCATCCCCGATCCCGTCCCCGTCGGAGTCGAGCTGGGACAGGTTGGACACGGTCGGGCAGTTGTCGCACTCGTCCCCGCGGCTGTCGCCGTCGGCGTCGGGTTGGGTCGGATTGAACAGATCGGGGCAGGTGTCGCGGAGGTTCCGGATCCCGTCGCCGTCGGTGTCGATCGGCGAAACGAGGTAGACCGCGCCCGCGTCGGTGCGGGTGTTCGACGGTCCGTCCTGAGCGTTCGCACCGATCAGGAGGTCCTGGAACCCGTCGTCGTTCATGTCCCCCGCGGAAAGCCCGATCCCGAAATTGTCGAGGGCGTCACCGCCGAGCACCTCGAGCTCGGGAGGGGTGAAGAGGGCGTCGATCTTCGTCGGCCAAGACGTCCTCCCGAGGTACGCGAGGACGCGGCCGGCCGCGAGGCGCCCCGGAACGTCCGCGAGGGGCGATGCGAGAAACACGTCGGCGAGGGCGTCCCCGTTGATGTCCCCCGCCGCGACCCGATCCCCGATCAAGTTTCCCGACACCCTACCGTGGAACGAGACGAGGATGTTCTCCGGAGGATTCGTTTCGTTCTGGAGCGCGATCACCGTGCCGGCCGCGAAATCCGACCGACCGCGCAGGACGAACACCTCGCCGCAGTCGGGACGGTTGTCCGGGATCGTCGGACCGTCCCCGAAAGGCGCCGAGACGACGAGATCGCGGCAGGAGGGGCAGGCGCCGCTCGAATCGCCGAGCTCCGCCCCCGCGATCGCCTGCCCGAGATTGTCGGTCGGGTCGATCCCGCCGTAGGCGACCAGGAACTGACCCGACGCCATGTCCCGACTCGACGGGAAGGAGGTCGCACCCGGGATCACGTAGACGCGCCCCGAATCGGTGTCGCCGTCGCTGTCGTGACCGATTGCGCCGACCGCGATGTCGCCGATCCCGTCCCCGTTGAAATCGAGAATCGCCACCGCCGCGCCGAAGAGATCGTCGGTGGCCGCGCCGTAGAGGCGGGAGCTCGGACCGGACTGCGACGCGAGATCGATGACGGCCGCCGGGCTCGCGCGGCCGAGGACGACGTAGACGTCTCCGCAATTGGCTCGCTGGTTGTTCGACCCGTCGCCTCCCGTCGCGCCCAAGACGAGGTCGGCGAGTCCGTCTCCGTTGACGTCTCCCATCGCGATCGACCGCCCTGCTTGATCGAAGTCGTCGTCTCCGAAGACGGTGACGTCCGCGTTCGAGCGGCTCGCGTCGGCGCTCTTGAGGTCGATCGTCGTGGGCCACGCGGCGCGACCGAACACGAGGTAGACCTCCCCCGCGTTCGAGCGGAGGTTCGAGGGGCCGTCGGCGAAGCGCGCAGCGATCGCGATGTCCGTTCGGCCGTCGCCGTTGAAGTCGCCCGTGGCGAGGGCGCTCCCCATCGTGTCCCGTGGATCGACGCCGAAAATCCGGACGTCGGGCGGGGTCGTCGCCAGATCGAACGGGGAGTTCCAGGTGTCTCGCCCGAACACGATGTTGACTTCTCCGGCGAACGACCGAGCGTTCCCGGGGCCGTTCGACGAAGGAGACGAGAACACGAAGTCGTCGACGCCGTCTCCGTTCACGTCGGCGGCGACGAGGCTGTTGCTCGCCTGGTCTCCCGGATCTTCGCCGTAGATCACGATGTCGCCGTCCGAAACGGCGATGTCGACCGTGGTGAAATCGCAGGCGTTCCCGAACCCGTCGCCGTCGTCGTCCTGCTGGCCCGCGTTCGCGGCATAGGGACAGTTGTCGACGGCATCCGGGATGCCGTCCCCGTCGTCGTCGTCGTCGCAGAGATCGCCGAATCCGTCGGCGTCGTTGTCGCGCTGGTCGACGTTTCCGAGGAGCGGACAGTTGTCGCAGGCGTCGCCCACCCCGTCGCCGTCCCCGTCCTCCTGCCCGGCGTTGTCGAGCGTCGAGCAGTTGTCGCACGCGTCGCCCGGCGCATCCGCATCGTTGTTCGCCTGGGTGGGGTTTCCGAGGTCGGGGCAATTGTCCGAATCGTTCGCGACCGAGTCGCCGTCCCGATCGGTGTCGCAGGCGTCCCCGACGCCGTCGAGATCGGCGTCGGACTGGGCGGGGTTGGCGGCGCCGACGCAGTTGTCGCAGCCATCTCCCCGGCCGTCGGAGTCCGTGTCGGCCTGCGTGTCGTTCGCGACCAGCGGACAGTTGTCGCAGGCGTTTCCCTTGGAGTCCCCGTCCGAGTTCGCTTGGTCGGGGTTCGCGGCGCTCGAGCAGTTGTCGCACGCGTCCCCCCGACCGTCCGCATCGCCGTCGGCCTGGTCGGCGTTCGCGGTCGACGGGCAGTTGTCGCAGATGTCCCCGTCGCCGTCCCCGTCCGAGTCGACCTGGGAGGCGTTCCCGATCGAGGTGCAGTTGTCGCATGCATCCCCGACCCCGTCCCCATCCGCATCGGACTGCGAGTTGTTCGAGGTGGACGGGCAGTTGTCGCACGCGTCGCCGTAGAGGTCCCCATCGCCGTTCGATTGGTTCGCGTTGTTCGTCGCAGGGCAATTGTCGGCGATGTCGGAGGCACCATCGCCGTCGTCGTCCGGGTCGCAGGCGTCGCCGAGCCCGTCCCGGTCGAGGTCCGCCTGGTTCGCGTTGAACACGGTCGGGCAGTTGTCGCAGGCGTCGCCGAACCCGTCCCCGTCGGGGTCGGCGTTCGACCCGGCGTCGAACGGGCACGGGTCGCTCGCGTCCGGAATTCCGTCGTTATCGTCGTCGAGGTCGCAGGCGTCCCCTTCGGAATCCCCGTCGTTGTTCGCCTGGGTGGGGTTGGCGGTGGAAAGGCAATTGTCGCAGACGTTCCCCACTCCGTCGGAGTCCGAGTCGAACTGGTTCGGATTGTAATCGTCGGGGCAGTTGTCTCCCAGCGCGCGCAATCCGTCGCCGTCGTCGTCGGCGTTCGAGAAGAGCCAGCCCTCCCCCGCCGCCGGCCGCGCGTCGTCCTCGACCCCGCCGGGCCCGTCTTCGGGACCGTCTCCCTCGACCGCGCCGGTCAGGATGTCGGCGAAGCCGTCCCCGTTGACGTCGCCGAGGGCGAGATCGATGCCCAGACCGTCGAGCGGGTCGCGCCCGAAGAAGACCGCGCTCATGAGCCCCGTGAAGAAGCTCGAGAGGTCGTAGGTCGAGGCCCACGTCGCGAACTGCCGGTCCTTGCCGTTCAGCACGTAGACCTCGCCCGCGGCGAGCCGGGAGGGAAGAACCGAGGGGGGACCGGTCCCGCCCGTCGCCCCCATCACGAGATCGGCGGTCGTGCGCGTGACGTCGCACAAGCAGTTCGGGTCGAAGTAGGTGTCGGTGCCGCTGACATTCCCGATCTCGAGGCTCTCGCCGAGCTGGTCCCCCGAAGCGGCGCCGAAGAGCCGGACGTTCGCCTGGGTCGCCAGGTCGGTCTCCGCCGCCGGCGTCGCGGCCCCGTAGACGATCGCGACCTCCCCCGCGGCCGAGCGGAAGTTCCCGCTCGGCCCGTCGGCGAAGGGCGATCCGATCGCGAGGTCGGCCTTGCCGTCTCCGTCGACGTCGCCCATCGCGACGGAGGTTCCCGCGGCGTCGTCGGCATCGGCGCCGAAGACGCTCGCGGAGCTCTGCGTCCGCAGGTCGATCGTCGATGCGAGCGTGGTCGAGCCGTGCACGATCCGGACCTCGCCCGCGTCCACCCGGGCGCCGCTCGGCGGGCCGTCGCCGCCCGGAGCGCCGATCGCGAGGTCGACGATTCCGTCTCCGTTCCAGTCTCCGGCGGCGAGGGCGCTTCCGGCGAAATCCTCGGAATCGGCGCCGAAGATCCGCACGTTCGGGTTCGTGGAGGCGAGGTCGATTCGCGCCGCGAGGCTCGGCCCGTAGAAGACGTGCACCTCGCCCGAGGCGTTTCGGCCGTTGCTCGAGCCGTCCGCTTGAGCGGCCGAGGCGATCAGGTCCGGTTTTCCGTCGCCGTTGAGGTCGGCGACCGCGACCGAGCGGCCGAGGACGTCCCCCGATTCCGCGCCCTGGATCGTGACGTCGGCAGCGGTCGTCGACGCGTCGGCGGTGCGGAGATCGATCTCGGCGGGCCAGCTCGTCCTTCCGTAGAGGACGTACACCTCGCCGCACCCCGCCCGCGAATTGCTCGGCCCGTCGGCGAACGGGACCCCGAGGACGAGATCGAGGATCCCGTCCGCGTTCAGATCGCCGGTCGCCGCGCTCCGGGGAAATTGGTCCCCCGAATCGACCCCCCAGATCGTGACGTCGGGAGGAGACGTGAAGAGGTCGATCGTCCGATTCCAGGTGAGCCGACCGAATCGGATCTCGATCGCCCCCGTGTTCGCCCCCCGGCTCGCCGCCGGCCCTCTCGACCCACGGGCCGCGAGGACGAGGTCGGCGAGTCCGTCGCCGTCGAGGTCGCCGACCGCGAGCGCTCCGCCGGTCAGGTCTCCGTCGGTGCGACCCCAGAGGACCGTTTCCTGGATCGCGGTGTCGAGATCGACCTCGAGGTCGGCGAACTGCGCGAGCGCGGGCGGCGTCGCGAGGAGGAGGGAGAAGGTCGCGACGCCCGCCACGCGGCGAACGGCGCAGAGGGGGGAGGCTGCGCGCATGCATTCCTCGGGGAACGGTCCCGTTCCCGGCTGCAGACCCGTCGTCGACGCGGCCATCGGCCCCGGCGCCGCCGGGACCGGCCCGCGGGGACCCCCTCCCCCGGAACGCCGTGGATGTACGGTCAAACCGCCCCGGAGACAAGTCGGGTCATCCGGCTCTGGTCTCCCGGTCGGGGACCTCCTCCGGGCGGTGGGCCTGGCCCTCCGCGGACAGGCGAACGACGGTCCATCCTTCGAAGAGCGGCCGCTGTCTCGGGTCGACCTGCGCCTCTCGAACCCCTTCCTTCCGACTCCCCTTCTTCATCGTTTTCCCCCCGTGAGGGCGCCGACGTCCCGTCGAAGCGCTTCGACCGCCTCGCTCAGGGCGCGCACCTTCGTCTCGAGCGCCGCCTGTTTCGTCTCCGCCGCCTGGGCACGGTTCTCCCACTCGAAACTCTGTAGGAGGCGTCGCCGGGCCCACGCCGCCACGCTCAGGTGCTCGCGACGCGCGACCGAAGCGAACCCCTCCGCCTCCGCGCGCGTCACGCGGAGCGCGACCACGCGGGTCAGCCGCTCGGTCTCCGGTTTCGGCCGGGGACCCGGCCGTTTGCGACGGACCACCGCACCCACGACATTATTGTTTACTTTTTTATCGCACTTTGTCCAGACGAATTCCCGACGCGCCTGGGGTAGATTCGCCTCGGACCCGCCATGGAGTTCCTGGTCGTCCCTCTCGTCGCCTTCGGCGCCTCGGCCCTGACCCTCGTGTCGGGGTTCGGGCTCGGCACCCTCCTTCTCCCCGCGTTCGCCCTCTTCTTCCCGATCGAGGTGGCGGTCGGGATGACGGCGGTCGTCCACCTCCTGAACAACCTCTTCAAGCTCGGCCTCCTCGGGCGCCATGCCGACCGGGGCGTCGCGCTCCGCTTCGGCCTCCCGGCGATCGCCGCTTCCTTCCTCGGCGCGATCGCGCTCGTCTGGCTCTCCGGCCGCGAGCCTCTCGCCCGTTGGACGCTCGAGGGCCGTCCGTACGAGATCGAGCCGGTCGGACTCACCGTCGGCGCGTCGATGGTCGTCTTCGCGGCGTGGGAGGCCGTTCCCTTCCTCTCGCGGGTGTCGCTCGGTCCCCGCTCGCTCCCGCTCGGAGGGTTCATCGCGGGGTTCTTCGGGGGACTCTCGGGCCACCAGGGCGCGCTCCGCTCGGCGTTCCTCATCCGGGCCGGTCTCGGGAAGGAGTCGTTCGTGGCCACCGGGACCTGGATCGCGTGCGCGATCGACGTCTCGCGGCTCTCGGTCTACGGGCTGGGCGCACTCGGCTCGGGCGCGGGACCGAACGCTTCGCTCGTCGCCACCGCGACCGCCGCAGCCTTCGCCGGGGCGTGGATCGGGGCGCGGATCTTGAACAAGGTCACTCTCGCCACGGTCCGAACGCTCGTGGCGATCTCGCTCTTCACGGTGGGGATCCTCCTCGCGGCGGGAGTCGTGTGACCGTCCGCCGCGTGGTACCGTGCGCGGCATGTCGAAGCCGAAGGAAGATGCCTCCCGGAGAAAGGCCGTGCGGAGGCTCGCTCACACGAAGGTCCACCTCGTGCTCTGCGCCGACGCGGGGGAAGAAGGGTGCGCGAGCGCCAAGCGGATGCGGCGCGCATGGAAACACCTCGGGGCGCGCCTCGCGGACACCGGCCTCGAGAGGCGCGGTCGCGTCCTCCGGTCCAAGTCCGGATGCCTCGGGATCTGCGCCGCAGGACCGATTCTCGCCGTTTACCCCGACGGAATCTGGTACGGCCGCTGCGACCCCGGCGCGATCGACCGGATCGTCGACGAGCACCTCCTCGGCGGGCGGGTCGTCGAGGATCTCGTCCTCCACCGGATGAACGCGGGGGCCTAGCCGAAACGGGCGAGCGCGGGGGGACCGAGGTCGGGATCCTCGAGCATTCGGAGCGCGGCCTCGAGCACCGCGTGTTGGAGCGCCGGGTCCCGCGGCCTCCCGAGCGGGTACCCGAGCGGGAAGGGGACGAGGAGCGCACGGGGCGGCCTCACCCGGACTGCGATCTCCTCGAGGAGCTGGATCGCGACGGTCGCGATCTTCCTTCGCTCGATCTCCGCCGCCACCAGACCGACCGTCTGGTTGCACGTCGGTCACACCGGAACGAGGAGCGCCAAGTCGACCGCGTCCTCCTCGAGGATCGCCGCGGCCTCGGGAGCGCTCCCGCGCACGAGGCGCCCGGGGGCCGTGATCGACCCCATGAACGAGAGATGGCGCGGGGCGACCTCTCCGATCCGCCCGCGCGCCTCGAGTTCCTCGAGGCGGTCGAGCGGGAGCGCGAGGTTCCGGTCCTCCGCGATCCCCCGGTGGTCGAAGGAGGCGCTCCGGTGGCAATCGATCAACGTCCGGAGGTCGCATCCGCGCGGGACGATCCGGTACGAGACGTCGCCGCCCCGAACATCCCCGTCGAACGGCGCGGCTTCCGGGGGCACGAGCCCCGCCGTCGAGACGATCGCCACGCGGCATTGCGGGAGCGGCCGCCGCACGAGCGCCCACGGTACGGGGTCGATCCGCCGCCACGGATAGGTCCGGACGAAGAGGCGGTCCTTGAGGGGAAGCTCGGCGAGACGGGCCAATTCACCCCCTCGCGGGACGCGTCCACTCGAGGAGCAGGGCTCCCAGCGGCGGCAGGGTGAGGACGAGGGAGTGGGGCCGCCCATGGCTGGGAGACGGCTCCGAGAAGACCCCCCCGAGGTTTCCGACCCCGGAGCCGCCGTACTCGACGGCGTCGCTGTTCAGGATCTCCGCCCAGAAGCCGGGCTCGGGAACGCCGACCCGGTAGCCCGAACGCGGTACGGGCGTGAAGTTTCCGGCGAAGAGAACGATCGCGTCGGGCGAGCGACCCCGTCGGAGGAAGGTCAGGACGCTCTGATCCGAGTCGTCGGGGTCGACCCACTCGAACCCCGCGCTCTCGCAGTCCAGCTCGTGGAGACACCGATCGCGGCGGTAGAGGCGCGCGAGGTCCGACAGGAAACGGAGCACCCCCGCGTGCGCGGGGATCTCGAGCTGATGCCAGTCGAGCGAGGCGTCGTGGTTCCATTCCCGCCCCTGGCCGAACTCCCCTCCCATGAAGAGCAGTTTCTTTCCCGGCTGGGAGAACTGGTTCGCGAAGAGCAGGCGCAGGCTCGCGAATTTCTGCCAGGCGTCGCCAGGCATCCTTCCGAGAAGCGAGCCCTTCATGTGCACGACCTCGTCGTGCGAAAGCGGGAGCACGAAGTTCTCGTGCCACGCGTAGAGCATTCGAAACGAGAGGTTGCGGTGGTGCCATTTTCGGTGAATCGGATCGAGCGCCATGTACTCGAGCGTGTCGTGCATCCATCCCATGTCCCACTTGAGCCCGAAGCCGAGGCCTCCGAGATGGGCGGGGCGCGACACCATCGGCCAAGAGGTCGACTCCTCGGCGACCGTCTGCACGTCCGGGTAGGCGGTGTAGATCGTCGCGTTCAACTGGCGGAGGAAGTCGATCGCGTCGAGGTTCTCGCGACCGCCGTATCGGTTCGGGACCCACTCCCCGTCCTTCCGCGAGTAGTCGAGGTAGAGCATCGACGCCACCGCGTCGACGCGCAGGCCGTCGGCGTGGAACTTGTCGAGCCAGAAGAGGGCGCTCGACAGCAGGAACGATCGGACCTCGTGGCGGCCGTAGTTGAAGATCAGGCTTCCCCAGTCCGGGTGGAACCCCTGGCGCGGATCGGCGTGCTCGTAGAGGTGCGTTCCGTCGAAGTAGACGAGGCCGTGCTCGTCCGACGGGAAGTGCGAGGGGACCCAGTCGAGCAGCACGCCGATTCCGCTTCGGTGCAGGATGTCGATCAGAAACATGAGGTCCTGCGGCGTCCCGTAGCGCGACGTCGGGGCGAAGAACCCGGTGCACTGGTAGCCCCAGGACCCGTAGAAGGGGTGCTCCATCACCGGCATGAGTTCGACGTGCGTGAACCCGAGCCTGCGCACGTGTTCCGCGAGGAGCGGGGCGATTTCCCGGTATCCGAGGATGGTACCGTCGGCGCCGCGTCGCCAGGAGCCGAGATGGACCTCGTAGATCGACATCGGGGCGTCGAGCGCGTTCCGCTCCTTGCGGCCGGCCATCCACTCGGCGTCGTCCCAGCGGTAGTCGAGATCCCAGACGACCGACCCGGTCGCCGGGGGAACCTCGGTCCGAAAGGCGAAGGGGTCGGACTTGTCGACGACGTATCCGCCGAAACGGGAACGGACGCGGTACTTGTAGACGGAGCCTTTCCTCGCGTTCGGCGAGAACGCGCGCCAAAGACCGGAACCGCCGATCGGCGCCATCGGATCGGCGCCCTCGGCCCAACCGTTCCAGGTCCCCACCACCGAGACGCGCTCGGCGTTGGGAGCCCAAACGGTGAACCAGGTTCCCTCGCCGCCGTTCGCGTCGACGCCGCGATGGGCTCCGAGCTTCTCGTAAAGCCGGCTGTGCGTTCCCTCGTTGAAGAGATGGAGATCGTGATCCCCCAGTCGGCGATCGCGCATGTCGCTCACGGGATCCTCCTCGAGGCGGTTCCGGCGGGCGCCGAATTGTACACGGCGCAACGGGGTTTCCGATTCGTCGTTCCGCTTGCGAAATCGTCATCCCGCGGAGGGTCGCCCGAGCGTTGAGCCGTCGCCGGAGCCCTGGGACGGGGCACGACCCTTGCCCCGCCGTCGGGTGGAGGTGCTCATGCGCACGATCGGGACGATTCTCGCCGCCCTCGCCGCCGTCTCGCTGGCCCACGGCGCCGTTCAGGAGACCCGCAGCCATCGCTTCGAGGTTCCACTCGGGACGGACGGTGCGCTCGAGGTCGCGAACCTCCTCGGTTCGGTGGAGGTGGTGGGCGGCGGGCGCCGGGGCACCGCGACGGTCGAAACCCGCGTCGTCGCGGAGGCCAAGGAGAGCGCGAGCGCCTCCGCGCTCGCCGACGGGATCCGGATTGGAACGCGCGAAGGGTCGACCCCCGCGGTCGTCGCCACGTTCCCCGTCCCGGAATCCGGGCGGATCGCCCCTCCGAAAGACCCCGAGCGAAGCGCCCTGTCGAGGCTCGTGCAGCGGGCCTTCGACCGCCGCACGATCGAGGCCGAGCACGAGGGTCGGGCCGTCGTCCTGGGCCAGTCCCGCGACGCCTCCAAGGTCGCGGTCCACTTCCGGGTCGTCGTCCCCCACGACACCGCGGTCACCGTCCGGCAACCGGCCGGAAGCGTCGTCGCCGCTCGATTCCGCGGGCGACTCACGGTCGAGACACAGGGGGGATCGGTCCGGCTCGAACAGACGTTCGGCAGCGCCTCGATCCGCACGACGAGCGCCGACGTCGAAGTCGCCTCCTTCCAGGGGGAATCGCTGACGGTGGAGTCGGAGGACGGAGCGCTGCGCGTGATCGATGCGCTCCCCCGCAAGGTCGAGCTTCGCTCCCGCTCCGGTCCCGTGGAGGCGCTGCGCCTCCGCACGTCGGCCCTCTCGGTCGCCACGATCGGCGGCGAAATCGCGCTCGCGGAGGTGGACGCCGCATCGCTCGACGTTCGGAGCGAGTCGGGATCGATCTCGCTCGGGACGCGGATGCGGGGGCTCCGGAGTGGGACCGTGCGCACCGCGTCGGGAGACGTCGAGGTCCTCGTGGGTGGCGTCACTCCGTTCGCCGTGCGCGCGACCGCCCCGGACGGGGCCGTCGCCACCGACGGCATTCCGGAACTCGAGAGGATCGGGCAGGACGGCTCCACCCTCCTCCTCGCGCGGGGACGAAACGGGGCCGAGATCGAGGTCGCGACCGAAACCGGCTCGATCCGCTTTGGCCCCTTCTGAACCGCTCCGCCGCCAAAAAAAGTCGAGCGCGGCCCCGCCCTCCGCCGTACGATCCGGACAGACGGGTGGTGCCTCCGGGGGGCTCTGGAGGTGGCGATGATCGAACGAGTCCCCGCCGACGACACGACGACCGGGGAGTTGCTCCTGCGCTTCCGGAAGGGGGATCGCGGGGCGCTCGACCGCGTGTTCCGCCGTTACCTTCCCTCGTTGCGGCGCTGGGCCCACGGCCGTCTCCCCGCTTGGGCTCGCGACGAGGAGAACACGGACGACCTCGTTCAGGAGACCTTCTTGCGGGCGGTCCAGCGCATGGCGCAGTTCCGTCACGAACGGCCGGGCGGGCTGACGATCTACCTTCGGAAGGCGCTCCACCACCGCGTGATCGAGGAGGTGCGCCGGGTCGGACGGCGTCCAGAGGTGCACTGCTCGTCGCCCGAGGTCCGAGCGGCCGATCCGTCGGCGCTTCAGGAGGTTCTCGGAAACGAGTTCATCGCGATCTACGAAGACGCGCTCGCGCGTCTTTCCGAGGAAGCGCGCGGTGCCGTCATCTGCAGGGTGGAGGAGGGGATGAGCTACGCCGCGATCGCGAAGGCGCTCGGGAAGTCCTCGCCCGATGCGGCGCGGATGACGGTCGCCCGCGCGCTCGTCCAGCTGGCGCGGACGATGCAAGCCCTCGCGCGCTGACGGCGGAACCCTGTAGACTCCGCGCTCCGGAGCGCGATCGGCGCCCCCTTCGGAGAAAGGTCGGATCGGGTGCTCCTCGTCTTCGCCGCGGCGATCCTCCTGAGCGCCGCCCTTCTTTTCACGGTCCAACCGCTCGTGGCGAAGATGCTCCTTCCACTCCTCGGCGGGACCCCTTCCGTATGGAACACCTGCATGGTCTTTTTCCAAGCGGGACTCCTCGCAGGGTACGCCTACGCCCACCTTCTGACCCGTCGCCTCTCGCCACGCGCGCAGCTCGCGATGCACGCGATCGTCCTGCTCCTTCCGTTCGTGGCCCTTCCGTTCGCGGTCCCCCGCTTGGGGCCGGAAGGCACGGGGCCTTCGCCGATCCTCTGGCTTCTCGCCTCGCTCGTCCTTTCGGCCGGCCTCCCGTTCTTCGCCGTCTCCACGACCGGGCCGCTCCTCCAGCGCTGGCTCGCGATGACCGACCACCCCTCGGCGCGCGATCCGTACTTCCTCTACGCCGCGAGCAACCTCGGGAGTTTCGGAGGGCTCCTCGCGTACCCACTCGTCCTCGAGGCGAACTTCCGGCTCGGCGTCCTCGATGCCGCGGACTCCGCGGCCGTCCGCGGCTGGTCGCAGGGAGCCGTATGGACCGCCGGTTACGCCCTGTTCGTCCTTCTCACGCTCGCCGCCGGCGCGACGATGGTGAGGCGTCACCTCCCCGCCGTCGTCCTCGCGTCGAACGGGGCTTCCACCCCCGCCGCGTCCGGACCTCGCGCGCTTCTTTGGCTCGTCCTCGCCCTCGTTCCCTCGAGCACCCTCCTCGGCGCGACCCAGTTCCTGACGACCGACATCGCGGCGGTGCCTCTCCTCTGGGTCGTCCCGCTCGCGCTTTACCTCCTGACCTTCGTCATCGCGTTCTCCGGCCGCTTCCGTGTCCCCCCTTCGGTCTCGGGGACGATCGCGGGGATCCTGATCCTCGGGATCGCGGTGACGACCTCGCCCGACGTGGATCTCCCGCTCTGGGCTTCCATCGCGCTCCACCTCGGAACCCTCTTCTCCGTGGCGCTCGCCTGCCACCAACGACTCGCCGACTCGCGTCCGGCGGCCGACCACCTGACCTTTTTCTATCTCGTCGTCGCTCTCGGCGGGGTGCTCGGCGGCGCGTTCAACGCCCTTTTCGCACCCGTCCTCTTCGAGCACCTGTTCGAGTACCCGCTCGCCCTCGTTGCCGCCTGCCTGCTGCGGGCGCCCTGGAGAGACGGCGCTCCGCGCAGGCGCCCCCTCGGATGGGCCCTCGACGGCGCCATTCCCGCCGGGATCCTCCTTTACGGCGTCGCGGCGTGGCGGATGTTCCCCCTCGTGCCGGACAAGGGCGCCCTGTTCGAGGTCTGGCTCCGGATCGGCCTCCCGGCCGCCTTCGCCCTCGCGACGATCGGCTGGCGGGTGCGCTACGCCCTCTCGATCGCCGTCGTCTTCCTTCTCGCGTGGCGCCAACTCGTGGGCACCGCCGACCTCGAATACACCGGCCGCACCTTCTTCGGTGTGATGCGCGTCGTGACGGTCGACGGGGCTCCCTTCAAGATCGACGAGTCGAGCGGCCTCGTGTTCCGCATCCCGTTCCGGGTGTTGATCCATGGGGGAACGCGTCACGGCACGCAGGCGCTCGATCCCCGGATGAGGAACCTCCCGACGACCTACTACCACCCGACCGGCCCCGTCGGGCAGCTCTTCGAGGCGTTCCGGGGCGACGAACGCCTCGACCGAATTGCCGTCGTCGGCCTCGGGGTCGGAACCCTCGCGGCGTACGGGCGGGACGGACAGCGGATCTCGATCTACGAGATCGACCCCGAGGTGATCCACGTCGCGCGGGACACGGGGCTGTTCACGTATCTGAGCGAGAGCGCGGCGGAGATCGAGTACGTGGTCGGAGACGGCCGCCTTTCGCTCGCCCGGGCAGAGGACGGCGCCTATGGCCTGATCGCTCTCGACGCCTTCAGCTCCGATTCGATTCCGGTCCACTTGCTCACGAGGGAGGCGCTCGCCCTCTGCTTCCGGAAGCTGCGACCCGACGGGATCGTCCTCGTGAACATCACGAATCGCTACCTCGACCTCGAACCGGTTTTGGCGGCGATCGCGCACGACCTCGGCCTCTCGGCGCGGGTCCGGCGGGACGTGGTCGAATCGTCCCGCCAGGCGGTCGAGGGGAAGGACGCCTCGGTCTGGGCGGTGATGGCCCGGGACGACGCCGCCCTCGGCCCGCTCGCGAACGACCCGCGCTGGGTGGTCGCCTCGGAGGGGGAGGACCCGCCGCCGAGGCGATACCTGTGGACCGACGACTCGAGCAACTTGCTCGCCGTCATCGACCTTCGCTGAGCGGCCTCAGTCCCCGCCGTTTGGCGGCCCCTTCCGTCCGCGCTTCACTTCCGCTCGGCGCCGCTTGTCGCCGAGTCTCCGCGCGCGCGACGCCGCGGTGGGTGCGGTCGCCCGGCGTCGCTTCCGTCGAGCGAGGGCACCCTCGAGGAGCGCGACGAACCGGCGGAGCGCCTCCTCGCGGTTCGCGCTCTGGCTCCGCGACGTCGAGGCGGCGACGCGGAGGAGCCCCTCCGCGCTCACGCGCCGGCCGAGCCGGGAGCGGATCCGCGCCTTTTGGTCGTCCGAGAGCGCGCTCGATCGATCGAGGTCGAACACGAGCACGGCGCGGGTGGCGACCTTGTTGACGTGCTGCCCTCCCGCCCCGCCGCTCCGCGTGAACTCGAACCCGATCTCTTCGTCCGGAATCGTGGGCCCTCCCGGGATCTCGATCATGCGCGCGCCCCCTCCGCGCGGAGGGCGCGGCGGATCCAGACGAGGAAGACGCCGGAGCACAGGGCCGCCGTCAGAGTGAGGGAGACGACGACCCCCTCGAAACCGGCCCTCCCGATCGCCTCCGCCGCGCGCACCCCGATCCACACCGACGGGACGGTGAGGACGAGGTAGCGGAGGACGGCGACGGCGAGCCCAGGCCTCCCCCGACCGAGCCCCTCGAAGGCGGGTCTCACGAGGAAAAACGGGAGCGACGCGAACACGACGAGGGGGACCGCACGCAGTCCGAACGTCGCGTACTCCCGCGCCGCATCGGCCGATGCGAGCGCCTGCGCGATCGGCGGCGCGGCGAACCAAAGGACCGGAACGAGCGCCGCGGCGTACGCGACGCCCGCGAGGTGTACGGTGCGAAGCCCCTGCGCGATCCCCGGGAGGTCTCTCGCCCCGAACCTCCGCGCGGCGAAGGGGAGCATGGCGACGGCGGCCGCGACCGCGGGCATGACCGCGAATTGGAAGACGCGGTAGAAGATCGCGTAGGCGGCGATCGCGGCCTGGCCGTCTCCGAGGCGCGCGAGCACTCCGGTGACGATCGCCGTCTCCGTCGCCATGAGGACGTAAGCGGCGGTCGCGGGGACCGAGAGGGAGAAGAGGGAACGGTACGGGTGCGGGTCTTCCCCCGGCGCTTCCGGCTCCCCTCGCCGTTTGCGCGCCGCCTCGTGCGCCGCCGCCTTGCGGAGCGCGTAGGCGAGACCCGCGAGCCGCCCGATCGCGGTCGAGAACGCGATCCCGAAGATCCCCCAGTGGAAGACGAAGGTGAAGAGGGTGTTGAGGACGACGTTCACGACGTTCGACCAGATCCCGGCCCACATCGTCGCTCGCGTGTCGCCGTGTGCCTTGACGATCGAATCGGGGATCACCGCCCAGAAGGTCGTGAAGGCCGACCCCGCGATCAGAACGGGGCCGTAGATCGAGAACTCGCGCGCCACCTCGGGATCGGGGGACAGGAACCGGGCGAAGAACGCGAGGGCGATCCCGATCCCGGCGAAGAGGGGGATCGAGGCCCAGACGAGGCGCCGGGTGGCGTCGAGGTACTGCTGGATACGCCGCTCCTGCCGGGCTCCCATCGCACGGGCGAGATTCGAGGTGAGCCCCGTCGAAAGCCCGACCCAGACCGCGATCATCAGGAACTCCCACGGGAGCGAAAGCCCGATCGCCGCGACCGAGGCGTCCCCCAAAGTCGACGCGTAGATCGTGTCGACGAAGGTGAAGAGGGCGCGCATCCAGAAGGAGACGACGAGGGGAGCCGCCATCGCGAGGATGCCGGGCGTGGAATCGGTCCTGTCCATCGACTAGCGGAGCACCCCCCTCACCTGGAGCTCGTCCACCTCGACCCTCCCGCCGGCCTCCACGTGGATCGTCCGGAATGCGGGCTCGCACAGGAGAACGCGATCGGGCCCGCCGTCGGCGACGACCCGGTAACTCCCGGGGGCGAGCCCGTCGGCCGACCAAGTGCCGTCGGGATTCAGGGGAACGCGCTTCGCTTCCCGGAGCACGCTGTCGGGGCCGAGCAGGCGAACCGCAACGACCTCTCCCCTTCCCTTTCCGGTGATCCGTCCGGCGACCTGGCCCGACGGGAGTGCGGGGGCGGGCTCCTCGACGACGGGCGCGGGAGGGGGCGGCTCCGGAACCGGCTCCGGTGCAGGCGACGCGGTCTCGGGCGCCGGCTCGGGAGGCCGGGGCGGGGGCGGCTCGATGGGGGTGGGCGCCTCCGTCCCCGGCCACGCGAGGGCGGTCGCTTTCTTCCCGGTCGAGGCCGCTTCGAGGGGCTCCACGCGGATCTCGAAGAGGCGGCCGTCCTCGCCGCGCGCGAGGGCGCGCTCGGCGCTCGGAGAGACGACGATCTCGACGATGGGGACGTCGGTCGAGGCGCGAGATTCGACGGGCATCCCCTCCCGCCCCTGGGGAGCCGAGAGGTCGACGCGGACGACGCCATCCCTCCGGCCAACGAGGACACGCTCCCCCCCGGGGACGAACCCGACCGAGAGGTTCTCCCCGGCGACGGCGAAGATCCGGCCGCTGCGGAGCGTCTCTGCGTCGAACGTGCGAAGGTCCCCCTCCGAGGCGATCACGAGGAGAGAGTCGGCGCTTCGAACGTCGAGGCCGCGCGCCGTCTCGGGAAGGACGATCCGCTGCGGGCGGCGCCCGGGCTCCTCCACGTCGATCGCGTCGAGGAACGCCGAGCGCCTCCCCTTCCTCCCGATCTTCTCGATTAGGGCAAGGAGAGTCCCCCCCGAGGGGGACCAGCGGAGGACGAGTGCCTTCCCGTCGAGGATCCAGCCCTCGGTCAGGCCGGAGACGGCGACGCGGGTCTCGTCGTCTTCTTTCCCCGCTGGGAAGGCGGCGGCGGCGCGACTTGCGTCGGGCGAGACGGCGACCGCGGCGACCCGCGAGAGGTCGCCGAGGGCGGCGAGCGAGGGTGGGATCTCCCCGGGGATCACGATCGGTTCGGCCGCGAAGGTCGGGATGAACGCCACGAGAAGGGCGACGCACAGCAGGCCCCCGGATCGGTTCGCTTCCATGCGGGACTCCTCCGGAGGCGAGTATGCCAGCAGGAGCCGTGGTCCCAGGGCTGGCCCGGGGATTCCTCGCGAGGAGCCCGTCTCGATCCCCTTCCGCTTGGACGCGAGATGGTGGGTTCGACCATCGGTTTTTTCCGGAGATTCTCCGCCGATCGCGCGGTCACCATGGCAGTTTCTGTCCACGCCGAAGTTGCGATCGCCCTCGCCGGCACGGTTCAGCGGCCCTTTGGGGGGTTGTCGAGCCGTCCCCCTCGCCACGGAATCGGTTGCGGATCCTTCCCATCCATCGCAACTTCGGCCCGCCCCCGACCACAATGACGATGGCGAAGTGTCATCCCCCCCCGTACGATGCGCCGTCATGATCGCCGCGATCGCCTGCAAGGACCTCGTCAAACGTTACGGATCTCTGACCGCCGTCGACGGCCTCGACCTCGACATCCCCGCGGGGGAGTGTTTCGGGCTCCTCGGCCCGAACGGCGCGGGGAAGACCACAACCGTCGAGATGCTCGAGGGGCTGAACGAACCCGACGTGGGAACGATCGAGATCCTCGGCCGGACCTGGAAGCACCACCCCCGAGCGCTCCGCGAGCGGATCGGCCTCCAACTCCAAGAAACCCAGCTCAACGAGAAGCTGACCGTCCTCGAGACGATCCGGATGTTCCGCTCCTTCTACGCGAAGGGGACCGACCCGGACCGGGTCCTCGACACCGTCGGCCTCCGCGAGAAGGCAAACGTCTGGGTCCGGAAGCTGTCGGGGGGGCAGAAGCAGCGCCTCTCCCTCGCCTGCGCGCTCGTCGGCGACCCCGAGATCCTCTTCCTCGACGAGCCGACGACCGGGCTCGACCCCCAGTCGCGGCGCCAGGTCTGGGAGCTGGTCGAGGGGTTCCGCGCGCGCGGGCTCACCGTCCTCCTGACGACGCACTACATGGAGGAAGCGGAGCGCCTGTGCGACCGCGTGGCGATCGTCGACCGCGGGAAAATCATCGCCCTGGGCTCCCCGCGCGCCCTCGTCGCGTCGCTCGGCGCGGAGCACGTCCTCGAGATCGAAACCGAGAGGACCCCCGACCTCGACCGCCTGCGCGTCCTCCCCTCCGTCGAATCGCTCCGGAGCGCGGACGGAACGCTCTCCCTCACCGTCCGCGAGGTCCACGTCGCCGTCCCGGCCGTCCTCGCGGAGATCGAGCGGCAGGGGCTCCCTCTCACCCGCCTGACGACCCACCACGCCACTCTCGAGGACGTCTTCGTGACCTTGACCGGGCGCCACTTGCGGGAGGGCTGACGCGATGTCTTCCCACCCGCTGTGGCACCTGACCGCTGCGAAGGTCCGGGAATACCTGCGGGAGCCCGAGGCGATCTTCTGGATCCTGATCTTCCCTGTCCTCCTGGCGCTCGCCCTCGGGATCGCCTTCCGGAACCAGGGGCCGCAGGCGCTCGCAGTCGGGGTCCAAGAGGGCCCGGGGGCGGAAGGGATCGTCGAAGCGCTTCGGGAAGACCCCACAATCGCGCCGAAGCTCCTTTCCCCGACCGAAGCGCCGAGGAGCCTCGCCGCGGGCCGCGTCGCCCTCGTCGTCGTCCCGGCGGACGAGCCGGTCTACTGGTTCGACCCGACGCGCCCCGAGAGTGTTCTCGCTCGCCGGACCGTCAACGATGCCCTCCAGGTCTCCCGGGGACGCACCGATCCCGTGACGATCCGCACGCGGGAAGTCACGGAGAAGGGGGCGCGGTACATCGATTTCTTGATCCCCGGCCTTCTCGGCCTGAACCTCATGGGAACCGGCATGTGGGGGATCGGGTTCTCGATCGTCGTCGCCCGTTCGAAGGGACTGTTGAAGCGCCTCGTCGCCTCCCCGATGCGGAGGAGCGATTACCTCCTGGGGCAGGTGCTCGGGCGGATGGCCTTCTTGGTGCCTGAGGTCCTCCTCCTCGTCGGCTTCGGGATTTGTGTCTTCGAGGTCCCCTTCCGGGGCTCGGTGCTCCTCTTCGCCCTCGTCACGATCGTCGGCGCGATGGCGTTCGCGGGGCTCGGCCTCCTCGCCGCCTGCCGCGCGAAGACGATCGAGGCGGTGTCGGGGCTCATGAATTTCATCATGCTGCCGATGTGGCTCTTCTCCGGTGTGTTCTTCTCCCCCTCGCGCTTTCCCGACGCGCTGCAGCCGTTCGTGCAGGCCCTGCCGCTGACCGCCCTCAACGACGCCTTGCGCGCCGTGATGCTCGAAGGGGCGGGCCCCGTCGAGGTCGCCCTCGACCTGGCGATCGTGAGCGCGTGGGGAATCGCCGCCTTCGCGGTCGCGCTCTGGCTCTTCCGGTGGCGGTGAGCGAGGCGGGGCTCTGCGCGTCGTGCGCCTTCGCGCGCGCGGTCGAAAGCGCGCGCGGGTCGGTGTTCGTCCGTTGCGGGAAGGCGGCGGAGGACGGCCGGTTCCCGAAGTACCCGCCCCTTCCGGTCCACGAGTGCTCCGGCTACGAAGGGCGCGGGTAGAATCCGCCGATGCTCCAGGTTCGCTCGGAAGTGGGCCGCCTCCGATCCGTGCTCGTCCACGAGCCGGGCCCCGAGGTCGACCTCATGGTGCCGTCGATGATGGAGGATCTCCTCTTCGACGACATCCTCTACGGCGACCGCGCGCGCGAAGAGCACGCGCGCTTCCGCCGCGTCCTGCAGCTCTTGGGCGTCGAGGTGCTCGACGCCCAGGACCTCCTCGAGGAGGCCCTCCGGGACGATGGGGCGCGCGCGTGGTTGGCCGATCATGCGCTCGCCGATCTTCCAGAAGAATCGCGGCGGCGGATCGGCGACCTCCCCTCGGAAACGCTCGCTCTCGGCCTCGTCGCCGGCGTGCGACGGGGAACCGATCTCGATGCCTTCGCTCCGGAGACTCTTTTCGACCTCCCTCCCCTCCCGAATTGGTGCTTCCAGAGGGACCCGCAGGTCGTCCTGGGGGACGGGGTGCTTTTCGCCTCGATGGCGGCCCCGGCGAGACGACGGGAGAGCGTCCTCGCGCGCCTCCTCTTCCGCTTCCACCCGCGCCTCGCGGGCTCCCGCATCCTCCTCGACCCCGCGGATCCCCCTCCACCGCCTCCCCGGGGACGCCGCCCCGCGAGGATCGAGGGGGGGGACATCCTCGTCCTCTCCCCCGAGGTCGTCGCGATCGGCGTATCGGAGCGTACGAGCCGTGAAGGGCTCCGCGAGTTCGCCTCCGCACTCGCACTCGTGGAGGACCGCCCGCGTTGGCTCCTCGTCGTCCAGGTTCCGCGCCGGCGGGCGTACATGCACCTCGACACCGTCATCACCGCGGTCGACCGCGACCTCTGTCTCGCGTTCGCGCCGGTCGTCCTGGGGCACGGGTCGGAGCGGGCCCGCGTCTACGAGATCGACCTGCACTCCCGGACCCCGCGTTTTTCGGCCCGGAAGGACCTCCTCTCGGCGCTCGACCGCCGCGGCGTCGGGATGGAGCCGATCCCCTGCGGCGGCCCCGACCCGGTCTCCCAGCAGAGGGAGCAATGGACCGACGGCGCGAACACTCTCGCCGTCGCGCCGGGGCTGATCCTCCTCTACGACCGGAACGTCGCGACGATCGAGGAGCTCGACCGGCGCGGCTTCGCGATCGTGACGGCGGAGGATCTCCTGCTCGGGCGCGAGGAGGTCGAGATCGACGCTCCGAAGAGGACCTGTGTCGTCCTCTCCAGCCACGAGCTGTCGCGCGCCCGCGGGGGCCCGCACTGCCTCTCGCACCCGCTCGTCCGCGATCCGCTGGGCTGATCCCCCGCGCAAGCGGATCAGAAGTACCAGACGAACGGGCCCGGCACGGTCTCGATCCTCCGCTCGAGACCGGCCGCATCGAGGGCTCGGATCCACGCGCCGATCGCGCGCCCGGCGCGTCTCCCCGAGGGGATGGAAGGCTCGAGGACTCCCACGCCCGCGAGATTCCCATCCTCCAGCAGGCGCGCGGGGAGGTCGGGACGGAGCGGACCTCCGAACGAGCAGACGGCGAGAAGGCGCCCTTTCATCGCCGGAGAGCGAGAGAGATCCCGCAGCCTCGCCGCGAGGACGCCGGGCGCTTCCGCGCTCGCGACGCTCACGAGGGGGTCCGCCGCGGGGACCTCGTCGGCGGCCCGTCCTTCCGGAAGCGCACGGAGAAGCTCGTCCCGGAGGTAGGCGAAGGGTCGCGGGAAGGTGCCGGGGGTCGCGACGACCTTCGCACCCGCGGGCGCGCGCGG
>CAZVOE010000019.1:0-36636 GCA_964628935.1 uncultured Acidobacteriota bacterium
CCCGGGCGGGGGTGGGGGCGGCGGGGCGCGGGGTCGACTCTCTCCTCGGGCAGGGGCTGGAGGTGCGGATCGCCGACCTCCCGGGGGGGTGCGATCCCGACGACCTGATCCGGACCCGCGGCGCCGACGAATTCGCAGCGGCGATTCACGGGGCGCCGGGTTGGTTCGAGTTCTTGCTCAGGAGCGAATCGCGCTCGCGGGACCTCGCGCGGACCGAGGAGAAGGTCGCGGCGGTCAACGCTCTCCTTCCGCGACTCGTGCGGCTCGGCGCGATCGAGCGTTCCGAGTGGGCCGGGAGGATGGCCGACGCGCTCGGCCTCGACGAGGCGATTGTCCTTCAGGAGCTTCGCGCCGCGGTGCGCGAGGCGAGACCCTCGATCCGCGGGCGGGCGACGTCGAGCGAGGCGCCACGTCCGGTCGACCTCCGCCTCGTGGCGGTCCTTCTGGAAAGCGCGGCCGCTCGGCGGCGGCTCCGAACGGAGCTCGAACCGGACGACTGGTCGGGAAGCGGGGCCGCCCGAGTCGTCTCGACGATCCTGAAGCTCGACGACGAAAACGGTAGCGTGGAGTACCCGGACGTATTCGCCGCGCTCGAGACGGACGCGGACCGCGATCTCTTGACGCGGGCGGCGTTCCGGGAAGGGGGCGGCCGGGACCTCGGCGAGTCGGAGTGGGAGGCCTGCGCCGAGGCCCTTCGGAAGGAACGGCTCCTGCGGGAGGGCAGGGCGACGCAGCAGGCGCTCGCCCGCTCCGAAGACTCCGCAGTGGACGACCTCCTGGTCCGGAGAATGCAGATCGCGAGGCAGATCGACACCATGTCCTGAAACGGCGGGAATCGCCGCCGACCGAGGAGCGCAGAGCGCAACCGATGGCGAAGAAGAAGAGAGAGAAGCTCACGGGTGTGGAAGAACGGTTCGACGAGATCCGGCAGCTCGTGTCCGCCGGACGCGAGAGGGGATGGCTCTCGTACGAAGAGATCAACGACTCGCTTCCCGATGAGGTCAGCTCGTCGCCGGAGGATCTCGAGGAGGTGTTTTCGCTCTTCGAGACCCACGGCATCACCCTCGTCGACTCGGACGGCCGGGAGCCCATCCCCGGAATGGAAGAGGGGAACGGGCGGAAAGGGATCGCCCCCAAGATCCTCAAGGAGTCCAAGGACGAGGACGGAAAGAGCGAACCGGTGGGGGGACCTCTCGAGAAGACGAACGACCCGGTCCGGATGTACCTGCGAGAGATGGGGACGGTCCCGCTGCTCACGCGCGAGGGGGAGGTCTCGATCGCCCGCCGCATCGAGCGCGGCGAGCGGATCGTTCTGAAGGCGCTCTCGCGGAGCACCTGGGTCCTCGGGGAGATGAAGGAGCTCGCGGAGCGAATCCGGAAGAAGGAACTCTCTCCGAATCTCTTCGTCGCGACCGACGAGGACGAAGACCAGCCCCAGCGCCGCCTCGAGCGGGCGAAGGGGGTCATCGGCCGCATCTCGCGCCACGCGGCGCAAATCGAGAAAGAGTCGGGCCGACTGGGCCGGCTGACGAAGGGAGGGAGGGCCCACCGGGCCCTCAACTTCAAGATCGCGCGGCTCCGGGTGAAGGTGGCCCGCGAGTTCCGCGATTTACGGCTGACCCCGGCCCAGGTCGAGTACCTCGCGCGGACGGTCGTGGACGCCGACGCAAAGATCCGGCGCCACGAACGGAACATCCAGGATCTCTCCGCGAAGATGAGGTCGTTCCGAGACCCTGCGCTCAAGAAAGAGATCCGCCGAAAGGTCGACGGCCTGAGGAAGGACATCCAGGGGATCGAGGCCGAGATGAGGTGCTCCCGCGAGGAACTCCGCGACGTCGGCGCGGCGATCCATCGCGGAATCCGCCAGGCGAAGAAGGCGAAGAGCGAACTGGTCGAGGCGAACCTCCGGCTCGTCGTCTCGATCGCGAAGAAGTACACGAACCGCGGCCTGCAGTTCCTCGATCTGATTCAGGAGGGGAACATCGGCTTGATGAAGGCGGTGGATAAGTTCGAGTACCGCCGCGGGTACAAGTTCTCCACGTACGCCACGTGGTGGATCCGGCAGGCGATCACCCGGGCGATCGCCGACCAGGCGCGCACGATCCGCATCCCGGTCCACATGATCGAGACGATCAACAAGCTGATCCGGACTTCCCGCGCCCTGGTGCAGGAACTCGGCCGCGAGCCTTCCCCCGAGGAGATCGCGAAGAAGATGGGGATCCCCGTCCAAAAAGTCCGCAAAGTCCTCAAGATCGCGCAGGAGCCGATCTCCCTCGAGACGCCGATCGGCGAGGAGGAGGACAGCCACCTCAAGGATTTCATCGAAGACCGCTCGGCGACCTCCCCCGTCGACGCGGTCATCCAGCTGAACCTGAGGGAGCAAACGCAGTCGGTCCTGAAGACACTGACGCCGAGGGAGGAGAAGGTCCTGAAGCTCCGGTTCGGGGTCGGGGACGGTAGCGAGCACACCCTCGAGGAGGTCGGGCAGTCGTTCGCGGTGACCCGGGAGCGGATCCGGCAGATCGAGTCGAAGGCCCTGCGAAAGCTCCGGCACCCCTCGCGCACCAAGGCGCTCCGTGTCTTCATGGAGCGGGTGGGCCACTGACCGGCCCCCGGGTAGACTGCCGGGGTGACGCTCACCCGCGATGACTCCGAGGGGGTGCGCGAGCTGGTTCGCGGCGTGCGCCTTTTCCGCGATCTCGACGACGGACGGCGCGAGGAGATTCTCTCGTTCGGACGCGTCGAGCGAGTCCGCCGCAAGACCGTCGTGTACGGCGAGGGAGAGGATCACCGGGGGGTGTGGATCGTCCTCTCCGGCCTCGTGGTCGTCTACCGCCTCTCCCCCGACGGTCGGATGTTGATTCTGAGGGTCTGCCGCACGGGGGACTCCTTCGGCGAGACCGGTCTCTTCGACGAGGTCCGCCCGCGCTATGCGAACCACGCACGGACGACGCGCGACGGAACGCTCCTCTTCCTTCCCCGCGAGCGGTTCGGCGAATTCCTCCGCAGAAGCCCGGAGACTTCCTGGCGGCTTCTCCAGGAACTGTCCGACCGGATCCGCGAATTGTCGACGACCCTCGAGGGGGTCGCGTTTCGTGAGGTCACCGCCCGCCTCGCCCGGTATCTCCTTCGGGAGCTCGAAACGTCGGGTCGCTCCGGGGAACGGCCCCCCTCCGTCGATCTCCCCCTCGCGAAGGGTTCGCTCGCATCCTATCTCGGCGCGGCCCACGAGACCCTGTCGCGGAGCCTCCAACGGCTGAGCCGACAGGGGATCGTCCGGGTCGACGGTCCCCGGGTGACGGTCCTCGACCTTTCGCGCCTCAAGCGCCTGGCGTGAGGGCCGCTCCCCGCCACGCCGCCCAGGCGAGGCACCCCCACCCCGCGAGGAAGGCGACCCCTCCGATCGGGGTCAGCGCGCCGAGCCAGCGGTGCCCGGTGAAGGTCATGGCGTACAGGCTTCCGGAAAACACGACGATTCCCGCGAGAAACAGGGCTCCAGCGGCGTTCGTCGCCGCGCCGGGCCAGCGCGAGGCCGCGAACCCGACCGCCAGGAGCGCGAGGGCGTGGACCAAATGGTAGCGGACTCCCGTCTCGAAGACGTCGAGCCGGTCGGGCCCGACCCGGGACTCGAGCCCGTGCGCCCCGAACGCCCCGAGGGCGACCGCGAGGCCGCCCGCGAGCGCTCCCGTCACGAACCAGATCCGATCCATGCGTCCTCCCATCGCGCGCCCGCCGTCTTTCCTGTTGATCCTCGGTCGGCATCGCCGTAGCCTTCCGGGGCCCCCCGGACACCCGGGGCGGAGGAGGAGGATAGAACGTGAGCGCTTCGAAGTGCGGGCGCATCGTCCTCGCGGCGATGCTCTGGGCCTCATGGCTCGCGGCCCCGACGATCGCCGGAGAGCCGCAGATCGCGATAGTCGGCGAGTTGGAGCCGATTTCGATCTCGACCCCCCATCCCTATCCCACCGACTTCGGCCAGGAGCCGATGCGCTGGATCGTCGAGTGGCCCGGGGCGACGTACGTCCGCATCCACTTCAGCGCCTTTGACCTCGCTCCGGGGGACGCCGTCACCGTTTCGAGCCTCGACGGCCGCGAGCGGTACCGCTTCGAGGGACGCGGGCCCCACGGGACCGGCTCGTTCTGGGCGAACTCGATCCTCGGAGGGGCGGCCCTGATCGAGCTCGAGGCCCGGCTCGGCGGCGGCTACGGGTTCGAGATCGACTCGTTCGGCCGCGGGACCCAAGATCTGATCGAACGGCCAGGAGACCCCGGCGCCGAGCAGGGAGTCGAGAGCGTCTGCGGGACGACCGACTGGCGCGACGTCGAGTGCTACCGCGCGTCCTACCCCACCGAGTTCGAGAAGGCGCGCGGGTCGGTGAAGGCTCTGATCGGTTGCTGCTCCGCCTGCACCGCTTTCAAGGTCTCGGACAGCGGTCAGTTCCTCACCAACAATCACTGCACGTCGAGCCAGAGCGGCGTCCAGTCGACGGAGCTGCGGTTCGAGTACCAGAACACGACCTGTGGCGGGACGAACGCCCCCTACAGCGGGTCGGTGCTGGGCTCGCAAATGCTCGCGACCGACTACACCCTCGACTACACCCTCATGACGACGGCGGGAGACAGCTCGTCGATCCCCTGCCTCGAGCTGGACCCGCGGCTTCCGCCGGTGGGGGAGAGGATCTACATCGCCGGTCACCCTTCGGGTGGGCCGAAGAAACTCTCGATCGAGTCCGACCGGAACGCGGGCGGGCTCTGCCGCGTCGATGCGTCTCCGACCGCCGGACGGGCAGCGAACAGCGACATCGGCTACTACTGCGACACCACGAACGGTTCGTCGGGCTCGCCCGTGCTCTCGGGCGACACCCACAAGGTCGTCGGTCTCCATCACTTCGGCGGGTGCCTCAACAGCGGGGCCCGCATGGACCTGATCTACGAACAGATCTCGAACCGACTCGACTCCTGCCAGGGCGGGGGAGGGACCCCCTCTTGCGGCGACGGGACGTGCAGCGGCGGCGAAAGCGCATGTTCCTGCCCCGAGGATTGCGGGGCGCCGCCGGCCACCGAGACCTCCTGCTCGAACGGGATCGACGACGATTGCGACGCCCTGACGGACTGCGCCGACTCGAATTGCGCCGGCACGCCGGATTGCCCCTCCTGCAAGCCTTCGGGGACGACGTGTTCGTCGAACAGCGAGTGCTGCAGCAACAACTGTGCTGCCAAGGGGAAGAGCGGCAAGCGCACGTGCAAGTGACCCGGTTTCCGATCCGGGCCGTCCTGGCGCTTGCAGCCGCTCTTCCGGCTGTCGCGCAAGACGGCTTCACCGATCGCGAACTCGAGTTCACCGCCGAGCGCGCGCTCCGGAGCGTGCCCGCTCTCATCGAGGCGCGGCTCGATGTCTCGGTGACGGGCGGGGTGGCGACGGTGGAGGGCACGGTCCACACGCTCCGCAAGAAGTGGGACGCGCTCGAAGCGATCGCGAGGATCCGTGGGATCACCGCGATCGAGGACCGCGTCCGGATCGAGTCGAAGGGGTACTCCGACGACCGGATCGAATCGCTGCTCGAGCGGCGGCTCAGCGACGTTCCCGCCCTCGAGAGCGCCGGCGTCTCCGCCGAGGTCGACGATGGGGTCGTCACCCTCACCGGGACGGTGGGGGATGCGCGAATCCGGTTCCGCGCGCGAGACGCGGCTGCTGCGACCGACGGGGTCGTCGGCGTCATCGACCGGATCGCGAGCCCCGAGGAAGAGGACGAAACGGTCGAGCGAGGGGTCGCCTCCGTGGTCGGACCGCGCGCGGTGACCGCGATCCCCGGGCTCGTGGAGGTCGCGGTCGTCGAAGGAGTCGTCACCCTCTCGGGACGCGTTCCGACGCTCTTCGCCCGCATTCAGGCGGAGCGCCTCGCGCTCGGCGTGAACGGCGTCCGCGCGGTGCAGAACCTCCTCGAGGTCGTCCCGAAGGCGACGCTCGACGAGAAGCTCGCAGACCCGAAGTAGCGAGCCCAGCGTGCGTCAGGGTCCCGCGGCGCCGCATGCGTCGAGCGCGGTCACCCGGTAGCTCCGGCCGGCGAGGGAGCCCAGCTCGTCGACGTCCTCCCAGACCGTCTCCGCCGTCTCTCCGAGGGCGACGAAGGGACCGAGCGGGGCGTCGGCCCGCTCGACCCGGTAGCGCGCCGCCGTCGGCGACGGCGCCCACTCGAGGCGCACGTGCGCATGGTTCACCGCATCGAGACGGAGCGACGGGCCGACGTCCCCGGGGGAAGGTTGCGACGTCTCGTCCCGCACCGAGAGCCGGACGAGGTTCGTGTCCTCGACGCCGCCGTTCGCAGGCCCTCCCCCGCAGGTCTCGTCGTTTTCGGCGCGCACGACGTACCAGAGGGCGACGTCGTTCGGGGCGCCGACGTCGTCGTACGCCGTCCCGACGATCCCCGCGGCGACCCGGTTCGCCGGTCCCGGGATGAACGCGGGGTCGGCGCTCCGGTACACCGCGTACGTGCCGCCCCGGCCCGTCCCCCACGACGCCGCCGGAGGCCAGGAGAGCCGCACGCCCCCGTCGGCGCAGCCGGACAGGTCGACCGCCGACGCGAGTCCCGCGAACGAAGGGGAGTCGCCGCAGCCTCCGCAGGCGTCGAAGGCGGGCTGCGAGGCGCTCTTGACGACCATCCGGTCGACGTTCCACCCCGCGCGGGTTCCGCCGACGGCAAGGCCGCCGTTCTGGCGAAACGCGACTTGGAGCTGCGAGTTCGCATCCGCGTAAGTCGAGATGTCGACGGTCTGCAGCGTCCACGAGGTATCGCTCGCGCCCGTGACGCCCCCCGCCGACCAGACGATGAACCAAGAAGAGCCCCGCTTCACTTCGATGTAGGAGGTCGCGGTCCCGCCCCCCACGTTCAGCCAGCGGCGGAAGACGAGTTGGCCGCCCTGAAGCGTGCTGGCGTTGATCACGGGGCTCGCGGCGCGCTGGTTCGTCGAGTTCTCGTAGTCCCCGGGGTGGGCGCCGAGCCCCGTCAAATCGTGCCCGAGGACCCCGGTTCCGGCGTGGGCGGCGGTGGGATCGCCGGGGGAGGTTCCCTTCCCCTGGGGCGCGCCGATCTGCCACTCGCCCTCGAGGGTCCATCCGGCCGAGGCTTCCAGCTCGTCCCGCCAAAGGCCCGGGATTCGCCAGGCGCCGAAGGCGACGGGAACGCCACCGAGGTCGGCGGTGGAGACGTTCCCCCGGCCGTCGGTCGAGCGCACGCGGAAGTGGAACGAGCCGCACTCGGCGAGCGGGGAGATCGTCAGCGCGTGAGACGTGACGAGCGCCGCGTCGGTCCGGACCGAGCCGAGCGCCGGCGTCGGGCCCCACTCGACGCGGGAGTCCGCCGGCTCCGCCGTCGTCCAGCGGACGATCGCCGTTTCGTCCGTGACGTCGGTCACGCGCAGGTCGGTGATGACGGGACCGCCGCAATCGGCCCGTCCGGTCGCGAAGGAGGTGCTCGGATGTCCGGTTCCGTCGTCGGCGTCGCGGTAGGTGGCCGTCAGGAGGTCGTCATGCGAGGCCTGGACGATGCCGTCGCCCGGGATGGCGGGTGCGGCGCCGATCGCGATCGAGGCGGTGAAGGTCGAGGAATTCGGTTCGGTTTCGGCCAGGAGGAGCGATTCGGGACTCGTTTCGGTCGAGGAGGTGACCGACACGGTGACGGTGTCGATCGCGGTCGGCGAGAGGTTGAGATCGAGATCGATGAGGCGGACGGGGAGGGTGTCGGCGCAAGAGGCCACGCTCCGGTCGAGAGACATTTTCCCCTCGTGGCAGGGCTGCGGGCCGCTCCCGAAGTCGCCGAGCGTCTCGAAGTGGTAGTAGAACCCTCCGTTGTCGTCGATGACCGTGTTGCCCGCCGGATCGGTCGATTCGACCTGGTACCAGTAGACCGTGCAGGGGGCGAGGCCGGCGAGCGGCACCGAGTGGGCGCTCACGAACGCCGACGAGCCCGTTGTCGCGTCGGGAGGGCGGAGGGCTCCCCAGCGGACGACGCTGTCGGCCGGTTCGTCGGTGGCCCAGACGATCGTCGCCGAGGAGACCGAGACGCCCGTCTCGCCGACGCTCGAGATGCGGGGGACGGTGCAGTCGGCGACCGCGGAGGCGGTGTAGGTCACGCCGGTCGCGCCGTCGCAGTCGAGGGCGTCGACGTACTCGGCCCCGAGATCGTCGCCGGGGTTCAGTGAAAGGACGCCGTCCCCCGCGACCGGCGGGTCGACGGAAGTGGGGACCGTCCCCTCGAAGTAGCGATCGCTCGGTCCCCGCTCGGTGAGAAGGAGGGTCTCCCCCGCCGGCTCGCGGGTGCTCCACACGCGGACCGGGACGGTCTGGGCAGTGGCCGGGTTCGTGTCGAGGTCGGGGTCGGCGACGACGACCGTGATCGGCACGCCGCAGCCGTACTGCTCGCGATCGAGGCCGATCTTGAACGCCCCCGCCACTTCCGAGAGGGTGGCGATCGAGGTCCGGATGACCGAGTAGAAGAAGGCCGGGTTGCCGTTGTTCGCGATCGTGTCGTTCGACGTGTGGTAGTAGGGGTAATTCCCGCCGTGGCCGCAGTACCCCTCGTTGTCGGTGATGCCGCAGAGGGCGGTCCACCCCTTCTGCCAAAACGGGTAGTGGTCGGACGCGGTGAGGCTCGGGCAGTAGAAGGCGTCGACGACGAGCCCCGTCCCGTAATCGGCGGCTGCGGCGACGAAACGTTCGGCGAGCCATTGGGAGTTCGCGTTGTAATTGAGGTCGAGGTTCTCGGGCGAGGGATTGCCGTTCCCTTCCCAGCCGATCATGTCGAAGTTGAGGACGCCCTTGATGTTCTCGCCGCGGGCGAACGCGTCGTCGGCGTAGTAGTCGCTTCCGTAAAGGCCGTACTCCTCCCCGGTCGGAAGAAGGAACTTGACGGTGCTCCGAAAGCCCCAGCACGACATGACCCGGGCCGACTCGAGGACGTTCACCGACCCCGATGCGTTGTCGTCGGCGCCCGGGGCGGGACCCGTCTCCGGGAGGTCGTCGAGGTGACCCTCCACCAAGTAGACGTCCTCGGGGCGGAACGCCCCTTCGAGGGTCGCGACGACGTTCGGCGCGTGGTTCGCCGACCAGTTTTGATAGACGGCGGGGAGGCCGAACGACTGGAACTCGGCGAGCGAGTAGGCAGCCGCGTCCCGGCAACCCTGCGTGAGGGAGGCCCGTGTGCCGCTCGGCGGATTCGAGGTGAGGTCCTGCCAGTAGTCCTGGATCCGCGCGTTATCGACCGCGCCGACGATCTTCTGGACGACGGGGTCGGGGGCGTCGGTTCCCGCCTGCGCGGGGCCGTCTTCTCCGGCCTCGGGCGGAGAAACGGGGATCGCGACCGGTTCTTCCGGGACGAGGGAGGCGAAGACCTTCGCGCCGCGGAGGGCGTCGAGGCGGGTTCCCCGCGGGACGCGAAGCAGCACCCAGTTCTCCTCCTCGAGAGCGATGGTTCCGAGCGCGGCGACCGCGTCCCGATCGGAATCGGGGCGCAGCCCGACGAGCGCGAAGTCGGCCTCATGAGCCCGGTCGTCGACGATCACGACCTTCCACCCCGCACGCTCCAAGGAGACGCGATCGGCCTCGTCACCGCGCACGAGGAGGCAAGGCAGGGTTTCGACGACGACTCCGAACCCGGCGGTGCGCAACTCGGAGAGGTCGTCCCGCGTTTGCCGCTCCACCCGGAGCAGCAGGGGGGCATCGGCGGCTTGGGCCTCGATCAAGGCGGGAACGAGGAGAAGGAGGAGGGCGAGCGGGACGGACCGGCGCATGGTGGCTCCTTTCCCGGAGTCGCCGATCCTATACCGCGAAGCGCTGCGTCCCGCTTGCCCTAGGTCAAGCCGCCCCTACCCGCCGAGCTCCTCCCAGGCGACGCCGACGTTGACTTTGACCGCGGTGTCCCAACCCGGGGCGTGGTCGGGGAAACCGGGGATCCGGTCGACGTTCTGGAGTTCCTCGAGCGACTTTCCGGCGGCCTTCCCCTTCTTCACGTAATCGAGCAGCCCCGAGAGGTAGTCGCGCATGATGGGCAGGCCGTCGCGGCCGCCCACCACGTCGTTCCCCGCCGAGGCGTGCCCGTAGAGGTAGACCGCGTCGGCGGGATACTCCTTCGCGGCCTTCTCGAGGACGTCGATCCAGCCCGCGATCGAGGCTCCGGCCGGGCGGTCGATGAACGGCATCATCTTGTGGAAAACCAAGTCCCCCATGTGGACGACGTTCGCCTGTTCGAGGTGCCAGATCGCGTCGCCGCCGGTGTGGGCGGGCCCGAGGTGGCGTCCGCGGACCGTCTCGGCGCCGATTTCGGCCTTCCATTCGGCGTCGAAGAGCGTCTCGGGATAAACCTGCTGCTCGACCGTTCCGCGCTGCTCCGCCGCTGCTTTCTGGAGGCCGGGGACGTTCCGGTGCGCGACGACCTTCGCCGACTCCGGGCGAAAGACCGGGATCCCCGCAGTGTGGTCGCCGTGGTGGTGGGTGATCAGGACCGCGTCGAGCCTCCGCTCGGTCTTCGCGCGAAGGGTGCCGAGGCAAGCCTTCGCCGTGTCGGGGAACTGGGTGTCGATCACGAGGGCCCCCCCGTCGCCGATCCAGAAACCGAGGGTTCCGCCGCGGCCGCCGGTGAAAATTCCGGCTCCGCCCCGAATGACCCTGAGTTTCTCGACCTCTTCCGCCAGGACCCGGGAAAAGGCGCCGGGAACGAGCGATCCTGCGGCGGCCAGCGTCGACGTCTTCAGGAACGTCCGTCGGAACATGGGCTCCTCCAAAAGGGGACTGGCACCGTTTCCGATCACCGAATTAGAAGAGTTTTCAACGACTTACGCCAGGGAAATGGTACCTCTCCCCGTTTCCTCTACAATCTTCCTACCCCTCGTCCCGCTTCGGGTTGAGGGGTTCTCCGTCTCGGAGGGAAAGGAACCATGATCTTCGATCCTGTCTACTGGCTGGTCATCGGGGCCGGGATGATCCTGAGCCTCTGGGCCCAATTCAAGGTGAAGGGCACGTTCCACAAGTTCAGTCAGCTCGCCACCCGCTCCCGGATGACGGGCGCCGAGGTGGCGAAGAGGATCCTCGCGGAGAACCGGATCCACGACGTGACGGTCGAGCCGGTAGCCGGCGGGCTCACCGACCACTACGATCCGCGGACGAAGGTCCTGCGTCTGTCGGAGCCGGTCTACGGCTCGAACAGCATGGCGGCCTTCGGCGTCGCGGCGCACGAGGTCGGACACGCGATCCAGCACGCCGAGGGGTACGCCCCGCTCAAGTTCCGGTCGGCCTGGGTGCCGATCGCGAACCTCGGGAGCGGGATCTCGATCTTCGTGATCATCGCGGCCCTGTTCCTCGGGGGAGCAGAGACCGCGCTGGGGTACAACCTCGGTCTCATCGGGGTCCTCCTCTTCGCCACGGCGACCGTCTTCACCCTGATCACGCTCCCCGTCGAGTTCGACGCGAGCCGCCGCGCGATGCTGAGCCTCCAGAACGGCGGGTACATGAGCACCGACGAGCTGACGGGGGCCAAGAAGGTTCTCGACGCGGCCGCGCTCACGTACGTGGCGGCGGCCGTGACCTCGATCCTGACGCTCTTGTACTGGGCGTGGCGGCTCGGCCTCTTCGGCGGGCGCCGGGATTGATGAACCTCGACCGGATCGGCATCTCGAGGATTTCGTTTTCGACGACGAGGGGCGCCCCTTTCAGAAGACGAACCGGGAGATCGGCTGCCGAGCGTCTGTAAGGGACATTCCGAATTTTCAATCTTTGAAATAGAAGGCGGAATGTCCCCTAGCGTCAGCCCTCCTCCGAGCCTACGTTTCGCACCGCTCGGAGGGCACGCGCATGACGGGAGGTTCGTCCGGCATCTGCAAGGTCGTCGCCCACTTCACCGACGGTCGGGTGCTCAAGGGCACGATCCAGGACTTCGCGCCGAATCGTCCACTCTTCCACCTCATCACGGACGGTCCGGGCGTTTCCTCGGTCAAGGTCCCGGTCGGAGCGCTCAAGGCCCTCTTCTTCGTCAAGGACTTCGCGGGAGACCCAACCCGGAAAGACCGGAACGAATTTTCCGACCGGCCGGTCCAAGCCCGCCGGCTGATCGTCCACTTCGCCGACGGGGAGCAGCTCGCTGGAACGACCACAGCCTTCGCGCCCGGCTGCCCCGGCTTCTTCGTGGTGCCGGCCGATCCGGCGGGGAACAACGAGCGGGTCTTCGTGGTGCGGAGCGCGGTCAAGCGGATCGAGTGGGTCCAGGGCGTCTCATCCGCGGCGGCGAAGCCGCTATAGACCAGCGGTCCGGTTGAGGACCACGGAGAACGGGGCGACGGATTGCCTCTCCGTCGCAGCGTTCAGAAGGAACCGCCGCCCGTCGGCCCTGACCACATACCGATTGCGGAAGATCCGGCCCGACTGGAGCGGTCTCGAGAAGAGCGTCTCCGGTCGACCGACGTAGAGCGCCGGTTCGAGCGTCATCGGCACCGCCAGCATCGAATCGTCCGGGCCACGATAGAAGAGCTCCTTCCCGTCACCCCTCCACGCCGTGAAGCGTCTCGGCCCTTCCGGTCCCCGACGCGGATCTCCAAGCGATCGCGAACGACCCGCCTTCGTCGGACGAGTAGGCGATGCGCGTCCCGTCGGGAGACCAGACCGGCCAGACCTCGTTGGTGTCCTCGGAGGTCAGACGCATCGCGACATCCCGCCGGGGATCGCGCACCCAGAGGTCCTGCTGCCTCCCGTCGGAACGTCCGTACGCCAGACGCGACCCGTCCGGGGAGAGGTCGAGGTACTCGTCCGGAGGACCGACCGTTCCCGACTCCTTCCTGCCGCGGTCCGGTCAACGAGCGCGCCGTGCAAGGAGACGGAGAAGTCCCCCCGCGTCCTCGACCCCATAGATCGACGCGACGTCGGAATGATGGAACGAGGCGAGAACCTGCGCTTCCCGCTGGAACCGGGCGGGCCGTTCCCGATCGGTGGCGAGGGAGCGCGGCAACACCTTGAGGTCGACTTCACGCCCGAGACGAGTGTCGCGGGCGCGGCACGCCTCTCCCCTCCCGCCCACGCCCAAGGGGCCGACGACCTCGAACGAGCCCAGGTTGGTGCCCGGGGTCAAGCTCAACCGCGCATTCTGATGTCCCCTAAAGCAAGGCGGGGAACTCCCGAAGCGATCCAATGCGAAGGTCCGCCCCGATCGCCGCGCCGACCCCCACGCACATCGCCCCGGCCGCCTTGGCCGAACGGATCCCGTGCGGAGAGTCCTCCACGACCAGCAAGTGCGCCGGCGCGACGCCGAGCCGCTCCGCCGCGAGGAGGTAGATCTCGGGGTCGGGTTTCCTGGCCGACACGTCGTCCTTCGTCAAGGTCGCGGTGAAGTAAGGCCGCAGGCCGAAGCGGTCGAGCGCCTCCTCGACACTCGCCCGCCCGGAACTCGTCGCGAGGGCCAGGGGGTATCCGCGCCCCCGGCACGCGTCGAGGGCCTCGAGCGCGCCGTCGAGCAGCCGGGCCTCGTCCTTCCAGAGCCGGAAGTAGCTCTCGCTCTGCCGACGCGAGATCGACGGGAGGAGCGCCTCCGGGACGGCGTGGCGGCGTGCGAGGTCCGGCACGTAGTCGATCGGATGCCGGCCGACGATCCACGCCGCGTCCGAAGGATCGAGGGCGTATCCGTGCGACTCGAACCCTTCGAACGCGGCGCGCACGTTGATCCTCTCGGTGTCGATCAGCACGCCGTCGAGGTCGAAGGCGACGGCGCGGATCTCGGAGATGCGGAGCACGGAACTATGATAGGGGCGCCCGCAATCGCCGATCTCGTGGGGTGAGTCTCCCGTGCTTCGTTCCGTTCGCCCTTACGCCGGCCCCCTTGCCGCCGTCCTCGCGTGCGCCGCGCTCCTCGGATGGGCACAGTTCTCGGTGCCCGGCCTCATCGATACCGACAGCTATTTCCACACGCGGGCCGCCGAGCGGATCGCGGCGGAGGGGTTCCGCCGGGAGTTCCCGCAGGCGGCCTTCAGCACGTGGGCCGACCGGTACAGCGACAAGGACTTGCTGTTCCATCTCTTCCTGATTCCGTTCCAGAAACTGCACGCCGGGGACGACCTCGTCGCGCCGGGAAAGGCCGCCGCGGTCGCCGCGAGCCTCCTCTTCTTCGCCGCCTTCGCCGTTTCCCTCAGGCTCGCGGGGGCCCGAGCCGTCCCGTTCTGGATCGTCCTCTATTTCGTCGCCGACCCCCCGCTCCTCTACGACTTCGTCCTGGTGCGCCCCGCACTCTTCGGGTCGGCCTTCTTCCTGCTCGAGTGCGCCTTCCTCGTCACGAACCGGAACCGCGCGCTCGCCGCGACCGCCGCGCTCCATACGCTCACCCACTCGTCCTTCGCGCTCCTGCCGGCGCTCGCCGTCGCGACCGCGGTCGCCCGGGCGCTCCGCCGCGAGGCGACCCCCTACCGCTCGCTCGGCGCGGCGTGCGGCGGGATCGCCATCGGCCTCGTGTGCAACCCGTACTTCCCGAACAATCTGCTCCTCGCGTGGGAGCAGATCGTCCTCGTCGCTCGGGAGAACTGGCTGCCGGGCGCCCGCATTCCCGACTACCTCTTCGGACCGGAACTCATGCCGCCCAAGCTCACGCATCTCCTCGGCAGTTTCCCGGGGTTCCTCCCCGCTCTGTCGGGAGCGGTCGCGTGGGCGACGGTTCCGCGGCGCAGGATGTCGTCGGACGCGCTGGCGCTCGTGTTCATGAGCGCCGTCCTCCTCGCGGTGGGACTCTTGTCGGAGCGCTTCCTCGGTAGCTTCTTCCCGATCGCGATCGTCGCCGCCGCCCGGCTGTGGGCGGATCTCCTCGAGGGCACGACCTTGCGGAGGCTCCGAAAGAAGCACGCGGCCGCGTTCGCCGCCACCGTCGCGATCTTCGGAGCCTGCCTCGTCGGTGGCGCCGGGGACGGGAGCGTGCTCGCGCTGCGAGCGAGCCTCCTCCGCATGGGCTCCGCCGAGGCGCTCCGACCGGCGGTCCGTTTCCTCCGCGAGAAGGCCGCTCCGGGGGAGCTCGTCTATCACTCGTTCTGGTGGGACTTCTCGATCCTCTACCACGAACGGCCCGACGGCCGGTACGTCGTCGCGCTCGATCCGGTCTTCTTCTTCCGGAAGGACCCCGCACGGTTCGCCAAGGCGCTCGATCTACACCTCGGCCGATCGACGGACGCCTACCGCGTCCTGAAAGAGGACTTCCGCGCGGGTTGGGTCTTTCTTCCCAAGGAGCCCCGATCGCGGCCCTTCTTCGACCTGATGCGCCGCGACGAGCGCTTCCGCACGGCGTACGAGGACGAGCACGCGCTCGTGATCCGGGTGCGTTGAGCGCGGAATCGCCGGCAATGGCGGATTCGTAATCGCCATCCGTGCCTCCCGGACCCATATTCGCGCGAGGCTCAGGCAGCCCCCTAGCCGGGAGGAAACGATGGTCGGCCTTCGCCGCTTCTCCGCGTTCGGTTGCGCCGCCCTCCTCGGGGCGACGCTCGCGCACGAGACCTCGGCCCAGTGCCCCGAGGAGCCACGCCTCGACAACTTCCGAGGCTCGGGCCGCGTCACCTGTCCGTGCTTCGCCACGAACGAGCAGGCCGCCGTGGTCTTCAATCCCCCCGCGGAACATTTTCCCATCGAGATCCTCCGCGTCGGAATCGGTTGGGGTTCGCAGCTCGGCGGAACCCAGCCGAGCGTCGAGGACTCCATCAACATCTACGAGGGCGGGCTGCCGAGCCCCGGACCCGCCATCTTCAGCCTGAGCGGGCCGCAACTGACGGACGGCGCAATCAACGAATTCAACCTGGAGCCCTTCGCGGGCGAGATCCTGGTGGAGGAACCTCCGTTCACCGTGTCGCTCTGGTTCCTCAACTCGAACGCCAACAACCCTTTCGCGGCGAGCGTCGTGCACGACGGGCTCGGGTGCCAACCCGGAAAGAACGCGGTCTACGTCGTCCCCGGAGGTTGGACGGACGCATGCGCCCTCGGCATCACCGGGAACTGGGTCTTCTACGTCGTCTACCGGCGCGCGACCTGCGGCGGGGGGAACGGAAGCGTGCCGGATGGGGACCTCGTGGCGGGAACGCCGATGACCGCTTCGCTCGTCGCGGGGGGCGATCTCGAATTCCAGTGGAGCGCGTCGTGCGCCTCGGGCGACGACGACTACGAGATCTACGAAGGCGCGCTCGGCGCCTTCTACAGCCACACCGCGAAGCTGTGCACGACGGGCGGAGCGACGACGGCCACGATCACACCCTCCCCCGGCGACCGTTACTACGTGATCGTCCCGCGCGGCGCGGCCACCGAGGGCTCGTACGGTCGGAACCATGCGGGCGTGGAGCGGCCCCCGGGGAGCCCGAAGTGCCTCGATTCGGGGACGGTCGCCTGTCCTTGAGGATCGCGCAGCGCTAGCGGAGTCGGGGCGGGGGATCGCAGGTCACGACGACGGATCGGTCCGACCGCGGGTGCCGGAACGTGATCTCCGCGGCGTGGAGGAAGTAGCCCGGATCGCCGGGAACCGCGCGCGTGTCCGGGGGGGGAACGCCGCCGGGCGGGTAGAGGGGGTCTCCCACGAGCGGATGGCCCGCGGCCGCGAGGTGGATGCGGATCTGGTGGGGGCGGCCAGTCTCGATCCGGACGTCGCAGAGGAAGGTGTCCGCGCGCCGTTCCACGACGGCGACGCGCGTCCGCGCCGGTCGACCCGAGGGGCTTGCGGCATGGACCGTGCCGAGACGGGCGTGCGGGACGGTTCCGATCGGGACTTCGATCGGGAACGCGTCGCGATCGGGGAGGCCCGAGGCGAGGGCGCGATAGCGCTTCTCGATCGTTCGATCGGCGAACTGGCGGGCAAGGGCGGCCGCGGTCTCGGGGTTCCTGGCGAACAGCACGACTCCGGAGGTCCACCGGCCGAGCCTGTGGAGCGGAGCCGCAGCGGGGTCGAGCGCACGGACCTTGGCGAGGAGCGTGTGCTCGAGGAAGCCGCCGCCCGGAAGGGTCGGAAGGCCGGCCGGCTTCGCGACCGCGAGGATGTCGGGGTCGTCGAGCAGCACCTCGAAGGCAGCGGGGGCCTCCGGCTCCTCCCACCCAGGGCGCCTCCAGACGACGACCTGCCCGCGCCTCAGTACCGAGTCCGGGCTCGCCGCGACCCCGTCGACGAGCACACGCCGTGCGAGGATCCGTTCCGCCCATTCCCTCTCGCCGGAGTGCCGATACCGCGAGACGAGGTACTCGAGGAGCGTGCGACCTTCGCCGTGGGGGTCGATTCGCTCTTCGTAGTCGAAGCCCCGGTTCACGCTACGCGTACCGGTCGTTCCGCCAGGGGTGCGCGGTGTTCGAGTAGCCGCGCTCTTCCCAGAACCCTTTTCGGTCCTCGCGGAGAATCTCGATCCGGCGGATCCACTTCGCCCCCTTCCAGGCCCACAGTTGCGGCGTGATCATCCGGACCGGCCCGCCGTGCTCGCGTGGCAGGGGTTTGCCGTCGGCCGCGTGCACGAGGAGGACGTCGTCCTTGAGCGCCTCCTCGAGCGGGAGGTTCGTCGTGTAGCCGTCGTAGGCGTGGCAGAGGACGAAGCGTGCATCGTCGTCGGGGTCGGCGAGCGCCGCGACGGTCGCGAAGCGCACCCCCTTCCAGGCGACGTCGAGCCGCGACCACCCGGTGACGCAGTGGAAGTCGCTCGTGTCCTCTGCCGGCTCGAGCGCGAGGAAGTCCTCCCAGCGGAGGGTCGAGGGGTTGCGACAGGCGCCTTCGAGTCGGAGACGCCAGCGGTCGAGGCCGATGTCGGGTTGCCCGCCGAGATCGAGCACCGGCCACTTCCCCGGCGCGGTCGGCGTCTGATCGGGGGGGAGCTTCGGCATCCCGTGCCGGTTCGGCGGGCCCGAACCGAGCGGCCTCGCGTCGGCCCGGGAAGGGGTCCCGTCCATGCGCGCGAGGAAGCGCGCGCGCAGCCGCATCCGCGCGGCCAGGATCCGCTCCCGGGCAGGGTCCGGCGTCATGATCCCCCTCGTCTCATCGGATCACGATCACGTGGAAACTCGTGAGCGACCTGTAGGGTGGCTTCGGGGACATTCCTCATTTTCTTGCAATTCCCTCGTGTGGGAATTGCAAGAAAAAGCGGAATGTCCCCCCTACCGGATCGACAGGCGAACCTCGACGCAGCGCTCCTGCACGACGGCGGAATCGCCGGAGAAAAAGCAGTCGAAAGCTCCGGTCTCGCTCTCGACGCCCATGCGGGCGCTGTACGCCGTGCCGACGGTTCCCTCGAGGATCGTAGTCGACCGTCCGTTGTCGCAGGCGAGGCCGAAGGCGACGCCGCCGTACTGTCCGGCGACGCTCCCGCGCCAGCCGGGCTTGCAAGCCAGTTGGACCTGCTTTCTTCCGGAATCGGGAGGGGCCGCCCCGACCGGCGCGGAGATGGCGAAAACCCCGGCCGCGAGGGCCGCGCCGACGACGGTGCCGAACAGGATTCGAACGGGACGCTTCATCGGTTCCTCCATGAAAAGCGGTCCTTCGTAAGTACGGCGGGGATCGCGAGGCGACCACGATTTTCCAGGGGACGGTCGGCGGTACGCCGCGGACGGAGCGGATTCGCCGGTCAGAGGCGTCGCGCCTTCAAGTCCCTTCGGCCGAAACGGTGACACCGACGACCTCGTACACCGCGGAGGCGGTCGCCGTCCCCTCTCCCGAGACGTGGAGCCTCCGAAGGAACGGCAGCGACCCCGGATCGTACGCCCCGAGCGCGCGCTCGTGCGGCCCGTGGAAGACGTAACGGGCCTTCCAGCGCTTCAGCATCTCGAGCCGCCACGCATCGTCCTCCGGCCCGCCCCCGTAGAACCGCGCGACCTCCTTTCCCCTCGCGTCGGAGTCGATCGTGAGAGCGTAGTGACCGAGCACGGTCCGCTTTCCCGTGAAGTGCGGGATGAAATTCCCGGTCTCGTAGGAGGACACCACGACCGCTTCCGGAGGGGAGAGAGCCGAGAGGAACCGGAGCGCGGCGACCACGTCCGCGTCGAGCCAGGACGGATACCGGACGGCGCGCAGACGTCCCCACTCGTTCCCGTGCACGTAATACGGAGTCGCCCACTGCAGCGGGATCAGGAGCGCTCCGACGACGAGCGCCCCCGCGCCCACCGCCCGGGGCAACGGAATCCGGTCGCGCCATGTTCCGAAGCGGCCGGAGAGCCACGGCACGACCGCGAGCATGAGGAAGGCGAGGGCGAGCGCGGCGATCGGGAACTGGATCCCCCCGATCATCCGCCGCTGGAACCGCACGGGAAAGTGAATCGCGACGAGGATCGCGGCGAGCCAGATCCACATCACGAGAAGGGGCCGGTTCATCCGGCGGAGGACGAGCGTGGAGAGGACGGCGAGCGGAAACCCGACGCCCAGCCCGACGAGGAGGCGCACCGGCTCTGGCGTGACCATGTGGTTCTGGAGGTCCCAAGCGTGCATCGCAGGGTTGTTCCGGAAGAGCCAATAGTTGTACGCGAGAGACGGCAACCAGACCGCCAGCGCGAGCGCGGACAGCGCGAGATCCCGTCGAAGCGTCCCACGGCCGACGAGGGCGAAGAGGACCGGCGCGCCGAGAAGGGCCCCGACCACGCTCACGACGTCGTACGGGTGGAAGAAGGTCAGGACGAAGAGCACGGCCCCGGCCGTCGCCGCGTAACCCGCGCGAGCGTTCGTCGTCCTTCCGCGTTCCGTCCACGCCTCCATCATCAGGAGGAGGGCCGCGAGCATGCACAAAAACCCCGCGAGGAAGTGGGGGAAGAGCAGCAGGCTGTAGAAGGTGCTCATCTCCGGAGTCCACCACTGCGGGCTCGAGACGTGTCCCGTCCCGAAGTGCTGTCGCGAGAACTCGATCAGGCCCTCCCACCCCCCGGCGAGCACGAGGAACGAGAAACACGACAGCCGTTCCCCCGGCCTCTCGAAGAGGCGGCAGGAGAGGACCCAGAGCACGACGAGCAGGACCGCACCGAAGGCGGGGCGAGAGGCGTTGTAGACCGTGACGACGTCGAGCCCGGTCACGCGGGAGACGTTCCCGAGCGCCCAGAAGAGCAGGTTCACGTAGTTCCGTGGATGCTCGTCCGAGGTGAAGCGGTCGGTGAAGAAGAATCGCCCCTCCCGCGCCTGGTCCATCCACGACCAGTAGGTCGCCGCGTCGTCGGCGTAGGTGTGCATCGCGCCCGTGTACACCTTCGTCGGATAGTGATCGAGCGCTTCGGCCCGCCAGGCCCAGAGGGCGGGGATCTGGCTGGCCGCGAGGACGAAGAGGCCGAAGGCGAGGGCGAGGCCGCGATCCCAAGAGCGCATTCGAGGCAATGTACCGCGATCAGTCGCGTGGCGGAGGCAGTCCGGCGAGGTCGGGGTCGGACGCGGCTTGCGCCGCGAGCTTCGGGTTGAGTCGGAGGGCTCGATCGAGCGCCGCCCGCGCTCCCTCGCGGTCGCCGGCGGCGAGCCGGATCACCGCGAGGTCGTAAAGGACCTCCGGCAGCACGCCGGTCTGCGCCTCGGCCGCCCGGGCGGCACGCTCCTGCCAGGGGACGGCATCGGCGAAGCGCTTCTCCGTGAAGGCGGTCCACGCGCGGTTCCAGTGGTCGGTGACGAGCGCCATCCCGAGCAATCGGCCGAGTTCGGCGACGGGCTCCGCGTGATCGTCCACCCGAATGTCGATCGCCCGGTCGTTGTAGCCGCCGTACCCTCCTCGCGCGCGCGCGACGAGGAGGGCCGCCGACTGCTTCCCGCGGCTGTCGCCCCCGGCGGCGTCGCCCGCGGAGAGCGCCGCGTGGAGGCGTTCCGCGAGGGGCTTCCCCGCGCTTTCCAGGAACGCGCGCTCCATCGCGGCGACGACCGGCTCCCCGGTGAGGATGTTCCCTTGCACCGCGTAGCCGGGGCCCGCTCGCCCGCCGGCCCACGCGTTGCACTTCGAGCCGGTGAAGGTCGCCGAGTCGCCGTTCGCAGCGACGACCCCGAGCTGGCGGGAATCCCGTCCCTCGTCGCCGCGGGTCAGCACCTGCACGACCTCGCCGGCGCTGAGCCCCGAGGCGAGCAAGTCGAGGCCGCGGGGCCCGTACGAAGTGTTCGCGTACGACTGGGTCGCGACCGCGCCGGCACCGGCTCGGGCGAACGGCACGACCGATCCCACGGCGAAGAAGCGGCTCGCAACGGCCACGCCGACCTCTCCCGCTTCCGGGTCGGCCGCGACGATCGAGTAGGTCTCGACGACTGGGGGCGCCGCCCCCGCCGTCGAGAGGGAAAACACCGCGATCGCGAGGGGCCATGAGCGCATCGAAACCTCCCGTTCTCCCGTCGATTATCCTCCGGGCAACGCGCGGTGGAGTTCGTTCCGACAGGTCGTCCCGGTCCCGCAGATTCTTTAAATTCCGTCACCGCGCAGGATGGTGACCGTTCGCCCCTCGACCTGGAGCACCCCCTCCTTCGCGAGACGGCCGAACAGGCGCGAGACGATCTCACGCACCGTGCCGATTCGCGCGGCGATCTCCTGGTGGCTCAGGTGGAGTTCGAAGGTCGACCGCCCCCCTGAGGTCTCGCGGAGAAACTCGAGGAGCCGGCCCCGAACGTCCATGAGCGACAGCTCTTGCACGAGCCCGACGAGGCGGCGGAGCCGTGATGCGAGGGAAGCGATCACCGCGCGGGTCAGCTCGGGATGACGGGCGAGAAGCCGCTCGAACTCCGCGACGGAGATCTCGAGGATGACGGCGTCCTCGACCGCCGCGGCGCTCGCAGGATAGGGAAGGCCGTCGAAGAGCGGCAACTCCGCCACGGAACGGCCCGGTCCTTCGATCTCGAGGATCTGCTCTCGCCCTGCGTCGCCGGTCTTGAAGATCTTCACGGCCCCGGCCCGTACGACGAGGAGACCGCGGGGCGGATCGCCTTCAAGGAAGAGGGTCTCGTTGCGAAGGTAGATCCGCTCCCGGCATGCGGACCCGATCTCGTCCAGAACGCTCTCGGGGAGATCCTGGAAGAAGGGGACCTGGTGAAGCACTTCCCGAACGGATCTCATCGACCGGCCCAGTCTACCGAAGGACGAGCCGGCGGGCTCTGGGAAGGAGGACCTCGTTTTCGAGGCGGACGTGCTCCCGGAAATCGACGTCGAAGCGTTCCAGGCGCTCGTAGAGTTCTCTCACGACCGGCGACGCCCCGACGGGCGGACGGAATCCGCTCGTCGTGCGCGCGAGAGAGAGCAAGGCGAGCGCAGCGTCGTCGTGTTCGCGTCCGAGCCCGTCGAGGATCGCGAGTACGGTCCGCCCGTCGGCGTCCCCCGACGCTTCGAGCCGGGACACCAACGGGAACAGCGCCGCTTCCTCCTTCTGGAGGTGGGCGCGCAGTTCCACGCCGAGCGCCCGCCAACTGCGGAGCATCGCCTCGTGAAACTCCCGCCCCGCCTCGGTCTCGTCGCGCGCCGCCTGGAGGAGCCCCTCGATCCTGGGAAACTCCGCCCGGATCCCGCTGTGGAACCGCTCCACGATGTGCGCGCACAGCGCGCTGAGCGGCGCCGAGTTCCAGTCCCGCATCCGCGGAGGATATCGCGAGACCCATCCCGGCCGGTGACCTAGGTCACGGCCCGAGCGCCTTTCGGGAACGTACGGTTGCCCGGAAGAGGCCGAGATGGAGACGACCCGGCTCCGCGTCGAGGTGCCCCCGGAGGGGCACCACCGGCGCCTGATCTCGTGTCAGGACGCCTGCCCCGTGCACACCGATGCGCGCGGGTACGTGCGGGCGATCGCGGAGGGCCGCTTCGAAGAGGCCTACCTCATCGCGCGCGGGCCGAATCCTTTCGCTTCGATCTGTGGGCGGATCTGTGGCGCCCCGTGCGAAGCCGCGTGCCGGCGGGGCAAGGTCCCCCGCTTCGACGACGAGGGAAATCTCCTCGGGCCCGACCGTCCCGTGGCGATCCGAGCCCTCAAGCGGTTCGTCTGCGATCGTTTCGGTCCCGAATCCCGTCCCGTCCGGGAGATCCTCGACGGCGTCCGCGCGTGCGGCGCGCGCGCCTGTTCCGACGCGGAGGAGATGGCCACCCTCGTCCGGGCGCGGGTGGAGGGGAAGTTCGTTCCGGCCACCGGGGAGCCGGTCGCGATCGTCGGGGCCGGTCCCGCCGGCCTCTCCGCGGCTCACGACCTCGCCCTCCTCGGCTTGCGGCCGGTCGTGTTCGAGATGGAACCCATCCCCGCCGGCATGCTCGCCCTCGGCGTGCCCGGCTATCGCCTTCCCCGCGAGGTGATCGAGCGCGAGATCGACGTGATCCGCGCTCTCGGCGTCGAGATCCGATGCGGCGTCACGGTCGGCCGCGATGTCTCCTTCGGAGAGCTGAGGCGGAATCACGCTGCGGTGCTGCTCGCGGTCGGGGCGAAACGGCCCCGAACCCTCGGCCTCCCCGGCGAGTCGGGACCCGGCGTGCTCGGCGGGGTCGACCTCCTGCGGTCGGTCGCGCTCGGCGAACGGCTCGCCCTGGGGGAACGGGTCGTCGTGATCGGCGGCGGGAACGTCGCGTACGACGTCGCCCGAACCGTCGTCCGGCAGGCCGCGTACGACGCGGCGCGCACGGCGGCGCGGCTCCCGGGAACGCGCGAGGTCCGGCTCGTCTCCCTCGAGACGCTCGAAGAGATGCCGGCCGATACCCTGGAAATCCTCGAAGGGGACGAGGAGGGGATCGAACGCGTCAACGGCTGGGGGCCGGTCGAGATCTTGCGCGGTGACGACGGTGCCGTGACCGGAGTGCGGACCCGGCGCTGCCTCCGGGTCTACGACGAGGCGAGGCGGTTCGCCCCGGTCTTCGACGACGGCGACGTCCGCGTCCTCGCATGCGACACGGTGCTTCTCGCGGCGGGCCAAGCCGCGGACCTCTCGTTCCTCGCGGACGGAGGCGCCGACGTGGAGCAGGCGCGGCCCGGCTGGCCGAAGGTCGATCCCGACTCCCTCGCGACGACCGCCCCCGGGGTCTGGGTCGCGGGGGATCTCGCGCACGGGACGCGCCTCCTGATCGACGCCGTCGCTTCCGGAAAGAAGGCGGCCCGTTCGATCTACCGCGCCGTCACCGGACGCGCGCTCGCCCCCGACGCGACCGAGGCCCACCTCGTCGAGGAGCGCTGGCGGCGCGAGCCCGGGTACGAGGCGCTCCGCCGGACGGAGATCCCCGTCCTCGAAGCGGCCGAGCGCCTGCGCGACCCGCTCGCCGTCGTCGAGGTCGGTTACGACGAGACCCTCGCCCGGCGCGAAGCCTCGCGCTGCCTCGATTGCGGCGTCACCCCGGTCTTCGACGGCAATCGCTGCGTCCTCTGCGGCGGCTGCGCCGACGTCTGCCCCACGGCGTGTCTCAAGCTCGTCTCCCTTGCGGATCTCGACGGAGTGGACGCGTTGGCATCCGGCCTCGACCCGGAGGAGCACTCCGCCATCGTCAAGGACGAGGATCGCTGCATCCGCTGCGGGCTGTGCGAGCAGCGTTGCCCCGTCGAGGCGATCACGATGGAACGCGTGGCGTTCTCGTGCACGTGGAGGAACCCATGACGACGAAGCCGCTTTCCGGACCGCCCCGATCGCGGCTCGACCCCGAGCCGATCCCAAGGCGCGACTTCCTCGGTCTTGCGGCCCTGGGCTCCGCGGGGGCCGCCCTCGCGTTCGCGATGGCGGGGATCGCGCGCCTCCCCCGGGCCGCGGTCCTCCCGTCCCCGTCGAAGAAATTCAAGGTCGCGCTCCCCGAGACCCTCGTCGCCGGCGCGCCGTTCGTGCCCGCGGGGCGCTCATGCGCCGTCTTTCGGGACGGCGACGGCGTCTACGCGATCTCGACCGTCTGCACGCACCTCGGCTGCATCGTCCGCGCCGAACCGGATGGGTTTCACTGTCCCTGCCACGGATCGGTGTTCGCCCCCGACGGGAGCGTCGTGAGGGGTCCTGCTCCGAAAGCGCTTCCCTGGCTCAAGGTCAAGGCGGCGGGGTCGGGCCTCTTCATCGTCGACGCGGGGACAACGGTCCCGGCCGGGACGAAGGAGACGGCATGAGCGAGGCACCGGTCCTCTCGCGCTTCGTCGAAAACCTCCGGCAAACGCCGCGCCGACTCAAGGAGACCGCCTTCCGCTCCGGGCCGCCGGTTTCGGATCGTGCGCGGTCCTCCTGGGTCTTCGGAAACGTGTTCCTCCACCTCCACAACGTCCGCGTCCACCGATGGACTCTCCGCTGGGCGAGCACGTGGGGCCTCGGCATCGCGTCGTTCTCGGCGTTCCTCATCACCCTCGTGACCGGCGTCCTGCTGATGTTCTATTACAAGCCGTACCCCGAGGTCGCCTACGACTCGATCAAGGACATCCACTTCGTCGTCCCGACCGGCCGCTTCATCCGCAACATCCACCGCTGGGCGGCCCACGTCATGGTCATCGGCGTCTTGCTGCACATGGTGCGGGTCTTCTACACCGGCGGCTATCGGCGTCCCCGCGAGTACAACTGGCTCATCGGGATGGGGCTCCTCGTCGTCACGCTCGGCCTCTCGTTCAGCGGATACCTCCTCCCGTGGGACCAGCTCGCCTACTGGGCGATCACGATCGGCGCAAACATCGCGCAGTCGCCGAGGGAGATCACCGACGCGCTCGGGATCACCGAATGGTTCGACATCGGAGGGCTCCAGCGGCTCCTCCTCCTCGGTTCGGAAGAAGTGGGCGAGGAGGCGTTGATCCGGTTCTACCTCCTCCACGTGATGCTCCTCCCCCTCGCTCTCGCGGCCCTCCTCGCCGTCCACTTCTGGAGGGTGCGGAAGGACGGCGGGATCGTACGCCCCGCGGACGCCAGTCGCCGCCTCGGCCCCGCCGACCCGCGCACGCAACCGGTCTTCAACGACGAGCCGGCGAAGACCTACTCGCTCGCAGCGGTCGTCCGCGGAAAAACCGCCGCCGTCGGCAAGGGGCCGGAGCAGACTCTCCCCGCGCTCCCGCACCTCTTCCACGCCGAGATCGCCGTCTTCATGCTGACCGTCGGGATCTGTCTCGCGCTCGCGATCGTCGCCGACGCGCCCCTCAAGGAGCTCGCGAACCCGCTCGTTCCCGAGAACCCGGCCAAGGCCCCCTGGTACTTCCTCGGCCTCCAAGAGCTGGTCGCCTACTCCGCCTTCATGGGAGGGATCGGGATCCCGGCGATCGTGATCCTCGGCCTCGGCCTGATCCCGTATCTCGACCGCGAGACGGCGGGGACGGGCGAGTGGTTCGGAGGGCCCGGGGGGCTCCGGCTCACCGCGTCGTCGGCCGTCTTCGGGTTCGCAACGGTGGTCGCGCTCGAGGCGTTCGCCATTCGGTTCGGGTGGATCCGCGAGTGGTGGCCCGACGCGCCGCAGATCCTGATCACGTTCGTGAACCCGGGGACCGTCTTGACCGCCCTCTACGCCTACTGGTCGATCGCGGCGATGAAACGTCACGACTCGACGCGTGCCGGGGCGCTCGCCCTCTTCACCTGCTTCCTTTGCGGCTTCGTCGTCTTGACGATCGTCGGGACGTGGTTCCGCGGACCCAACTGGGAATTCTACTGGTCGCCCTCCCAATGGCCGGTGCACTGAGATGCGGAAGACGAAGATCCTCCTCCTCGTGGCGAGCCTCGCGACCCTCGCGATGCTCGTCGTCGCGGCGTGGGACGAGAACGTGGCGAAGGACTGGCGACGCCTTCAGAAGGAGTACGCGGCGCTCCTTCCTGCCGACGCCGCCTCCGAGTTCCAAGTCCAACTTCGGCAGGTCGTCGCTCCCCAACTCCGGGTCGCGGACCGTTGCGTCACCTGCCATGTCGGGATGGCCCAGGGAGAGGCGGGGATCGCAGGGCACCGAACCTTCGGAAAACACCCCGATGTCGTCCACGATCCCGCCGAGTTCGGGTGCACCGTCTGTCACGGGGGACAGGGGAGGGCGACCGACACGGCCGATGCGCACGGCTCGGTGCGTTTTTGGCCCGAGCCGATGCTCGCGCGGAAGGACTCGTACGCCGGCTGCGGCACCTGTCACACCCACCTCGCCGTCCCGAGCCTCGCCGACCTCGAGCGCGGGCGCGGTCTGTTCGAGCGCCTCGACTGCCTCGCCTGCCACGCTCTCGACGGTCGGGGAGGGACGGTCCGCCCCGGGGGAGCGGAAGGCGTGGCGGGCGGCGATCTCTCCCGCGTGGGCGCCTCGGGTTGGGACCCGGGCTGGTACGACGCCCACCTGGAGAAGCGCGCCACGGCCCCGGAGCCGGCGTGGCGAACCTCGTTCGGGGACATTCCTCCCGACGACCGCGTGGCCCTCGACGTCTTTCTCGCGTCCCGCGTCGGGGCCCCCGGTCTCGTCGAGGCGAAGGCGGTCTTCCACTCACTCGGTTGCCGCGGTTGTCACAAGGTCAACGGGGTCGGCGGGGATGACGGCCCCGACCTGACCGCCGAGGGGCTCAAGGACCCCGGCCGCCTCGATTTCTCCCGCGTTTCCGGAGGCGAGAGAACGGTCGCCGCCTGGATCGCGGAGCACTTCCGTGATCCAGGCCGCGTCGTCCCAGGCTCGCAAATGCCGGTCCTCGGCCTCTCCGAGACCGAGATCGAATCGCTCACCTTCTACATGCTCGCCCTGCGCACCGGCTCGATGCCCGAGGCGCTCTGGCCCAAGGACCGGATCCGGGCGTTGCGTTTCGGGGAGCGGGAGTTCCGGACGGATGGCGCCACGCTCTACGGAACGTTCTGCGCCGCCTGCCACGGTACGGAGGGGCAGGGGATGCGCTACCCCGGCATGCCGGCCTTTCCCGCCATCGCGAGCCGCGACTTTCTCGCGATCGCCCCCGACGCGCTGATCGAGGCGACCGTCCGGTCGGGAAGGCCGGGACGGCGGATGCCGGCCTGGGGTGAGAAGGACGGGGGCCTCCGTCCCGAGGAGGTGCGCGCCGTCGTCGCCTACCTCCGCGACCTCGGGGGGACGGCGATCGAGCCCGACCCGAAGCCCCCGCGGTGGGTCTCGGGCGACGCCGGACGCGGACACGGCCTCTACGCGGCGAACTGCGCGTCGTGCCATGGGGCGAACGGCGAGGGGGCCGAGGGTCCGGCGCTCCGGAACCCCGTCCTTCTCGAACATGCGACCGACACCTACCTCGTCGAGACCGTCGGGCGGGGACGCGCGGGAACTTCCATGCCGTCCTTCCGGGCGGGGTCGACGACGCACCGGCAGCTTTCCGAAGACGAGATCGAAGACGTGGTCGCATACGTCCGTCGATGGGAGGAGACGCGATGAGCGAAAGCGCAACGACCCGGCGGGAGTTCCTCGCGGCGATGGCGGCCGCCGGCTTCGGCGCCTTCGCGGCGTCGGCCGTCGACGCGTGGGGGCTCGAGGCGATCGACAATCCCCTCGCGCACTACCCGAACCGGGACTGGGAGTCGGTCTACCGGGACCTCTTCCGGTACGACTCGACCTTCACCTTCCTCTGCGCGCCGAACGACACCCACAACTGCATCCTGAACGGGTACGTCCGTTCGGGGGTGGTCACTCGCATCGGGCCGACGATGAAATACGGCCTCGCGAAGGACCTCGCCGGACACGGCGTGTCCCACCGCTGGGACCCGCGCGTCTGCCAGAAGGGTCTCGCCCTCACGCGCCGGTTCTACGGCGACCGCCGCGTGCGCCACCCGATGGTCCGCGAGGGGTTCAAGAAGTGGGTCGAGGCGGGCTTTCCCCGCGGGGCCGACGGGCGGCCGCCGTCCGCGTACTTCCAGCGCGCACAGGACGCCTGGGTCCGCGTCACCCACGAGGAGGCGGCCGACCTCGTCGCGAAGGCGCTCACGAACATCGCGGAGACCTACTCGGGGGAGAAGGGGGCCGAACGGCTCCGCGCGCAGCACTACGACGAACGGATGGTCGAGGCGACGAAGGGGGCGGGGACGCAGGTCCTCAAGTTCCGGGGAGGGATGCCCCTCCTCGGGATGACGCGCGTCTTCGGGCTGTACCGTCTCGCGAACACGATGGCGCTCCTCGACGCCAGGATCCGCGGCGTCGGCCCCGACCGGGCGCTCGGCGGCCGCGGCTTCGACAACTACTCCTGGCACACCGATCTTCCGCCGGGCCACCCGATGGTGACGGGCCAGCAGACGGTCGAGTTCGACCTCCACGCGGTCGAGCACGCGAAGACGGTCGTCGTGTGGGGGATGAACTTCATCACGACGAAGATGCCCGACGCCCACTGGCTGACCGAGGCGCGCGTCAAGGGAACGCGGATCGTCGTGATCGCCTGCGAGGTTTCGGCGACCTGCTCCAAGGCCGACGAGGCGATCGTCGTCCGGCCGGGGACGACCCCGGCGCTCGCGCTCGGGCTTTCCCACGTGATCCTGAGGGACCGCCTCTTCGACGAGGACTACGTCAAGCGCTTCACCGACCTGCCGATCCTCGTTCGCATGGACACCCTCGGCTATCTCCGCGCCGCGGAGGTGTTCGGAGGGGCGCCGGCCGCTCTCTCGAACCAAACGACCGTCCTGAAGAAAGGGGACTCGGCCCCTCCGCCCGGCCTCCAGACCGACATGCTCGTCGCCGAAGAGGTCCGGAACGAGTGGGGCGATTTCGTCTGGTGGGACCGTTCGCGGAACGTCCCCCGGGCGGTCACCCGCGACCAGGTCGGCGCCAGGTCGATCGTCGGGGACCCTCTCCTCGAGGGGACGGTCGAAGTGGCGCTCGGGGACGGAACGAAGGTCGCGTGTCGCCCCGTCTTCGACCTCGTCAGGGAGTACGCCGCCCACTTCGATCCCAAGACGACCGAGGAAGCGACGTGGGCCCCGGCCGCGGCGGTCGAGGCGCTCGCCCGCGATCTCGCGAGGCACCCGGGGACGACCCTCTTCGCGGTCGGGATGGGGCCGAACCAGTTTTTCAACAACGACAACAAGGACCGGACGATCTTCCTCCTCGCGGCGCTCACCGGGAACGTGGGAAAGCTCACGGGGAACGTCGGCTCCTACGCCGGGAACTACCGCACCGCGATGTTCAACGGGGCCCCCCAGTACATCTTCGAGAACCCCTTCGACCTCGAACTCGATCCCGCGAAGCCGGCGCGGCCGAAGCCGTACTGGGTGGCCGAGTCGGCGCACTACTACAACCACGAGGACCATCCGCTCCGGGTCGGGAACAAGCTCCTGACCGGCGCGACGCACATGCCCACACCGACCAAGTCGATGTGGTTCGCGAACGCGAACTCGATCCTCGGGAACGTCAAGTGGCACTACAACACGGTGGTCAACGTCCTGCCGAAGATCGAGATGATCGCGGTGAACGAGTGGTGGTGGTCGACGTCGTGCGAGTGGGCCGACGTCGTCTTCGCGGTCGACTCTTGGTGCGAGCTCAAACACCCCGACATGTGCGCATCCGTGACGAACCCGTTCCTCACGGTCTTCCCGCGGACGCCGCTGCCGCGGATCTTCGACACGCGGGGAGACATCGAGGTCCTGGCGCTCGTCGGGGAGGCGCTCGCGCGGCAGACCGGCGACGGCCGTTTTCGGGACGCCTGGAAGTTCGTGAACGAAGGGCGCACCGACGTCTACCTCCAGCGCATCCTCGACTTCTCCGCGAACGCCCGCGGCTACGACATCCGCGACCTCGAGGAGAAGGCCAAGCACGGGATCCCCGCCCTCATGATGACCCGAACGAACCCGAAGGCGGTCGGCTACGAGCAGGTGGTCGAGTCCCGCCCGTGGTACACGAAGACCGGCCGGCTCGAGTTCTACCGCGAGGAAGCGGAGTTCATCGAGGCGGGGGAAAACCTTCCGGTGCACCGCGAGCCGATCGACTCGACCTTCTTCGAGCCGAACGTCATCGTCGGTCCGCCGGCGCACCCGTGCTTCCGGCACGCCGGCCCCGAGGCGTACGGCGTCGCTCCGGACGACCTCTCGTGCGAGGTCCGCCAGGGACGGAACGTCGTCAAGCCCTGGGCGGCCGTCGCGAGGACGGCTCACCCGCTCGCGAAGGACGGCTACCGTTTCGTCTTCCACACGCCGAAATACCGTCACGGCGCCCACACGATGCCGATCGACACCGACATGGTGGCGATTCTCTTCGGCCCGTTCGGCGACATCTATCGGCACGACAAGCGGTCCCCCTTCGTCGGCGAGGGGTACGTCGACATCAACCCGGAAGACGCGAGGGCTCTCGGAGTCGAGGACGGCGACTACGTCTGGATCGACTCGGACCCCTCGGACCGTCCGTTCCGCGGTTGGGAGAAGAACGCGAAGGACTACAAGTTCTCGCGCCTCCTCTGCCGGGCGCGCTACTACCCCGGAACGCCACGGGGGATAACCCGGATGTGGTTCAACATGTACGGAGCGACCCCGGGGTCGGTCGAGGGGCACGAATCGCGCAAAGACGGCCTCGCGAAGAATCCGCGCTCTCCTTACCAGGCGATGTTCCGTTCGGGTTCCCACCAGTCGGCGACGCGCGGCTGGCTCAAACCGACCTGGATGACCGACTCGCTCGTTCGCAAGGAACTCATGGGCCAGAAGATCGGCAAGGGGTTCGTCCCCGACGTCCACTGCCCGACCGGCGCGCCGCGCGAGGCGATCGTCAAGATCACGCGGGCCGAGCCCGGCGGACTCGAAGGGAAGGGCCTGTGGAGGCCGGCGGCGCTCGGCTTCCGGCCCGGGTACGAGAACGCGGCCATGAGGGCCTATCTCGAGGGGGGTTTCGTCCCCGGCTCCGGGAGAAAAGGAGGGAGGGGCTGATGGCGCGCGTACGAAACTGGCAACTCGGACGGGAGATGTCCTACTGGTACCCGGAGTCGCGGCCGGCGAAGCAGTTCGGCGCCGTATTCGACGTCAACAAGTGCATTGCCTGTCAGACCTGCACCCTCGCGTGCAAGACCACGTGGACCTCGGGGAAGGGGCAGGAGTACATGCTGTGGAACAACGTCGAGACGAAGCCGTACGGCTTCTACCCGCTCGCGTGGGACGTCCACCTCCTCGAGAAGCTCGGCGCTCAGGAGTGGGAGGGCGGAACGTACGAGGGGCGGACGATCTTCGAGGCGGCGGAGGCCGGCGAACGCGTCGTCGGCTGGCGCCCCGAGGAGCTCGACTACGCCCACCCGAACGTAGGGGAGGACGACTGCGCCGGTGGGCTCATCGACCACGGGGCGTTCCTTCAGGTTCCGCACATGCAGTGGTTCTTCTACCTCGCACGCATCTGCAACCACTGCACCTACCCGGCGTGCCTCTCCTCCTGCCCGCGCGGGTCGATCTACAAACGACCGGAGGACGGCATCGTCCTCCTCGACCAGCAGCGGTGCCGCGGTTACCAGGAATGCGTCAAGGCCTGCCCCTACAAGAAGACCTTCTTCAACCCGATGACCGGCACCTCCGAGAAATGCATCGCGTGCTTCCCGAAGATCGAGCAGGGGCTCCAGCCGCAGTGTTTCGTGAACTGCATCGGGAAGATCCGCTTCGCCGGGTTCATTTCGCTCCCCGAGAAGGCGAACCCCGACAATCCGCTCGACTGGCTCGTCCACGTGAAGAAGGTGGCGCTTCCGCTTTTCCCGCAGTTCGGACTCGAGCCGAACGTCTACTACGTCCCGCCGATCCACGCGCCGCGACCGTACCTGCGCCAGATGTTCGGCCCGGGCGTCGATCAGGCGATCGAGACGTACCGGAACGGGCCGAACGACCCCGACCTCCAGGCGATCCTCGCCCTGTTCGGCTCGACCGAGCGGATCGTGCCGCGGTGGAAGCGGAAGGGGGACATGGTCTTCGGTTACGAGGAGGACGGGACCGAGATTCTCCGCGTCCCGGTTCGGGAACCGGTGCACGTGCGTCCCGCCTTCGATCCTCGCCTCAAGGTGCTCCGGGTCAACACGCCATGAGGGAGACATCCATGCGACGCCTCGCGCTTTTCGCCGTCCTGAGCGTCTTCGCGCTCGCTCCGCTCGCCTGCAGCCGCGGACCGGAACCGTCCCCCGCCGAGGTCGCCGCGGTGCGGGTGACGAAACTCCCGACCACCCCCGACGATCCGGTCTGGAAGGACGTGCCGGTCCACACGACGGCCCTCCTCCTGCAGGACCTCGTCGAGCCGCGGATGACCGTCCCCTCGACCCCCGAGATGCGGATCCAAGCCGCGACCGACGGCTCGACGATCGCGTTCCGGCTCTCCTGGGACGACGGCTCGGCCGACGACGTCGTCGCCCCAGCGCGATTCGCCGACGCGTGCGCGATTCAGCTCCCCGCCGCGCTCGATCGCGATCTTCCCGCTCCGCAGATGGGGGAGCCGGGCCGTTCGGTCGAGATCGTCTACTGGCGCGCGTCGTGGGAGGCTTGGGCCGCCGGGCGCGACGACGACATCCACTCCCTCTATCCGAACACGGCGACCCCGCACTACCCGCAGGAGGCGGCGTCCCTCGCCCCCGGCTCCCCGGAGCAGGTCGCGATGGCGAAGCGGTACAACCCGGCGCGGGCGCTCGGGAACGTCATGGAAGGGCCGCGGACGCGCTCCGTGCAGGACCTGGTCGCCGAAGGGCCCGGGACGCTAAAGCCCGCGCTCGAGCAGCGCGCGACGGGAGCGGGGAAGCGCGGCGAGAAGGGCTGGGAGGTGCTCCTGGCGCGACCGCTCCCCCGGGGACTCGAAGGGGGAGGGCGGTCGCAGGTTGCGGTCGCGGTATGGCAGGGAGCGGGCCGGGAGGTCGGCGCGCGCAAGATGCGTTCGGCCTGGATCCCGCTCGCCGTCGCGGAGAAGTGAGATGGATCGCGATCGGATCCCCGAGTCGCTCCTGCGCGAGGCGGCCGCGTGGCGCCTCGCGGGCCTCCTCTTCGAACGCCCGGTGGGGGGGTGGCACGAGCGAGTGGCCGCCCTCGCCGAGGAGGTGGAGGAATCGGCCCTGCGCGACGCCGTGCACGCCGCAGGGAACGCGGTCGAAGGGCACTACCTCGCTCTTTTCGGACCTGGCGGTCCCGCATCGGCGCGCGAGGCGGCGTACGTCGGGCTCGGCGATCCGGGCCGGTCGCTCGCGGAGGTGCGCGCCTTCTACGAGGCCTTCGCTTACCATCCCCACGCGGAGGATCCTCCCGACCACCTCTCGGTCGCGGCAGGCTTCGTCGGCTATCTGCGCCTCAAGGAGGCGTTCGCGCGCGGTTTGGAGAACGAAGAGGCGGCGGCGACGGTCCGCGCGGCGCGCGAGCGGTTCGAGCGGGACCATCTCGGCCGGATCGCGATCCCGCTCGCGCGGACGCTGGAGGAGCACGCGCCCGGCACCGTGTGGGCCGCGGCGGCGGCATGGATGGGGTCCGGTCTCGAAACGGGACATCCCGACACATCGCTGACCGTCCTCGAGGAGGGAGACGAACTGTCCGGCGGGTGCTTCGCGTGCGGCGGGGAGCCGGACGTGTGAGCCTGACTTCGCCGGTGGATTCCGAGCGCGTTGGGCCTGCGATCCCACCAGGAAAACGGCGATCTCGGTCGAACTCGACATCCGCCCTTTGGGCGGGGTACGCGTCGCGTGACCCGACACGCGAACGATGTCAGAATCCTCCCTTCGAATCGCGGAGGGGGTTCCCATGCGCGCCTGGCTCTTCGATCCGGGAAGCCACACCAAGGCCGCCTCGTTCGGTCTCCTCGTCCTCCGGGTCGCCGCGGGGGCCGCGATGGCCGCCGCCCATGGATGGGGGAAGCTCGTCTCCTTCGGCGAGAAGGCGGCGACCTTCCCCGACCCGCTCGGGATCGGCCGCCCGTTCAGCATGGCCGGCGCGATCGGGGCGGAGTTTTTCTGCGCGATCCTGGTGGCGCTCGGTCTCGGCACGCGCGCGGCCGCCGTCCCTCTCGTCTTCACGATGGGGGTCGCCGCGTTCATGATTCACGCGAACGACCCCTTCGGGCAGAAGGAGAAGGCGGTCCTGTTCCTCGTGATCTTCCTCGCGCTCGCGTTCACCGGGGCGGGGGCGTACTCCCTCGACGCGAAGCTCGGGGGAAAGAAGAGGCGCTGAGCCTCAAGCCCCCGGCCAAGAGAACCGGAACGCGAGTCCAGTGACGACCGCGTAGACGAGAGCGTCGATCAGGCCGCGGACCGTGTTCGACCACGGAATCCCCTTCCAGATCGAATCCTGGAGATGGCCGTACCCGTAGGCGGCGAAGGCGATCGTGCCCGTCACTCGTAACACCTCGAGCCCGGCGGCCCCCGCCGAGAGCGTGTGCCGCGCGACGTACGCCGCGGTGAAGCTGATCAGGAGCGAGAGCGCGAACCACTGGAGGAGGTACTTCCCGAGGGCGGGAGGGCCGTTTTTCATGATCGCGATCAGCCCGACCGGCCCCGCCTCGTACTTCTTCACGACCTCGGGGTCCTTCATCGACTTCGCGTCCATGCAGTGCGGGATCACGTAAAGCGCGGGGGCGAGCGCGGCCTTCCGCAAGACCTCTCCGACCGCGTCCTCGTTCGGGAGCTTCTTGTAATCGGCATTGTGGTACTTGAGCGCCATGTGCAGGATCGAGCTGACGACGAAGACGGCGACGGTCGCGACGACGACGGGCAACCACAAACTTCCGAACGGCATGGCTTCCTCCTCCTTTGTGCGGCGGATGGTAAGCCGGAACGGCGTCAGGTCCGAAAAAAGAGTCAAATCGACAATTGTTGAAGGGCCGCGCGGATGGACGCTCACTCCTCCGTGACCGCGAGCCACACCGCGACCGGAGCGAGCACGACACAGACCGTTCCGCAGAGTCCGGCGATCCAGGACCAACGAACGGGCAAGTCCGGGAACTCGAACGCCCCCGCGAGCCACGCACCTCCCAGGATCGCGGCCGCGATCCCGCAGGCGCCCGCGAGCAGGACCGCATGCGCGAAGGAGAGGGTCCTCTCGGCCCGGACCGCCGCCTCGCGCCGTGCGCGCATCTGCATCCGCCACCAGACGAGGCCGGAGGAGGGGACGGAAGCGTCCCGCGCGGCGACGCGGCGCTCGTCGAACAGCGCCACGGCCACGACCGCGGTCTCGGAGCACTCGGCGCATCGTGCGACATGCGAGGCGAGTTCGCCGTCGCACCGCTCCGGCCACCGTCCGGCGCCGACCGCGTCGAGCAGCTCGGCCTCCCGAGCGCACGCCCGCCTAGCCACGCCCGCTCCCTCCCCGGAGGATCCCGGCGAGACGCCGCCGCGCCCGGAAGAGAAGCGTCCTCACGTTCGCGGCCTTGACGCCGACGATCCCCGCGATCTCCTCGTGCGACGACCCCTCCGCGTAGGCGAGCCAGAGCATCTGCCGTTCCTTCGGCTCGAGCCGCGCCATCGCCCGCGCGAGGTCGGCTCGGTGTTCGAGCCGGTCGGCGGCGCGCTCGGGGGAGGGGCGCTCCTCCTCGATCGGCACGAGGACGGCTCCGGCTCCCCGCCGGGCCCGGTCGCGCGCGAGGTTCGTCGCGATCCGGTAGAGCGAGTTCCTCCGGTGGGCCTCGCTCTCGTGCGCGGCCCCCGCGCGGAGGAAGCGGTAGTAGGCCTCCTGCAGGAGATCGTCGGCCGCGGCCGGGTCGCCCGTGACCCGGGACAAGTAGGCCCACAGCGGACGCGCCGTCCGGTCGTAGAACGCGCGGAACGACTCCTCGTCCATCGTGCCGGCGGCGGCGCCGGAAAGCGCCGTCTCGGGAGCCGTGATCGTCACGTCCATCGCGCCCATGATCGCACCGGGAGGCGCCGCCGACCCCGGCTACGC